>NZ_CM001441.1:3432225-3732225 GCF_000244895.1 Desulfosporosinus youngiae DSM 17734
CCCCATCCAGATCCGGCACAACTTTTATGCTTAATATAAGGTCCAGGTGTTCCAGAACCCAGTCTTCCTCATTAGCCGGGAGAGCATAGGGCAACAGTTCACAGGTTCGCGGACAACCTTTAATTTCAACTTGTTTCTTTTTAAGTTCTTCACCGATTAAGGGAAGAAAGTTCTCCGCAATCCCCTCATCCACGAGCACAGTTTCTAAGGCGTTGCACACTCCCGGATTTTGGGTCTTGGCATTAATAATAATGGGCAACGCCTTTTCATAATCTGCATCCCGGTCAACAAAAGCATGACACATGCCTGTACCGGTTTCAATCACCGGTACAGTGGCATTTTGCACCACCGTTTCAATCAACCCGGCTCCTCCTCTGGGAATAATGACATCAACATAATCATTTAAACGCATCAATTGCTGAACCCACTCTCTATTCGTATCCGTAATCAATTGGATACATCCTGAGGGCAGTCCGCCGGCCTCAGCAGCCTCGGCAATAACTCCGGCTAAAACTTTATTACTTTCTAAAGCCTCTGATCCACCTCTTAAAATCACCACATTGCCTGACTTCAGACACAGAGCAGCCGCATCGACAGTAACGTTGGGCCGTGCTTCATAGATCATCGCCACAACTCCCAAAGGAACCCGGGTTTGTTGAATACGCAGTCCATTCGGCCGCGTCCAGACTTCCCCTTCCCCGACAGGGTCCCTCAAAGCGGCGACTTCTTTAAGGGATTGGCTGATTTGGGAAATGCCTGCCGATGTCAGCTTCAAACGATTAACCAGACTCTTCTTAAGACCTTTCTCTTCAGCCGCCTTAACATCTAAGCCATTGGCTTTCAGGATTTCTTCTTCACTTTTCAGGAGCGCCTCTGCCATTGAGATTAAAGCATTGTTCTTTGCCTCAGTGCTTGCGCAAGCCAACTGCCGTGCGGCCTGTTTAGCCTTTTGCCCGATCTCAATTAATTCCGGGAAAATCATAGAATCTGCCTCCTTTGTTTATATAAGTGTCATATTGTCGCGATGAACCACTTCTTCCCCGTCAAAATCCCTAAAAAGCTGATGCAGTTTTTCCGAATGCAGCCCCTTCACTGTCTGTACTTCATCCCTAGTCAATTCTGCTACCCCTCTGGCAATCTCTTCTCCTTTCGTATTGATAATCCGAACGATTTCTTTCCGTTCCCAAGTCCCTTCCACTGCAATGATTCCTTTGGCCAGCAGGCTCTTGCCTTCTTCCACCAGAGCTTTAGCCGCCCCATCATCGACTTGGATACTTCCTTCAGTTAAGCCTGCATAGGCAATCCAGCGTTTCCGACCGGCAAGACGATGCTTTACCGGCTGAAAATAGGTTCCTTCGGGACTCTGACCCTTAGTCAGGAAATTAAGTTCCTGAAGACGTGTGAAATTCAAGAGAAGCATACCAATCCCAAAACGAGTGGCAATCTTGGCAGCTCTCAATTTGGTGACCATCCCTCCCGTTCCTAAAAGACTTCCAGCCCCGCTCGCCATACTTTCAACAGCGGATACCTCTGTCACTTCTTTAATAAGTTGAGCGGAGGAATCCTTTTTCGGATTGGCCGTATACAAGCCATCGACGTCTGTTAAAATGACCAATAAGTCGGCCCCGACCAGGCCTGCCACTAAAGCAGACAAAGTATCATTATCCCCAAAACAAAGTTCCTCTACCGCAACTGTGTCATTTTCATTAATGATCGGTACGACTTGCAGACGCAGCAATTTCTCCAGTGTATTTTGGGCGTTCCTATAATGGGATGCTTGCGCCAAATCAATTCGAGATAACAATACTTGAGCAGCTATAATACCATGTTGTTCGAGATTTCGGGTATACATCTCTATGAGTACCCCTTGGCCCACAGCCGCTACAGCTTGTTTTCCCGCTAAATCCCGGGGCCGGCCTTGCAGCTTTAGTTGCCCCATTCCCGCGGCAACAGCCCCTGATGAAACAATAATACACTCCACTCCATCTTCCTTTAAGGCTGCAATAACCGAGACAATCTCATCAATTGCCCGCTCATCTATCCCACCCTGCTGATGGTTTAAACTACTGCTCCCTATTTTCAAGACCACTCTACGCACGTCACTTAACACTCGGAATACTCTCCTTCCAGATCTTCTGCACGCTTCGCACAAGCCTTAGCAGCGTTCAGCACAGTCTGAGCTAATTTTTCATCCATAAAAACATTCAAAGCTGCGTAAGTTGTACCATTGGGAGAAGTGACTTCTTCACGAAGCCTCCCCGGCGATTTATCACTTTCGGCAATCATTTTTCCTGAGCCAATCAAGGTCTCCAGGACTAATATTTCGGCTTCCTCTTCGCTGAGTCCTAATTCTATCCCCGCTTTAATCAAGCTCTCCGCAAACAGATAAAAATAGGCCGGACCACTTCCGCTAATTGCTGTTAAGGCATTGATGTTTTTTTCCGGCACCCACATAATTCGTCCTGTAGCCGAGAAAATCTTCTCTCCTATCTCCGCCTGTTCATCAGTGACATTATCCCCCCGCGCTAAGCCGGTCATTGAATGAAGCACGGCAGTAGAGGTATTTGGCATCGCCCGAACAACTGCAACCCCGGGCAGATATTTATTAAAAAGCTTCAAAGGGACACCCGCTGCCACACTAATAACCAGCTTATCCTGCAGCGAAAAATCCGTTAAATCTTTAAGCACGCCTTGGACGTCCTTCGGCTTCACTGCAATAATCAAGACCCTCGAATCTTCCACGAGTTCCTTCAGCGGAGCCGCAATAACCTTATATCTATCAACCAAACCCTGAATACGTCCATGATTTGAAAGATTAGTCACTCGGATTTCCAGTGCACTATTCGTCTTCTTCAGACCGCTGATCATAGCCTCCGCAATATTTCCCCCACCAATAAAACCAATACTTTGTGACATCCCACTACCATCCTTCCTAAACCGTATTATTATTACCCAGAAAAAAGGGCTCCTTTCATCCTTATCAAGGACGAAAGAAGCCTTCCGCGGTACCACCTTTATTGCCAATGCCAACTTTATGCTGCCAGATTGATCCAACAAAATTCCAATAACGGTGGAAACCGTCCGATTCATCATCAGAGCATCACGACTGGGTTTCTGATACCATAGGCGGAAAAACTCTCAGCAATTGCTTTTCTCTCTGAACACCAACGTCTACCATACTGGGTCGATCTCATGCTTTAGGCGTTATTCATCTTACTATACTCTAACTCACTGGTCCAAAAATTTCAAGTACTATATTTGATCCTCTACTTTAATGCCTCTACAACAGCATCTCCCATTTCCCGGGTTCCTAGTACTTTATCCCCTGATTTTGCTAAATCAGGCGTTCTATACCCCTCTTGCAAGACGCGCTCAACCGCTTTTTCGATCATCTGAGCCTCATGCTCTAATCCAAAGGAATAACGCAGCATTAAGGCTCCGGAGAGTATTGTAGCTAAGGGGTTGGCAATATTCTTGCCCGCAATATCCGGCGCCGATCCATGAGCTGGTTCGTAGAGTCCTTTGCCTCCATTTAAGCTTGCCGAGGAGATCATTCCGATCGACCCCATTAACATGGATGCCAAATCTGTAAGGATATCACCGAACATATTTTCTGTTACGATTACATCGAATTGCTCGGGCCAGCGGACCAATTGCATAGCTGCATTATCCACATACATATGGGTTAATTCAACTTCCGGATAGTTCTTAGCAATATCCAAGGTAATCTCTCTCCAAAAACGGGAGGATTCCAAGACATTCGCTTTGTCCACAGAACAAAGTCTGCCCCGGCGCTTAGCTGCCATTTGGAAACCGAGGTCAACAATGCGCCGGATTTCCTCTTCTGTATAAACTAATGTGTCAAATGCACTATTGGGATTTGTTCCTCTCCCTTTCTCCCCGAAGTAAAGTCCACCTGTCAGCTCACGCAGAACAACCAGATCAACATTCTTAACGACTTCGGTACGAAGGGTAGAAGCTTCCACCAACATCGGCAGCATTTTCACAGGGCGGATATTGGCAAACAGACCCAGAGCTTTACGAAGCGCCAGCAGTCCTCCCAACTCCGGGCGTTGGGGTGCCGGCAGAGTGTCCCACTTAGGACCGCCAACTGATCCCAACAAAATCGCATCAGCTGCCTGTGCCGCTGCTAATGTTTCATCCGGCAAAGCCTTGCCTGCCTCATCAATCCCAGCTCCGCCGATCAACCCATATTCAAAATTAAGCGTAGTTGAATGGCCTTTTAACACTGCTTGCAATACCTTTACCGCTTCAGGGGTTATCTCTAACCCAATTCCATCTCCAGGGAGAACTAGAACGTTAGGCATTATTTTTCCTCCTTTTGACCTATGGTTTAGCTCTCGTTATTCGCTCTGATTTCTATCCAACCCCGAACGAAGGCGCGGTTTACCGCTTGGAGATAACCACGCACACTTGCTTCAATAATATCCGTACTTACCCCGCGTCCGGCAACCAGATTCTCTCCGAATTTCACACTAACTGTAACTTCTCCCTGAGCATCTTCTCCGCCATCAAGAGCCTGCAAGGAATAGTGGGTTAGTTTACCATTAGTCCCCAGTACCTTATCAATGGCTTTAAACGCAGCATCGACCGGTCCGTCCCCACAGGCTGCATCTGCTTGGCGCTGCCCCTGATACAGGAGACCGACTGTTGCTGTGGGAACTAAATTGGTGCCACTTGAAACCTGTAAATAATCTAAGCTGATCTCTTCCGCCTTTTCTTTTTGTTCATCTACTAAGGAGAACAAATCCGAAGTCGTTACTTCCCGTTTACGATCTGCCAACAGTTTAAAACGGGAAAACAAGTCTTCAAACTGACTCTCTTCTAAATTTAACCCTAAATCCGTAAGTCGCTGCTGAACCGCATGCCGTCCGGAGTGTTTCCCCAAAACAATGGATTCAACATCCACTCCAATGACACTTGGCGACATAATTTCATAGGTGGACCGTTCTTTAAGCATGCCATCCTGGTGAATACCCGATTCATGAGCAAAGGCATTCTTACCCACAATAGCCTTATTGTGTTGAATCACCATACCGGTTAAGCGGCTGACCAGCTGACTCGTCCTGGCAATTTCCGATGTCACAATCGTTGTTTCTGCACCAAACTGATCCTTGCGGGTGTGCAGCGCCATCACAAGTTCTTCCAAGGCTGCATTTCCGGCCCGTTCTCCGATCCCATTCACGGTACACTCCAACTGATGCACCCCTGCCCCGACAGCGGCCAGGGAATTGGCCACTGCCAGACCCAGATCATTATGACAGTGGACACTGACTTTAACCTTCTCTATGCCGGCGGTTCGCTCCATAATGGCTCGTAAAAAGGCAGCATACTCTTCAGGTGTCGCATATCCCACAGTATCCGGAATGTTGAGTACAGTGGCGCCCGCTTGTATAACACCTGAAAAGACCTTGGCCAGGAAATCCACCTCACTGCGCGAAGCATCTTCCGCACTGAACTCAATATCAGCTACTTTAGATTTGGCCAATCGGACCGCCTGAACAGCCTGCTCCAGCACATCTTCGGGAGATTTCTGCAATTTATAACGCATATGAATCGGCGAAGTGGCAATAAACGTATGAATACGTGGGGATTCTCCACCCGAAATTGCTTCCCAGGCACGTTCAATATCTTTGGCATTCGCCCGGGCCAGAGCCGCTACACTTACATTTCTTACTTCCTGGGCAATCCTGCGCACTCCGTCAAAATCTCCAAGGGAGGCAATAGGAAATCCTGCTTCGAGAACATTAACCCCCAGCCTGCTTAATTGATGAGCGATTTGCAATTTTTCATCTGCATTAAGTGCTACTCCGGGAGATTGTTCACCATCTCTAAGCGTTGTATCAAAGATCTCGATCCGGCGCATTACTCTACTTCCTTCCGATAACGTTACCCCTACTCGTGTTTTTTCAGCCAGCTCATCATTCCTCTTAACTGTTCCCCAACTTTTTCGATAGGATGATTTGCTTCAATACGGGTCATCGCGTTAAAGGTCGGACGATTGGCTTGGTTTTCCAGCAACCAGGCTTTCGCAAAACGGCCATCTTGGATTTCTTCGAGCACACGTTTCATTTCTTTACGTGTTTCCTGATTAACGATTCGTTTACCAATCGTCATATCTCCATATTGAGCCGTGTCAGATACGGAATATCTCATCCAACTCATACCGCCTTCATACATTAAGTCGACGATGAGTTTAAGCTCATGCAAGCACTCAAAGTAAGCAATTTCCGGCTGATAGCCTGCTTCAACTAAGGTATCAAAACCAGCTTTAACCAGTTCGGACGCCCCTCCGCAAAGGACTGCCTGTTCTCCAAAAAGGTCGGTTTCGGTTTCTTCTCCAAAGGTTGTTTCCAGTACGCCCGCTTTAGTCGATCCGATTCCTTTAGCGTAAGCTAAGGCTAATTCTTTAGCTTTTCCTGTAGCATCCTGATGGACTGCGATCAAAGCCGGTACTCCTGCACCTTCAGTATAGGTGCGGCGCACTAAATGCCCTGGGCTTTTAGGTGCGACCATGAAGACATCCACATCACTTGGAGGAACGATTTGTCCGAAATGAATGTTAAATCCGTGAGAGAAGACTAAAGCCTTGCCTGCGGTGAGATGTTGTTTAATTTCCTGATTATAAACTTTACTTTGGGTTTCATCAGGAAGCAAAATCTGAATAACATCGGCGCGTTTGGCCGCCTCTTCTACCGTCATAACTTCAAAGCCTGCTGCTTGAGCCCGTTCTGTACGAGCACTGCCTGGGCGAAGCCCAATTACAACATTAAGACCGGAATCTTTGAGGTTTTGAGCCTGAGCATGTCCTTGGCTGCCATAACCCATTACTGCAATAACTTTGCCTTTTAATAACTCCAGATTTGCGTCTACTTCATAGTACATTTTTGCCATTATTCATAACTCCCTTTCAACTTTAAGCCTGTCTGCAAGGCCTTATTTATTATACTACACTTGGTAAAATCTTTCTCTATGCTTCAGATCGCAAAATTGCAACCTTTCCGGTACGCACCAGCTCCAATAAACCATAAGGTTGAATGGCATGAACAAAGGCGTCTATTTTAGGAATGTCCCCTGTCAACTCTACGGTAATATTGGTTCTTCCCATATCTACAACCCGTCCTCTGAAAATATCCACTGTCTGGAGAACCGCAGATCGTGTTTCCGGGCTGACCTGAACGCGGATTAAGGCCAGCTCCCGATCCACAACACTTTGTCCGGACAGATCTGCGACTGATTGAACAACCACCAGTTTGCTCAGCTGATTCCTAACTTGCTCAATGATTTGATCATCCCCATTAACGACAATCGTCATTCGTGAAAGTTCAGGATCCTCTGTCTGACATACCGTAAGACTATCAATATTATACCCCCTGCGTGTGAACAATCCTGCCACTCGAATCAAAACACCAGGATTATTTTCTACAAGAACTGCAAGTGTATGCAACATATGATTACCTCACAATCATTTCAGTAATGACCTTACCCGGCGAGACCATAGGCAAAACATTTTCATCTTCTGAAATTTTAATATCTACCAGCACTGCCCCAGGATGTTTAAAAGCTTCCTCAAAGGCACTGCGCACCTGCTCCAGGGAATTAACATGGATCCCGCGAATACCATAGGCCTCCGCCACTTTAACAAAATCCGGGTTCCCTTGAAGCTGAATTTGACTATACCGCTCTCCATAAAATAATTTTTGCATTTGCCGAACCATTCCCAGAACCCCATTATTGATCAGCACAATTTTTATGGGCAGATTATTCTGAGCAATTGTCCCCAACTCTTGAATCGACATTTGAAAGGATCCATCCCCTGTTACCAATACGACCCTATCCTCCGGGCGAGCTATTTGCGCTCCTACTGCGGCAGGAAGTCCATAGCCCATGGCCCCAAGTCCGCAGCTACTCGCATAATTGCGTGGATTGACTGTAGGATAATACTGAGCTACCCACATTTGATGCTGACCTACATCCGTAGTGATGATGGTTTCTCCTCCCGCGATCTCTCCCAGACATTGCATCACCATCTGAGGCGTGAGTCTGTCCTTATCATAATCTAAAGCATGATTTTCCTTCCATTCACGCAACTGATCCCACCAGTCTGTAATTTCCGGCAAGACAAATTTGGGCAGGGCCTCGATAATCTCTGCCAGGACCTTACGGGCGTCCCCTACAATTTGAATATCCGTTTTAACAACTTTACTGATCTCGACAGGATCAATATCAATATGAATAACTTTAGCATTGGTCGCAAATCGATCTCCGGGACCATTGGTTACACGGTCATCAAAACGTACGCCCACAGCGATAAGCAAGTCACAATCATTAACAGCATAATTCGCTGTTACCGTGCCATGCAACCCCACCATACCCAATAGATTAGGATGTCCAAGCGGCAGGCTCCCTATTCCCATCAAGGTTGTGACCACCGGTGCTCCCGTTTTTTCAGCAAATTGTTTTAAGACCCCTTCAGCTCCGGCAGTCACCACACCGCCTCCGGCATAAAAAACCGGCTTGCTGGCTTCTGAAAGTGCTCTTGCCACTTCTTCAATCTGACCATTATTATCCCGGCCAAAAATTTTGTACCCTTTCAATTTCATTTCATTGGAAAAGGGAACAACATTTTCCTCAGCTAATACATCTTTGGGAAGATCGATGAGGACAGGACCAGGGCGGCCGGTCCGGGCTATATAAAAAGCCTCCTTGATAATCCTGGGGAGATCACGCGGATCCTTAACCAAATAGGAGTGTTTAGTGACAGGCATTGTAATTCCAACGATATCTACTTCCTGAAAGGAATCAGATCCTATAGAACTGGTTGGAACCTGCCCCGTTAAAACAACAAGCGGGATAGAGTCTAAGAAAGCATTGGCTATACCGGTCACCAAATTTGTAGCCCCCGGGCCGGAGGTGCCTAAACAAACTCCGACTTTCCCTGTAACACGTGAATAACCATCTGCTGCAAACACAACCCCTTGTTCATGCCGCCCCAGCACATGGCGTATAGGACTATCCAGAAGGGCATCATATAATGGAAGCAATACCCCACCCGGATAACCAAAGATGACCTCGACACCTTCCTGCTGCAAGGCATTCAATAAGATGGTCGCTCCCATTAACCCTTTTTTTTCTTCACTCATAGTCTTTGCCCTCCCTGCTATTACTTTTTACATGCTGTAAATCTCAGGACCATTGACATGGGTATGAGCCCTAAATACCTCCAGAAGTTGTTTAAACACAGGACCGGGAACACCGGCTCCGATCACACGCCCGTCGACATTTCTTACCGGAATCAATTCAGCTGCAGTGCCGGTGAGAAAGCATTCATCTGCCGTATACAAGTCATGACGAGTAAACAGCTCTTCCTTTACGTTGATTCCAAGCTCATCAGCAAGCTGTATCACTGTATTTCGGGTGACACCTTCAAGTATGCCTGCAGAAAGAGGCGGGGTTATTAAGACATTATTACGATAGATAAAGATATTATCAGCCGTTCCTTCTGCCACATACCCGTCTTGAGTAAGCATAATGGCCTCAATAACACCGGCCTGAATGCTTTCAATTTTTGCCATAATATTATTAAGATAATTAAGGGATTTAATTCTCGGATTCAAAGAATCCGGGTTGTTCCGCCGGATTGCCACAGTTTTCACGTCTAATCCCTGCTCATACATGCTTTCCTCAAAAAGCTTAATTTGTGCTGCAATACACACAATAGAAGCCCCGGAACAATTATCCGGGTTTAGACCCAGATCTCCTTTACCTCGTGATACCACCAGGCGAATGTAAGCATCTTTTAAGCCATTCCTGCGCAGCGATTCCAAAACAACCTCTTGCATTTCCTGCTTAGTCAATCCAATCGATAAATTAATCGACTTTGCAGATTCATAAAGACGTTTTAAGTGTTCTTCTAATTTAAACACTCGACCATGGTAAGCACGGATCCCCTCGAAAATCCCGTCTCCATACAAAAAACCATGATCAAAAACAGATACTTTCGCTTCTTCCTCAGGAACGAAAGCGCCATTCAGGTAAATGATTAGTCCCATCGAATCACCTCTCTAATAGTGAACAAATAAAATCCCAAGCGCAGTCCCCTAATAACGTGGAACTTTCCGCTTGGGTTTTTTCTACCCACGGTGTAAACCCATTCTGGATTCTGTACCGCTCGGACCAGCCAGGTTCTCTTCCATTTGTGGAGGAGAATATCCTCGGAACCCTAGGTACACTTCCTTATCTGTTATATTACATTCATTTTAGGGAACGTTGTGTATATGATACAGAATACCTCACTCAGTGTCAACCCTAATTTACTGTAATTATGGGGAATTTCCTCTAGAATTTCCTTGTCAAAGTTAGAGGGTACAAGGTATAATGTCCACTATGTAGGTACATTTGTTTTTTCGAGAGGAGTTGTTCTTCATGCCAATTAACATAGGCATATTGGGTTTAGGCACTGTAGGATGCGGGGTAGTGAAAGTATTACAGCAAAATGCTAAGGATATTCAAACACGTACCAATTGCGAACTGCAAATCAAAGCAATCCTGGACCGTGATCTTGACCGTGAACGGGATGTAAGCGGAGACTATCTCCTCACTGATCAATCTGAAGAGGTTCTTCATGACCCTGATATCGACATTATTGTAGAAGTAATGGGAGGAATAGAACCTGCTCGTACCTTTATCTTAGAAGCTTTGGAACACGGAAAAAATGTCGTTACTGCCAATAAGGACTTAATAGCACTGCATGGTCATGAACTCCTTGAAGCTGCCGATGCAGCAGGGAAGGATCTCTGCTTCGAAGCCAGTGTCGGAGGGGGAATTCCGATTATTGCAGCTCTGAAAGATTCTTTAGCAGCCAACCATATTACAGAAGTGCTTGGGATTATCAACGGAACAACAAACTATATTCTCACGGCCATGGCTGAGCAGGGGCGTGAGTATGCGGAAGTCCTTGCCGAAGCACAACAATTAGGGTACGCCGAAGCTAACCCTTCTTCCGATGTTGACGGCCTGGATGCTGCACGTAAACTTGCCATTCTTGCTTCCATCGCCTTTAACTCACGTGTTGCCCTTAAGGACGTTTTTGTGGAAGGTATTTCGAAAATTACTCGTGAAGATCTGGCTTATGCAGCCGAGCTGGGCTGTACTATCAAATTGTTAGCCATTGCTAAACACCACTCAGAGGGAATCGAAGTTCGGGTTCATCCGGCTATATTGCCGCTTAACCATCCTCTTGCTTCTGTCAGCGGTGTTTTCAACGCTATTTATGTCGTAGGAGATGCTGTTGGAGAAACCATGTTTTATGGCAGAGGTGCAGGATCTCTTCCCACCGGAAGTGCGATTGTATCAGATATTATGCGTATCGTCCGCAATATCCAAACCAAATCAACCCCTTCCAGTAACTGTACATGTTATCTCGACTTGCCGATCAAGGCCGCTTCTGATTTCCATACCGCATTTTATATTCGCCTTCTTGTTAAAGACGAACCCCGTGTCCTGGCTACTCTTGCTTTACTTTTTGCAGAAGCAAATATCAGCTTCGCCTCAATCATTCAAAAGCAGCGCGGCGAGCATCAGGCGGAGATTGTCCTCCTGACCCATCCCTGCCGTGAAGGCGAACTTCAGGAAGCCCTTGATTCTGTTAGAGCTTATAGCAAAGTCCTGAGTATTGATAATGTCATCCGTTTTGAAAAGGAAGATTAGTTCAGGGAGGAATATGATGTTTCAAGTTAAAATACCAGCCACCTCCGCCAATCTCGGGCCTGGATTTGACTGCATGGGCATGGCCCTTCAACTATACAACAGGATTACCGTCGAAACTAAGCGGCCCTTCCGGATTTCGTTGGCCGGATCTTATCTAGATGGTATACCCGCGGACGAAAGCAATCTTGTCTGGAGAACCATGTGCCATTTTTGGGACCTTATCCATTATCCTACTCCCACAGTTGATTTGACCTTTGAAAACTTCATTCCTCCGGCCCGGGGCTTAGGAAGCAGTTCGGCAGCCATCGTTGGCGGACTCGTAGCGGCGAACATAATTGCCGGATCACCCTATACAAAGCTGGAGCTGCTTCAGGTAGCTGATGCCCTGGAAGGACATCCTGACAATGTAACCCCTGCTTTATATGGCGGAGTCACTTTGTCTGTGCCTACGGAAAATGGTGTACTTCCCAGAGTTCTGGCTCAATCCCCTAATCTGAAAGGGGTTGTCATAATCCCCGATACACACTTGAATACCAAAAGAGCACGGGGAATCTTAGCTCCGCAAGTTCAGCGTAAGGATGCGGTTTTTAATATTTCCCACGTCTCACTGCTCACAGAAGCCTTTATTCGCGAAGAGTATGCTCTGCTAAAGGAGGGAATGCGTGACACACTTCACCAAAGTCAACGTGCTGCACTTATTCCCGGCTTACTCGAAACTCTTGAAGCTGCCCTTCAGGCAGGAGCCTATGGTGCCGCTCTCAGCGGTTCCGGCCCCACCTTGTTAGCTCTTATTCCCAGCAACTCTAAGACAGATGTATCTCAAACTATGATATCCACGCTTGCGACACATGGAATCAATGCACAGGCCATGATCCTTGAGATTGATTCCGCCGGAGCTTCATCTTCCCCAATCAGGTAACAACATGTACGTCCTCCACATAGCCTATATCAGGACTTGCTCTTTGGCAGGACCAATACAGACTATAGGGGGACTTGCAATGCCGGATATAGTTATTTCCGAAGATGAAGAAGCTGCCATTCAATCCTTCCCATTTAATAATATCGGTCTGTTGATCGGTGCTTTTTCTGCCGGAATTGGTCTTTTTCTCATCGGTTCTCCAACCTCCGGTCCCGTCACATCCATTGTCGGTTTTATTCTTTTTCTAATTGGTGTTGTCATTTTCGCTCTCTAAAGATCCATTTTCAACGAGTCCACCGTTAAAGGTGGGCTTTTTTTATTCCATCTCAAAGTTAAGATAATCAGGTACGCATAAAGCCTATCTTTATCAGGGATGACACAGAAAGTCAGAAAACTTGGCTGGAGCCAAACTTCTGCGTTTGTCCAAAATCCCAAACGTTTGGGATTTTGATACAAGCATGACCGCTATATCGATTAGTAAATGAAAGGGTACCCTAAAGAATCTCACAGACCCAAAAGCAAGGCAGCTTCGCCTACAGAAGTGAACCCATTGCATGGAGAGGAGGTAAGGCTCGTTTTCATCCTCTGCTGGTGCCGCACAGCGGCATGGATTTCTGATATTAAGAAAGCCCGTAGGGTCAATTCATGAATTGCCTCCACGGGCTTTCAGCATACTCTGACACAAACTAAAAACGAAGCCCTCCTTGGTCTTAAAACTCAATATCCAGTAAGCTTAACACCGTTTGAATTGGATTTAAGAGGGTTGCCTGACCTGAACCTGCAAACAAAAGCCCAACTGCACGATTATTTTCCTCCAGAACTAAAGATCCGCTATCCCCTCCTGCAGACATATTTGTGGTTAAAATTTGGTTTTGAAAATTCAGGGTTCGACCTCTCCCATAGCCGACATTAAGCTCGACATTAACTGCTCTGATTCTGCCGGTGGTCAGTCCGGTCGTCCGCCCAGTCTTTTTAACATTCATACCTATTTTTGCTGTTTCAGTCCCTCGAACTAAGCCAATTTCCAGGATCTCAGGGATAATCAGTTCATTGTTCAGGGGTTGCGCTAAAGCACAATCAACATGGTTTCTTGTAGGATACTCATTTAATGCAACATATTTCTTCAATCGGGCAATTCCATCTGCCGATGTACTTCCACCATCAATTGCTCCAGGTTGAAGAATCAAATCCCCTATTTTTGCCCTCCTGTCTCTGCCGTTGGAGGAATTGGCCAAAACGTGGTTGTTAGATAGGATAAGTGGTTGCCCACTCTTGCGGTCATATACAACCGCTCCAAAGGTTCCTGCTGTCGTAAGATAATGCCCAATACTGACACCCGGAGCAGCCGGCCGCATACGCCTTGGGTAGCTTAGAATAGCATATGCAGGATTTCCTGCTGAAAATGCCTGCATATCCCCGACTTCAATAACATCAGTTACTGTTCCATTCAGGGTTTTGGGAACTAGCTGATGCTTTTTTAATTGGTCCAATGGTAATTTTCTTTTTACTAAAACAATAATTGCTTTTTGTTCTGTTGTGACTCCCCCAATTTCCTTAAGACCCTGACCTACCCCAATAACTTGAGGAAGAGCCATTAATGATTTCTTGTTTTTATTATTCATCAAGAAAGCCCTCCGTTTGTCCTTTTCTGCAATATATGAAAAAGAGGACAAACGGTGACATGCCCTGTAAATTTGAGATAGATAAACAAATGGATGCTGTCTTACATATCTTATACAAATAACATTTTTTGGTATTTTTTATAGAAAAGAGGTTCATTTAAATGAATAATTACGAGTCTATTCGACTATTCAGGAAAAACAGGGTGATTGATGACACGCAAGGGCTATCTGAGAAAGAAGACTCTCCTATTTCAGAAAAACAATTTTCAGACCTTATAATTAAACCCCTCGAGAATAAGAAAAAAGAGATTTCCGCACAAAAAAATTCCGAACAATTTCCTCTTCCGCCGAGTATAACCGAGGCGGTTCAAAAAGCCTTTGGGTTACTTGGCATGGTCTTAAAGGACAATTCAGGGCTGAACTCATTAAAAGATCATGATATTTTAGGGAAATTGCCTCTATGGTTGTTCAAGAAACTACAGTAATATAAAAGCCCGCTGTTTGCTAAGTCAAATGAAAGTCTGCAGACAGCGGGCTTTTATCCTTTAGTGAATAGGACTCGTTGATTTTTGATTATCTAAATATTTGACAGCCTGCAAAGCAGCGGTACCACCTTCTCCTGCCGCTTTGATCAACTGATAAGGTTGGCCCGTACAATCTCCGGCGGCAAATAAGCCCGGCAAGCTTGTCTCCAGTTTATGGTTGACTTTAATTGCTGTATCTTCCATTTCCAAGCCTGGCACTAGCTGCTCGGCAGGCAGGGTATCTCTCAGGATGAATACCCCATCAACCTCTAAGGTTTCTTTTCCGAGGTCAAGCTGCCGCACAGCTTGATCCCCAATGATTTTTTCAACCTTGGCCTTAATAACCTCAATTCGTGGGTCAAGCTTTAAAATGTCGCGGTAATATGGAATATAGTAAACGTTTGAGCAGATACCGGCCATATAATTAGCTTCTTCTTCTCCTTCTTGATGGTAAGCAATAATAGCGACTTGTTTGTTTTTATAGAGAGGACCGTCACACGTCGCGCAATACCCTACTCCTTTACCCAACAATTCGGCTTCGCCTGGCAATAGTTTTCCCGCTGAAACGCCTGTAGCAATAATCACGGTATCTGCTTCAAAGGATTTGTCTTTTCCCATAAGGATATAGGGCGGCCCAGGATAAATATTGGTCACTTTAAATTGTGTTATCGGTATTTCCTTTTCCGTTACATGCTTCAGGAAGCGCTGGCGCAATTCTTCACCACCTATTTCCGGGAAGCCAAGCCAATTGTCAACTTGCGGAGCTTTGGAGAGCTTCGGGCTACAAACTTCGGAACCCAGTAAAACAAAATCACGATTACGTATTTTCGCATTAAGGGCTGCTGACATTCCGGCGGGTCCACAACCGATAATCGCTAATTCATAGTGATCTTTTAAGGTATGAAGCTCTTCTGCCATCAATAGTACCTCCCTTTTTGTAAGTTGAGTTATTTTCTTATTATCACCGTTTATTTATCCTTCTATTTCTTTAAGACTCCATCTGTTTTACCAGCCTTCTGACGCAAAAGTGTTAAAAACTCCTGCTTCTGATTCTCATTTTCGAATATTCTAAGGGGAATGATATGTGCCGAATTCGAATTTACATAGACAAAAATATGTTCCTTGTCCTCAACAATGTTTTCAATATCACTGAACTGAGTCCTTGCTTCACTGTATTCACTTTTATCGATAATCTCACTGCCAGAGATCGCTAAGCTGTGAGTTCCCACCACACTGTTATTTTTCCCGCCGGCAAGCATCTTTGAAATTTTCCTGGAAACAATTTTCTTTAAACGTTTCGGATAGACAGCCACCCAATACACATACAGGAGTATGAAAACAACGAACCAGTACCCTAATGGCAGATTTGTAAATCTCCTGAGTAAGAAGGGGAGGACTAAAAAGGATAAGGAGAGTACATACCGTTGAATAAAATACGACCGCCTGGACAATTTGGAATAGGTAATATGGAAAAGATTAAAGTCCACCAGATCCTGCTCATTCAGCTTATACTCAAAATTCATGTAAATTCTCCCTTCAATTATCATAAACTAAAAAACTCTTCCTCCAAGATCATAAACAAGTTCATTCAAGGGTTCCTGCCTGTTTTATCTTTATTCAGCCACTGAATTAAGTCATTTTCACGGATTTTATTAATTTTGGTCAGTTCGTCTATGGTCCATTCGTAAAAACCAGAACCATTCTTAGCGCCAAGATTTCCTTGGTCAACCAGCTCTCTTAGTATTGGCGACACATGGGAGTGATTGCAAAGATCTTCAAAAAGGTAAGAAGCAATATTATTGATAATATCCAGACCACTTAAGTCAGCACTTTCAAATGGGCCTGTGGCAGCTAAGCGGCGTCCTAAAGTGTATTTAATCGTGGTATCAACTGCTTCTTTAGTTGCAATTCCTGACTCAATAAGGTACAGAGCTTCCCGAAGCATCGCAAACTGCAGGCGATTACCGATAAATCCCAAAGCTTCCCTATTTAATACCACAGGTTTCTTCCCAACCTTCTCCATTAGTTGAGCCGTAAAATCAACGGTTTTTTGGGAAGTGTGCTTCCCCGGGACTACTTCAACCAAAGGTATAAGATGGGGCGGATTCCAAAAATGAGCTGCGACAAAGCGGTCCTTATGGTCCAGCTTCTCTGCAATTAAAGTAGGACTAAGACCGGAAGTACTTGAAGCAAACACGGTATTAGCAGGGCAAAGCTCTTCCATTTTCCCAAAAACCTCTTGTTTCGCAATCAGGTTTTCAACGATCCCCTCGATGACAAAGTCTGCTCCCTCTGCTGCTTCTTCTAATGTTGTCACACCCTTTATCCGTCCCATTATCTCAGGGACCTGGTTTTTTTGAATAATATTATTTTCACAGAAACTTCCCAGGATAGTCTCGATTCTTTGAAAGCCGCGCTTAACGCTGGCATCGGAACGACCAAACATAAAGACCTGATAGCCGGCCATGGCAAATGTAAGGGTTATACTCGGACCAATTGTGCCTGTCCCTAAATTACAGATTCTTTTAATAGTTTCTACTCTCAGCATTAATTATGTACCCCTTAACTACAATTTCACGTTTCTGTAATGGGAAATAAAATTCTTACTCTGCAAACGCACCATGATACTCAACATTAAACCGCAGGACTGTTTTAAGCTTCTCCGGCTGGGTTTTACGCACATCTGAAAGATAAATCTCTCTGTGAATCTTTGATAAGCGTCTTAGATTATTTTGCACACAATAATCTTCCATGATTGCAAAACTCCTTGGCTCATCATCGTAAGATCCCTGATGTAACATTTGTACACAAAGTCCCTCTTCTAAGGAATCAAATCTTACTTGATCAAGCAACGGGTGAGGTTTTTTTAATTTTACACTATTTATGACTTCCTGAGCTAACTTCTCTGTTACAAAATCAGGCTGCCTGATCATGATAGTGTAGATCAAACTGTTTTTATCCAATACTTCCTTAGTTCGTGCTTCTTCCGCCAGATCCCAGACTCCTTCAAGAGGAAAAACCGTGAAATCATAATACCCCTCAGGAATACTGTTTTTTTTGGGCAACATTTTGACGGCATAAGCTAAAGAATACAGCGCTCCGATAGCTTCAGAAAACTCTTCGGAGTTAGGATTACCTTTTCCATCAATCATAAAGAACTTAAAATCCGGAATCGTAACAAGTTCAGGCTTATTCTTTGGCAAATACAATTCCTTGGCTTGTTTTTTCCACTCATATTTCATTGTTAGTCTTCCCTTTCTTCAACCATCATTTAGTTTCTTTTTGTATCCCTTATGTGTATCAGGATTATATCCTGCAGATTCGTAAAATTTACACGCCTCAATCCTATCGGCTTCAGTAACAAGAATAATTTGTGAACAATTTTTTTCAGAAGCTATTTTTTCCAATTCAGATATCAGTGCTTTCCCGACTCCATTATTTCTGTACCTGCTATCAACGATCATGTTTTCCAATACCATAAAAGGTTTGCAATCTCCATACAGCTCCCCGCAGATAATCCCCATCACCGAACCTATTAACTGATTGTTTTCTACCGCACTAAGTAATAAGTGTGAACCATCCTCATGAAACTTGACAAAGTTCTTGCTCATGATTTCAACAGACGACTCTTCATTCCAAAATTGTTTATAAATCCGGGCAAGTTGAGGAACATCTTCAAGGATCATTTCACGAATGATCATCTGTACACCTCCAGTCAATGTATTATCTCACCATTTTAACTTCAATTCCTCTCTTGTGGGAATATTTTCAGACATCAGACATCTTGTGTTTAAAAAGATGTCTGGTACAATAAATTGAACAGACATATTGGGAGGTTCTTATGACAAGAGAAGGAAGAAGTCTGGCAGAAACTATAGCGGATGATATTCTGGCGATGATTACCATAGACAAAAAGTTCGCCAAGGGCGATAAGCTCCCTAATGAAAATGAGCTTTCCGCAGTTTTACAGGTAAGCCGCACAACTTTACGGGAAGCAATTCGCATTTTAGCCGCACATAATGTTTTGGAAATCCAACGCGGGAAAGGAACTTATGTAAAGAATAATCAGGAGTTAAACGAGGAGTTTGGCCTGAAAGAGCTTTCATCCTTACAGCTTGGCGTCAAAGATCTCTATGAAATGCGGCTGATCTTTGAACCCCAATCAGCCTATTATGCTGCCAAACGAGCTACTGATAAAGAACTTGAGCGCATCTTATATTATGGCAGGCTGGAAGAAGAAAAGATTTTGAAAAAGGAAGATCGTACGGAGGTAGAGCAAGCCTTTCACAAATCAATTGCCAAGGCAACTCACAACGAGTTTATGAATCGTTTGATGCCGATACTTTATCAGGCCATTGACAAGGGAGTCCTTTTGTCTGACTCCAATGAAGAAATGGTGCAGAATACCTTAAATGACCATCGGATGATCATGGAGTTTTTAGCAAAGCGGGATGCCGAGGGGGCTAAACTTGCTATGAAACTGCATATCATCCATGCCATGAGAGGCTTTGGGATTACTGAAGACTGAGGAAAGATTCGTATAATTTTCAGATAGACATTGGACATCATACAAGATATAATGCAGTTATACAACTACATTAAAGAGGTGTTTGTATTATGAATAGTGATGCAGTAACCAAAACTTCCCCACACCGCGCCTTATTTCACGCGCTGGGATTGACTAATGAGGAAATCGAACGTCCCTTAATCGGCATTGTTAGCTCGAAAAACGATATCGTCCCGGGGCATATGAATCTGGATAAAATTGTCGATGCTGTAAAGTTGGGTGTCGCCATGGCCGGAGGTACTCCACTTGTATTCCCTGCCATTGCTGTATGTGACGGTCTTGCCATGGGACATCAAGGAATGAAATATTCACTTGTCACCAGAGAATTGATTGCCGACTCTACAGAAGCCATGACCTTAGCTCATGCCTTTGATGCTTTGGTTATGGTTCCCAACTGTGATAAAAACGTTCCTGGATTGTTAATGGCTGCAGCAAGATTAAACATTCCGACCATTTTTGTCAGCGGCGGACCGATGCTTGCCGGTAAAGTGGATGGGCAGAAAATCAGCTTTTCTAATGTCTCAGAAGCAGTCAGCGAATACCAGGCGGGAAAAATCACTAAGGAAAAACTACAGGAATATGAAAATAAAGGCTGCCCGACCTGTGGCTCCTGTTCAGGCATGTATACTGCCAACAGTATGAACTGCCTGACAGAAGTATTGGGAATGGGATTAAAAGGCAACGGCACGATCCCTGCTGTTTATTCGGCCCGGATTCAGCTGGCAAAGCACGCAGGTATGCAGATTATGGAGCTGCTGAAACAAACTATCCGGCCTAGAGATATTATGACTAAAGATGCCTTTGAAAATGCCCTGACCTTAGATATGGCCTTAGGCTGCAGTACGAACAGTATGCTGCATCTTCCTGCGATTGCTCATGAATGCGGCATTGAATTAGATCTGGATATCGCTAATGCCATTAGTGACAAAACCCCGAATCTCTGCCACCTCGCCCCTGCCGGGCATAACTTTGTAGAAGAGCTCGATGAAGCCGGCGGCATCTACGCAGTCATGAATGAAGTCAACAAATTAGGTTTGCTTAAGACCGATATAATAACTTGCTCAGGCAAAACCGTCGGAGAGAACATTGCCGGCTGCATTAATAAAAATACCGAGGTGATCAGACCTGTCGAGAACCCTTACAGTAAAACAGGCGGAATCGCCGTATTGAAAGGGAATCTGGCTCCTGACTCCTGTGTTGTCAAACGCTCCGCCGTTGCCCCGGAAATGTTAAAACACGAAGGCCCTGCAAAAGTATTTGATTGCGAGGAAGACGCCATGCAGGCGATTAATTCCGGTCAAATCGTATCAGGAGATGTTGTGGTGATCCGGTATGAAGGCCCTAAAGGCGGACCAGGTATGAGGGAAATGTTAAATCCTACTTCAGCTATCATGGGACATGGACTGGGAGAGAGCGTCGCCTTGATCACCGACGGACGATTCAGCGGTGCAACCAGAGGCGCGGCAATCGGTCATGTTTCCCCTGAAGCAGCGGTAGGCGGCAATATCGCTTTGATAGAAAACGGAGATATTATCCAAATTGACATTATGGCTAATGAGATTAATTTTAAAGTTAGTGACTCAGAACTAGAAAAACGACGAGCGGCCTGGAAGCCTAGAAAGCCGAGAATTACCACCGGATATCTTTCAAGATATGCCGCCGCAGTAACGTCTGGAAATAAGGGTGCTATTTTAGAATAAATAAACCGTAACAAAAGTAGCCGGCAGCGAGCCGGCTGCTTTTTATGTAAGCAAGTTCAGCAATCTCTCCCGTTCCTCTTCTAAATCCTCTCGTTCAGCCACCAGCCTTGGCTGAACAGAATGATAAGGCCAGCGCGCTTTTACGTCAGCTAACTTTTTCTCTACAATATTAAGCTGGCGCATCAGCTCCTGCTGATCTATGGGTTGTCCGGGTCCATCGATCCTTTGTTCTTTATTATCCATCCAACGTTCCCTCCTCTGGCACAACAAACGTAATAGCGCCATGCATACACTGTTCCATACAAGTTTCACACTCGATACAAATCGCGGGATCTACCACCGGAAGATGTGAAAGCATAGTAATGGCTTGTACAGGGCAGGCATTAACACAGCGTTTGCACCCCCGACACAGCTTTTCTAAAATGAACGCAGCCATCTGTCTCAAACTCCCTTCCAGCGAACACACGGTTTCGCTCAGCGGCCTGCTCAGCCGATGCGGCGTGAAGCCGGCTTAGATACCCCCACGAGGTATTATGTTTTAATATATTCTCCCGGTTCTCTTTTGTCAACCCCTTAAACTCTATCTATCTTTGGCTTAAATATCTGATCGATAAACGTCAGAGATAGGACATCCAAAATCACTGCCCTATACTATAATGATGCCATCGAGGGCAAAGGAGAGATTAACTATGGGTGATTTATCCTCATTAAGCAACGAAGATTTGTCAAGACGTCTGCAAACATTGTCTGAAGAACTTGAAGAGTTAGAAGAAGAGCGAAGCTTTGTTCTTAAACAGACCGGTCTGCATCTTCCCGGCCATACCGTAAAGCGATATGAAGTTCAAACCCAAACCTTAAAGGATTCTATCTCAGAATTAAAAGCGGAATTAGAACTTCGCAGATAACTAATCAGCCTCCTATGGATTAAATGGAAGTTCCTTCGGATTCAAATAAGAGATCCGCCACTTAAAAAGGGGGTGCAGCAACTGAAAAGCCGGTTGCTGCACCCCCTTATGAATAATATCTATAATATTAGTTGTTAATTAGGCAAAAATATTTTCATTGCCCTGCTTAATCTGTTCTGCTAAGTTAAGTGCAATCTGATCAAACTCCGGTGATTGATAGTCTTCGATTTTCCCCTCGTCCGATAAGGTCGCTAAAACAGGATCAAGAGGAAGTGCACCTAAGAATGGAAGAGATGAGCGCTTAGCTTCTGCTTCCCCTTGAGGTTTCCCGAAGACCTCAATCTTTTTATTGCAATCCGGGCATTGAACATAAGCCATATTTTCAATTAACCCATAAATAGGCGGTTCATAGTTTCTGACCATCTTGATTGCTTTACGTACCACCATATTGGCCAGAGCCTGCGGGCTTGTTACCATTACAACTCCATTAATCGGCAGGGATTGGAAGATTGTGATAGCTACGTCCCCGGTACCGGGAGGCATATCAATTAAGAGATAATCCAGCTGTCCCCAGATAACATCCGTCCAAAACTGATTGACAACCTGAGTAATCAATGGCCCGCGTAAAATTACCGGATCATCTTCATTTTCAATCATCAGATTTAGGGACATGATTTTAATGCCGCCACGGCTAGTAGGTGCAATAATGCCGCCCTGGCTGGCACCCGCTCTTTCTTTAATCCCGAAGATCTTAGGAATACTTGGGCCGGTTATGTCCGAGTCCAATACCCCTACTTTATATCCTTGGCGCATAAGGCTTACGGCCAGCATGCTTGTTACCGACGATTTACCGACTCCACCTTTTCCACTCATGACCGCAATAACTTTCTTAACGTTACTGGCTTTCTGAGCTTTGGTTAATTGGGGCGCACTAGAACAACTCTCTGTGTTGCATGAACCTGCTGCAGCACAGCTGCTACATGACTCGCTCACTTAACTGCCTCCCATTCTAAATAAAATATTTACCCTTGTACGGATAAGTAACCAAAATTCATCTTACTCCTCAAATTCTTTACTTGTCAAGGACTGTCCAATCACTCATGCCAATACTTAAATTCGCCTCAGTGATGATGGTGACCATGCTCATGACCATGATCGTGTGAACAAACCACATTCGTACTGACAATCTGACCTGAAGCATACCGTTTCGCCACATCAGCTACTTTCCCCGATGCGCCCGAAACAACCTCAAGTCCTACCGCATGAAGACCATTAATCATGCCTCCGCCGATACCACCGCATACGAGGACTTCGACCCCTTTACTTTTGAACATATTGGCAAGACCTGCATGCTGATGCTGAAGACCTGTCGAACTTAGTAATTCAACAAAACGAGCCTCATTTCCCTCGATTTCAAACACTGTGAACCCAGCAGCTCGTCCGAAATGCGGATCTAAATCTTCACCGTTTGTTGGAATTGCTATTTTCTTTGCCATAACTAAACCTCCCGCTAAATTCTTTTTGAATCAATCGTTCCTGACTGCACCAAACGACCTTAGATATTCCTTTCTTGATGACAGTTGTTGAGCCTCATTTTTTTCATGCTCCCACACATCGGGCAAGAGATCTCATACCCATATTTACCCCCTGCTGCACAGGATGCAGCTTCCCAGACATGTCCGCATCCTACACACTCAAACACCCGGTTTTTCATCAAATAATGACCACCTCGAATGATTATAGGCCGTCCTTCTACTAATGCAGAAGCAATTTTTGATCTGGCAGAACCTAAAATTCGCTGAAACGTAGCTCTGGAAACCCCCATAGACGCTGCACACTCGGCTTGATCCAAACCCACTTTGTCTTTAAGACGAATGGCCTCTAATTCCTCCAGCTTAATGTTTACCTCTTCCAAACAGGATTGTCCAAGAGGAATAAACGTTTGGCAGACTATTGCATCGTCGATCAGGCCACAACAACGTTGCCTTGGCATCACACCAGCTCCTTTTGGGCATATGCTCAAATAAAGTATATCAAATTTGACAAATAAATCAATAAAAATTTGGTATAAAACAAAAAACATTTATTTTTTTAACTTTATTATTTCTGGATTTATTATTTCTTGAATGGTTACGCTTATCCATCCCCAAATTTGATAAAAGAAAAACAAAACCGCCACCCTAAAAGGATGCCGGTCAGTCTCAGGTTATTGATTTAATGTCATGAGAGTTTCAATGGCCTTGCTTAGGACCTCTTGACGATCCTCCCCTGAGTCAATGGCCTCCAGCAGACAGGAACTTGCATAATGTTTTGCTATTATAACAGAGGTTTTATGCACTGCAGAGCGGATAGCGACAAGCTGCAATAATATGTCTTCACAACTCTTATCCTCCTCTATCATGCGTTCTACTCCTGCTATATGCCCGCGCACAGTCTTCAGACGCGTAAGAATTTTTTGAACTTCTTCGGGATCGACTTCTTTCAAAAAGACACATTCCTTTCTATAGCTTATTCTCCGGGACGTTGCTAATTATCCTCACATTCCAGCACTCTGACCTCGTTGTTGCCGTCAAACTGCCAAGAAAAATCTCTTAATTCCCATCAGGAAAAATCACTTTACTCGTTTGCTTCATTAACATCTGCAGGCTATTAAGTTAATGGATTATGTACGGTAAAGTTTAATATATTTCTGATAACTATTCAAAACACGCTCTACATGATCCCGGGTTTCTTTAAAGGGAATATCTTGTTGACGAATATTTTCAGGATCAATTTGACCGGTGTCAATCCATTCCTTTACATGACCTCTTCCACCATTATAAGCGGCGATCACTAAGGTACGATTATTAGAGAATAACTTTTGCAGACTTGCAAGGTACCAGGTTCCATATTGAATATTCTTCTCAGGGTTCAGTAAATCCTCGTCAGTATAGGCTTTATCCCCAATACTTTCAGCAATCGATTGGGCTGTGCTGGGCATCAGCTGCATTAAACCTTTGGCACCCTTATAGGATTCTGATTGGGGAAGAAACTTGCTTTCCTCACGGATTACGGCAAGCACAAACAAAGGATCTACTCCATACTGAGCGGCATACTTTTCTATGATTGTCCGATGCGGATATGGATAGATAATCTTCTGCAGGTCCGATAATTGAAATATACTATAACCCAATAGGACCGTCAAAATAATCATTAAACTTACTGTTTTTCCATTTGCCCAACGCTTCTTTATGGCCATCCCATCTCCTCTTCTCAAATTGTGAAGGTCATTATCCTTAATCTATTTACACCACATCAACTATTATGATTGATAATCCGTTTGTCTTTGCAGCAATTTTTCCCAAGCATCTTCAAGCTGAGCTGTCGTTTGACTCTCGCTCCCCGAATTGTCGATGACAATATCCGCTCTCTGACGTTTTTCCTCTAACGAGCCTTGGGCAGATATTCGGGCTTCCACCTCGTCAAGACTGAGCTTGTCCCGCGCAAGAACACGGGAAATTTGTATGTCACGGGGTACCCACACCACCCAAACCTCATCCACAAATTTGTCAAAACCTGCTTCGTAAAGCAAAGGCACATCCCATACACAAGCTAAAGCCCCGTTATTGCTTAGGGCATCTCTTTCTTCATTCATACTTTCCACCACGCGAGGGTGCACGATGCGCTCTAAGCGCTTTCGTGCATCATCATCCTTAAAAACCACGTTTCCCAATCTGGAGCGATCGATTTGTCCATTTTCAGCTTGAATGTCCGGGCCAAATTCTTCGATGAGTCTTAAAATAGTTCTTTGATCTGATTGCAGCAAACGGTGTACCGTTTTGTCGGCATCCAATACTGGTACTCCCTGCTTTATAAACCATTGGGCCACTGTGGATTTGCCGCTTCCGATTCCGCCGGTCAGTCCAATGTTCACCATCCATATCACCTCAGATCAATTTTCCTAGACCGATTAAGATTAATACCGCGCCCGGCAAATACTCCGCAATATTTGTCCAGTTAACCGGTATCTTGCCAGCCATTTGCTGACCTAAACGCAGCATCATAATTTGTGTTAAAGCCACAATCCCAATAACGGATATGGTCATTCCCGCCATTGCAGCACCTATTCCGCTGGCAAAAGCATCGACTGCCAGAGCACACCCCAATAAAAAGCTCTCACGCAGGCTAATGACTCCGGAACCATCAATATCGGCAATATCCGGCGTTCTAAGTACCTGAATTACTAAACCGAAAAAACGCAATTGAAACCGGAATACAGGCTCTAAAACCGGATTGGGCTGGGCCATAGCCATCGCAGGAACTGCTTCCGGAAACGCTTCTTTTTTATGGTTCCAGATTGCTTTCCCTAATTGAAAAATCCCTAAGGTCAGCAAAATTGAAGCCCCCAGCAAACGTGCCTGTATTAACTCAAACCATAACGTAACCCAACCACCAAAGAGCATGGATATTCCCATTGCCAGAACTGTACACATTGCAATAGCAATAAGTGAATTGATGGGAATACGAATACGGCGCAACCCATACGCCAATCCGACTCCAAATCCATCCAAACTTAAAGCCACTGCCATAAGTAAAGCTACACCCATAATATGTATCCCTCCATCTTGCGACTTCAGGATAATATATGGAATCAAAGGCTATTTGGTGAAATCAATCATTTCCAGCAATCCATTCTTCTAGGGCATTATCTCTCCGCTGCTTAACGTTTTCGCACTCATTATGGAGTTTCATGGCCAATTCATAATTAGTACCCGCCATAGCAAGTTCCTCTTCCAAAGATTGGAGAGCTTCTTCTAACTCCTCAATTTCCAGCTCAAGTTGCTTCAGCCGCTTTTTTTCACGTGCCAAATTGCGGCTTTCCTGCTGATCCAGGTTACTTGGCTTTGAACTCCGTTCGATGGGGACAAGATTCGCTTCCTCTTGTTGCTTATAATCCTTGAACCCAGTATAATCTCCCTCAAAAAGCAACAGCCCCTGTGGTGTGAGTTCAGCAATCTTGTTCACAACCTTATCTAAAAAGTAGCGATCATGAGAAACTACGAGTACGGTTCCTTCGTATTCCTGAAGAGCGTCCTCCAACACTCCCCGGGTTTCCGC
The DNA here is from genome assembly GCF_000244895.1 of Desulfosporosinus youngiae DSM 17734. Classification (NCBI taxonomy): domain Bacteria; kingdom Bacillati; phylum Bacillota; class Clostridia; order Eubacteriales; family Desulfitobacteriaceae; genus Desulfosporosinus; species Desulfosporosinus youngiae. The sequence continues at coordinate 3,459,290 of NZ_CM001441.1, forward strand.
ATCCAGGTGATTGGTCGGCTCATCCAGCAAAAGTAAATTTCCTTGCTCTAAAAAAAGCTTGCATAAAGCCAAACGGCTCTTCTCTCCGCCGCTCAGTACGGAAATCAATTTAAAAACATCATCTTTTCGAAAACCATAGCGTGCCAGCAGATTTCGAATTTCCGGGTCTTTCAATTTAGAGACATTGCGGATCTCATCCATCACAGTTCCGGTCGTGCCTAAATTTTCATGTTCCTGTGAGTAATAAGCAATTTTCACATTCGCTCCCAAACGAATCGTTCCCTTTACTGGAACCTGATGAAGAATCGCCTTCAGAATGGTGGTTTTTCCTACGCCATTTTTGCCCAATAGGGCTACTTTATCTCCCCGTCTCAGATCTAATTGAACATTCGAAAAAAGCGTTCGGGAACCAAAGGAAATCGAGAGGTCTTCTATTAAAAGAACGCGATTTCCACTTCGTCCTCCATTTCCCAATGAAATAGAAAGTCCGAGTTCCGTCTTGGCAACCTGAATCGGTTTAAGTTTCTGCAACTGACTTTCACGTCCACGAGCCTGCTTGGAATTAACCCCAGCTTTATTTCTGCGGACATACTCCTCAAGTTTAGCAATCTTATTCGCTAAACGCTCGGCTTCCCGGCCTAAAGTTTTTGCTTCTAACACTTTCAGTAATTCGTATTCCGAATAGTTCCCCGTATATCCTTTTAACCCGCCGTTTTCCAGGCAAAAAACCCGCGTAACAGTACGATCTAAGAAGTAGCGGTCATGAGAAACTATCAGCAGGGCACCTGGATAATCCCGCAGATATCCTTCAAGCCACTCCATTGCAGCGATGTCCAAATGATTCGTTGGCTCATCTAAAATCAAAAGTTCGGGCGCTCTAAGCAAAAGCTTGCACAAAGCCAACCTTGTCTTCTGTCCTCCGCTCAGCCTCGCAACCTGAGAATTAACCTCCGCTTCAAGCCCCAGTCCCGCCAGGATTCTTCTGACCAAAGCTTCTAAAGCGTACCCTCCTTGGCGTTCAAATGATTCAGTTAAGGCTGCATATTGATCCATGACTTTCTCACTAGGCGTGGAAGCCATTTTATCTTCCAGCTCACGCAGTTGTTCCTGCATTTGCAGTAAATCTGCCCGTTCTTGGATTACGCACTCAAAAACGGTCCCCTCGTCCTCTACGATGGGAGTCTGGGGCAGATATCCATAAGAACCCAGAATTTGAGCTTCTCCGCTTTCTAAGCGCACATCTCCTAAACAAGCCCGAATCAGGGTCGTCTTACCCGCTCCATTGGGACCAACCAAGGCTGCCTTTTCTCCATTTTCTAAGGCAAGACTAATCCGCCGAAAAAGCGGCTCACCCGATATATCAACGCCGCAATCCCGGCAAAATAAAACACTCATTTCTCTAGATAGCCCCTTTATTTTCAGTGGAAGCAAGGGGATGTTCTCTTGCTTCTACGTTCATATCTGCTCTATTGCTCCGTACCTCTTGAAGCTTGAGTAACATTCAATCTTTGAAAACGTTATGACGCTTCTATAAATTTTACTATATCATACACACTGTTTTCAAACAAACACTTAAAGGTACTTCTTTGACAAACGGTACAATAGTCCTATTATCGAAGCCAACTATTATCAAATATCGGCCTCTTCATCCACATAACCTTTCGGGCTCATACCGCCAACAATTCCAGCACCACCAACAGCCATGTTCGCTTTTTCATGAACGATTAAAATGGTCGGGCTGATTTGGAAACATCACCCAATAACATTAACTTACGGATTAATCCAATCTGTAAGAATGCAAAACTCTAATCTCAATTAGGATTCCGATCCCAATTCCCGCCGTATAGGAAATTAAATCACTCCACAAGAATCCATAACCTAGAACCAGTCCGCCGAGCCTGGTCTTTCTTAATAAATCAACCCCAGGGGAATGGTACAATTGACTGAATTCAATAGCAAAGGAAAAAAGGAGCGCGCCTACCGCAACCCATCTTGTTTCCCTGCTCCTGAATAGAAGTCCCAGTAAGAAAAAGACCATAAGCGCCCATAGGGCATCACCTAAATACAGATTAATCCAGCCCGGAAAATAGACAGAAAAACCTCTGGCGCATAAACCAAGTATCATAACCGTGACACTCAGGAAAGAATAGGTGATTACATTTCGTTTAGGTGTCAAACGCAATTCATTTCCTCTCTGCTATATGTCGTTACATCTCTCCAAATGCTAACCAGCGGAAACTAATTTTACCAGTACAATTTCCGGCCTATTGTAAAACCTTATTGGTAAAACGCTTTCTCCTAAACCACCATTTATAATCATATTCGTAGAATCAGACGTAAATTGACCGTGATCAAGCAACCGTCTTATCAGTCTACCTCTGGCACTTGGAACAAAAGACCGTCGTCCGGCCGGCAAGACGAATTCGTTCCAGCGCCTGCCCGCACAGCTTACACGGTTCCCCGCCCCGCCCGTACACTTGCAAGGCCCGTTCAAAGGATCCTTTTTCTCCATTGGCATCCCGATAATCCCGAAAAGAGGTGCCCTGAGCATCGATTCCCGCTTGAAGCACATTTCGAATAGCACCATGGAGTCTGGAGATTTCCTCCTCGGATAAAGTATCTACTCCGCGTTCGGGAGATATTCCTGCTTGAAAAAGAGATTCATCTACATAGATGTTGCCCAAACCTGCCAGCACATGCTGATCGAGCAAGGCCGCTTTTAGGGAGAGGGTTTTCTTCCCGAAACGTTCCTTTAAGACTTCAGGTGTGAATTCTGCCTCCAAGGGCTCAGGACCTAGTTTACATAAAGATGATCCGCTTATACAAAGCTGAGTTGGTATCGCCTGAATACGCCCGAATTTCCGCACATCTGAGAAATGCACTTCTCCATGTTCCAATTGAAAAACAACATGAGTATGCTTCTCCGGCTCTTGACTTTCCGCGTAATAATTCAAGCGCCCAGTCATCCTCATATGAGCTATTAGGGTCAAATCTTCATCCAGCCGAATTAAAAGGTATTTACCGCGGCGGTCTATGGTTTTAATTCTTCGACCAGTGACCAGGTATTCAAATGATTGATCTTCCCAACCGCAGACTGCAGAGGACCAGATAAGTTTTATTTCTCTAATCTCTAAACCAGTAACGTGCTGGGCTAATGTTCGTCGAATGGTTTCAACCTCAGGTAATTCCGGCATATTCTTATCTCATTCCTTTATTTTTTCTCAATGCTGGAACGCATTGGTCCTTTACATCGTACAAAATCTTCAGGAAACTTTCAGTTAACTTTCAGCCATTTTTCAGATTTATATAGTAAAGTACAATAAGTTTAAAATCAATAGCTGGGAGGTTTTAACATCTGATGAACATTTCCTCAGTTTCTTCAACATCTAATAGTTCTTATATCTCAAGTAATGATAATACCGCAAAGCAAATCACGGATCGTATCAAAGAACTTCAGAATCAAATCAAAACTGTGAATCAAAGTGAGGACAGCGAAAAAGTCAAACAGGAAAAGATTCAACTATTACAAGCTCAAATAAGCCAACTTCAAGCACAAATCCAAGCAAAACAGTCTACCCCAAGCAATGAAATTAGTAATCGTGTACAAGCAACAGAGTCTGCAACTATTCTAAGCAATAACGCCATTGATATTCGGGCCTAATTATGAAATCTAATTGACTTGAACTTAGATAACTTAAAAGAGCCGACCGCTCATAACCAGACGGTCGGCTTATATTTGTCTCAGTGAAGACAACTGAACAACCGATTCATTTCCTTTAGCTATTATGTCCTATTTACCAATCTAAAGGTCCATACTCATAAACAATGGATTTGGACTTAATCTATCGGCTTAAATGGCTGCATATCATACCAATTCGTTCCCACCTTGCATTCCACCGTCATTGGCACCGACAGTGTGAAGGCATTTTCCATTTTATCTTTCAGCATATGAGCAACCTTCTCCAGATCCTCAGGAGCCACCTGAAGCAAAAGCTCATCATGGACTTGGAGAAGCATCGCCGCCCGATATGGCGCCAATCCTTCCGCCACTTTAAGCATGGCTAATTTCATAATATCAGCAGCAGTACCTTGCACCGGTGTGTTCATAGCAATCCGTTCTCCAAATTGACGTTTAACGCGGTTGGAATGAAGCAACTCCGGAATCCGCCGCAGTCTATTCAGCAAGGTGCGCACTTGTCCCTCTTTTTTCGCCTGGGTCACCACATCCTCCAGATATCGTTTGACTCCGCCATAGCGTTTAAAATATTGCTCAATGTAAAACTTCGATTCTTTGCGAGGAATTCCTAAATCCCTGGAAAGGCCAAACTCTGTTAAACCGTATACCAAGCCAAAATTGACCGCTTTGGCACTTCGTCTCATGTCCGAAGTCACTTCATTAAGTGAGATGCCAAAGACTTCCGCCGCAGTTCGGGTGTGGACATCCTGTCCCAGGGAGAACGATTCGCATAAAAGAGGATCTTGAGAATAATGGGCTAAAATCCGAAGCTCAATTTGGGAATAATCAGCAGACAGCAACACCCATCCAGGTTCGGTGGGATGAAAAACTTTTCTGAGCTGACGTCCTTGTTCAAGCCGGATCGGGATGTTCTGCAAATTGGGTTCCGTACTCGACAAACGACCGGTGGTGGTCACGGTTTGTTGAAAGGTGGTGTGAATCCGCCCCTCCTTCGCTTGAGCAAGCAGACCGTTTACATAAGTAGACATCAATTTATTCAACTGCCGGTAGTCAAGTATCTTAGCCACGACAGGGTGAGCGTTGCGCAGTTCTTCTAAGGTTTCCGCATCTGTCGAATAACCCGTTTTCGTCTTCTTCGCGGTCGGCAGACCTAACTTTTCAAAAAGAATGGTGCCTAATTGTTTGGGGGAATTAATATTAAAAGTTTCCTCAGCGAGAGCATAGATCTCCTGCTCCAACTCCCTTAGAGTCAGGCTTATTCCTTCACCAAAAACCTTTAATTGCTCAGAGTCAATCCCAATTCCATGCCTTTCCACTTGGGCAAGCACCAGGCTTAAAGGTTCTTCGACTTCATGGAGCAGGCGCGCAAGTCCGAGGAAGTGAATTTCTTTTTCAAACTTTGGAGCAACTTGAGCTAAGGCAGCCGCTTCTTCAGCAACATTCCTGAAGGCCGGTTGGGTCGGGAAGTATTCTTTGACCAAATCCAAGGGAGCAAATTTCGGACGTGAGGATTGAATCAGATATGAGGCAAGGCTTAGATCTAAGACGGAACGTTTCAAGCTTATACCTTCGTTAGCCAGTAATAAGGCCACGGTTTTACTGTCCGCTAAAGTTTTAGGAACCCGCTCGCTTCCCATCAATTGCAGCCAAGCTTCGCAAACTTTTTCAGATGCCTCTTCACGTATCAATGTAAAGGTCTCACCTTGGGCGGCCACTCCCCATTCCAGCCAGCGCCCCCCTTGCAAACCGGTTCCTTCATATCGGCAGGCCAGGGTAAGTGGGATGTTTTTCGATTGCCATTGTTCAATCTGCATAAGCCATTCTTCTTCAGTCAATACCCGTTCTGGCCAGTTTTCTAAGACCTCTTCCGGACTTCCGCCAGGGATTTCTTCGTCATCCTTATGCCGTTCCTGCCATAAACGGGTTACACTCTTGAGATCATATTTCTGCAAGACAGGAAGTACTTTGGCTGCTATGGAACGCCGGTGAACAAAATCATCGCAGGAAAACCCGATCGGAACCTCTGTCAGCATGGTTGCTAACTTTTTGCTGAGAATAGCCTGATCGGTATACTCCTTCAGATTACTCTGCACCTTTTTCCCGGAGACTTTATCCACATTCGCCAAAACCCCTTCGACCGTTTCAAATTCCCAGAGTAATTTCAGCGCGGTTTTCTCTCCGATTCCTGGAACCCCAGGGATATTATCCGAGGTATCACCCATCAGACCCTTAAGATCAATGATTTGATGAGGACGCAGTTGGTAGCGTTCCCATAACGCTGTTTCATCATAAGGTTCAACTTCGCTGATGCCTTTCTTAGTAAGGAAAACAGTTGTCCTGGGTGAAATAAGCTGCAGTGCATCTTTATCCCCGGTATATATCTGAATCTCCATACCTTGCGCTTCCGCTTGTTTGGTTATGGCAGCTATCAGGTCATCCGCTTCGTAGCCCGCCAGTTCAAGCATGGGAACATCCATTTCTGTCAGTATTTCTTTTAGATAATCAAATTGCGGACGCAGTCCCTCCGGGGTTTCTTTGCGCTGCGCTTTATAACCGGCATATTGCTCAATCCGAACAGTTGCCTTTGTTTTATCGAAAGCCACCACCCAATAATCCGGATGTTGCTCTTGCTCTAAGCGAAAGAGCATGGTCAGAAAACCATGCAAAACATTCGTCGGTCTCCCATCGGCCGTCGTTAGCGGCGGGAGAGCATAAAAGGCGCGATTTGCAAGACTGTTTCCGTCTAAAATCACCATCCGCGGCATCCTAAAACCCCCATTCTTTCACAATTAACTATACCATACCCACTACTTTCTAACAAATTAGCCCATTAAATTCTTGTAGTAAATCTTAGTCCTAATGATTGACTAGCGCATAATCCATGGTACGATTAAGAGGTTACGGTATTATTGAAACTCCCTCTACATAAAGGAGATGTATTCTTGTGTCCGATAAACAAGTCCGTTTGCTCATGGTACTTACCAGTATTCTGTGGTCTGGCGCATTTATCACCGGAAAATTCTCCGTACAGGAGTTTCCGCCATTCGCTTTAACCTTCTTTCGCTTTCTCTTCGCCTTGCCTTTTATCTTTGCAATCTTGTTCTTCAAAGAACCAAAAAACCTTTTTCCCCATGGCAAGCAATGGCCGGCACTGCTCTTGCTTGGATTTGTCGGAACCTTTTGCTACCACGCCTTATTCTTTAGTTCCCTCAGCTATACCACAGCGATCAACTCCTCGCTAATCGGAGCGATCAACCCCATGGTTACGGCCCTTCTTGCAGCTGCGTTCTTCGGTGAACGTTTAACTCTTCGGAGCATATTGGGAATTATTCTATCCTTCAGTGGTGTTTTTCTCTTCATTACAAATGGGGATTTGCAATTGATCTCTCAATTCCAATTAAATCATGGGGATTTTTTAATGCTGCTCGCGGTCGTTTGCTTTGCGGTCTATTCCCTTCTCAGCCGGCGGTATATGAAAAACTATCAACTAACACCGTTCATGGTCACCGCCTATACCTTCTTAATCTGTGCTGTTATCTCGATTCCTTTCGTCTTGTGGGAAAACCCCGCCGCCTATCTGCCAACAACCACAGCCAGAGGCTGGCTCTCTATTTTATATATGAGCGTATTCGCTTCAGTATTGGGTTACCTTTTTCAGGCAATTGCTATTCAGCGCATTGGTGCTCCCCGCACCGCCGTTTTTATTAATCTCGTCCCTATCTTTACAATTATCCAGTCTGTGACAATCTTAGGGGAATCGATCACCCTTATTAAATTATTATGTGCCGGCATTGTTATATCCGGTGTTTATTTGGCGACACACCAGGACCCGAGAGCTAATTCCTGGAAATCTCAGAGTGTCGCATAAGCCGTTGCCGGAGATTCCAGCCAATTTTTGTGAATGCTGAATGTTAATAGTTATTATGCGCTACAATAAACCATGCCCGTTTGTGGCCCGGACCTGATCATCCCAATAGATTTGAAAAATTCTAACCTAAGGTCGCCGCCGATGCGATTACATGTGAAAACTAATAAAGCGAGGGAATACCTATGAAAAAAACAGGGAAAAGGATGGGAAACACGTCAAAGAAGAAGCCAATCAAAGCATTCTGGGACTATTTTGCAGCCATAGCTTTTATTCTTGCAGGCAGTTACTATCTGGCAACAGAGCGGGCAAGTACAGGGGCAATTTATATTCTTGTCGGTCTTTTCTTCTTTGTAATCACACGATCACGGGATACTAAGAAAAAATAAGCCAATGAGGAATCCCCACACCCAGTTTGAGGTGTGGGGATTTTTTTAAGGCATAGTTTCACTGGACTTCAAGTCATATTGTGAAAGCACTTGTCCAGCCTTATGCCTGGACAAATTAAACGACTGCCAGGCCTGCTTTTCAGATAGCTCTTTTTGTTTTTGCGCTAAATCATTTTTGAGCTCCAGAGGGACATTTTCCTCATCAAGCAGCTTCACTAAGACTGGAATGCTGTCATAGGATAATCGTCTCAGATAATAAGTATCCAGCCTTCCCGTTTCCATATACCGGTCTATGTTTTTTTTCGCTATCAAGACATCAATATTCGCGAAATTAAGGATCATATAAGCCGCTATTGCAAGAACGACATAGGGTTTCAGCAGCGAGATTCCTTCATTCCAGACTTTATAGAGAGCTATCACAAGCAATACAAACAGGAAAATCATGAAACTATGGGTTAAAACTCTTAAATAGGTATACCCATAGGCTGCCTCATAGAGTGACATTCTGAGATATGCCGAGGATAAGATAACCATGGTACAGAGAACTAGAAGCGAGTGCAAAATACGAACAATCCTGGCGACTGATTTTCCATTGTTTCCAGTGAATTTAATGCTGCTCAGTAAAAGACTAAAATTAATTAATGTGACCATTAGTAATTCAAAAAAGCCTCTTCGTGCATACTCCGCATAGGTAAAATCCGCCGGTAAACCATTATTGACAGAACCAAACATATAAGCAAACTGAATTAGTATAAATACCAGATAAACCCCATTAATCAGGCTCATAACGGTTATAGAAATTACCGGATCCCAAATAGTGCTTTGCTTACTTTCCGGTCCCTGCTGCCTTTGAGTTGACGGACATTCTTTATCAGTGGGTTTTAAAAAGCTCCATGTATAGCTGAATACAAGGATACTAATCAGCAGGACAAGAGTTCCTTGTATCGGAAAATCGCTTAGGTTAATACTGCCCAATGAACTTACAATATTGTCTATAAGATGTTTGAAAACCCTGTCCGCTGAGGTAAGAAGAGAGATAATGATCATCAGAAGGGGTATCGACATAGCTAGCCCAATCAAGACTCTTTGAAGCACATCATGTTTTCCATCACTTTTCCTGATTCTTAAAGAGCTTAATACCACGACAAATGGTTTGAGGATATTCCCCAAGGTTCGATTAAAGACTCCATAGAAAATATCCTTAATAAACCTTGCATCAAACCATTTGTATTTATTGCCTTCGTTAATCAATACTGTTTGGGCTATTATCAAAATTGGGATTATGAGGAAGTTTAAGGCAGCAAAAATTTGATTAGAACCGGTAAAATAAGTCACTGACAAGGTGATGATGGGTATACTTAAAAACCAACCAAAATTACACTTAAATTTGACTTTACAACGAAGATTTCCTAAAAACACTATGTAAAAAGCAATTACAAAAAGCGGGTAAGAAATCCCCAGTGGTTTTTTATAAAACAAAGTGTCAAATAGCAGGCCTAACACAACTGAAGAAATGAGGAGATAGATATCCTCCTTCTGAACTGGAGTCTTGTTGGTCTCTTCCACTTGAACTATCTTTAAATCCTCCATCATTATGCCCCTTTCAGTTCTTCAATCTTCTTCATAGGCTAAAAAATGTCTCCTGGTTTTTGATCTAAATCACCAGGCTCTAAGTCCTCCCTATAAACTGCTTTGCGTGATTAAGTATACATAAGGTTTACCCATTTATCAATATATTTTTATTGTTTATCGATATATTTTTATTGCCTAACATTTATATGGCCATAAAAAAAGCCTGATTGCCGTAGACAGTCTACATCAATCAGACATAAAGAAACGCCAAGGTTATAATTTCGCTAGTGATTATCAACCACTTTATTCAAGTCCTTAATCAGACTCGGTACGTCAATTCCATGGGCCAATGCCCCTTGTTCTACATTTTCAAATCGTGCAGCCATGCAGCCAAAACAATGCATGCCATATTTTGCAAAGACTTCAACCGTTTGTGGATATTTTTCGACAACACTCGTAATCGATTCAGTTCCTGTAATCATTAATTTAACATCTCCTTATAAATCTTTTTTCTTAGGTTGGATTAGCATTAGAATTTGATTTTGGACAAATGAATGTCTCTCTTTTAATGTAACCTTTTACCGTTAGCTTAGACGTCCATTTCTTACCAATTTATAAGGTCATTGCCTAAAGCGACTTGGCTGACGCCCGGAAACACTGTCTTCGCACGAATTAGCCCTCTAGTTAGCCACAAGGCCTGGCCATAGATGGCAAAGGCGTCTGATGCTGGTGAGGACACGGAAAATCCTTCAATAACAGTCCGTTAAATTCCGTGCTATAATTCAGTTATTCCCCATCAGCACCAAACACGACCGTTATCCTGTCATAATGTATCCGTCACACTTACCTCTGAATACAACGGTCTAAAAACGAAAAGAAGCTGGTAATTTCTTACCAACTCCGTTAAAGCCTTGATATAACTGTATTTCATTAATCGTGAAGTAACAGTGGAAAAAAGATTTCTCACTCATTTCATAGAAAGTCTTTTCAAAGCTTTGGTATTTTAGCTCAAGTTCTTATCTGTCTCAATTTTAACAAGTGGTACAAATGGTGAAAAAAGTTCTTCACATAGCAAGGACAAGATAAGTCATTAAACATTGGCATCTGTTGCAAAAGCCTCTGAACCCATTGGTGAAATTGTGACGTAAAGGCGCAAGACATCTTCGCCGATGTTTATAACCTGCAAGCTTTCCTGACCATCAACCTGCATTAACTCGCCCACTTGCAACGAGGTCTCATTGCCATCCGTGACAACCTTGGCATTACCCTCCATGACCTGCAGGAAAAGGGTTGATTCCAGATGTGTGTGTCCCGGTAGTATTTCCCCTTTTGCAATGTTTAGAACAAAGGCAATTACATTATCGCTTTTGAAAAGCATCCGCTTGGCGATTTTTCCTTGGGGCTCATGAAAATAATCATTGAAAATAAACTTATTCATAGATAAACCCTCCTTTAATTTAAAACTTAAATTTTAATATACCCCTATTTTAGCATATAATAACTGATTCCTTTTCTGCAAAATGTTTCATGGTTAGACTACCTCATGGATGAAAAGGAGATCATCCCAACTCCATCAATGGTAAAGGATATTCTTTTAGATGATGGGCAATTTGTTACAATGAACATTTTAGGGACATGCTGAATAGTATAAATCGAGAAACCTCTCAATCTTAATCTTATAGGAATCTAAGATAAAGAGGTGAAGTATATGATCTTAGCATTGTCTATAATTATTTTTTTACTGCTAGTAATTATTGGAGTACTATTCTGGCTTCAGAGACCAATCTTTCCGCCACCACCTAAGCCTTGTCGCAGATTATTATTTTAACAAGCCTTAGCCTAGGGTATCAGACTCTCTTAAAACAAAAATATAATATATTTCAAAGTAAGCGGCCGTTAAGGCTGCTTATTTTAATGCTACCCCGCGATTATTCCTCATCATCCGGTCAATCGCCTTAAATTCCTTCGTATTCTCATAGCTATTCTTTCGAGGCGGCTTAAGCCGGTTCTTTCTGGAGACACAAAAAGAGAGCATGGTATCTATGCCCTCTTTTTGTGTTTATCTGGCCATTTTTAAGTTCATGGCTTTTTCTAAAATTACACTGCTGTTTTCTCAAACTAAAAAAGGCCCGCAGGCCTTGAATTTACTGTGGTGGGCGAGGTGGGACTTGAACCCACACATACTCACATATATCGGTTTTTGAGACCGACGCGTCTGCCATTCCGCCACTCGCCCTTATTCAGCTCCGCGGCATTAACCGCGGCGACTTAGATATAATAACATTAAACCAAAGACTTAGTCAAGCTTTTTTGTTAAATTTATATCAGCACTCTCTTTGACCCCTGTTTCCTGAAAAAATCCAATAGCCCGCATCTTCTGGTAGCGCTTAGCCCGCAGCGCTTCCGGACTTTCAGAACGCAGCCGTACAAGATACTTGGAAATAACCTGGGACAGTTCCTCCGCAGTCTGATGCAGGTTATTATGAGCCCCGCCTTGAGGCTCGCGTATCAATTCATCAGCAACCCCAAGTCTTAGCAGGTCCTGAGCCGTAAACTTCAGAGCGGCTGCAGCTTCTTTCGCCTTAGTGGCATCCTTCCAGAGAATTGTAGCACAGCTTTCCGGAGCAATGACCGAGTAAAAGGAATTCTCAAGCATCAGAAGAACGTTGCCCACTCCAAGAGCCAGTGCACCGCCGCTTCCGCCTTCCCCAATAACCGTGCTGATCACGGGGACATGATAGCCTGACATTGCAATCAGGCAGCGGGCGATAGCTTCACCCTGGCCTCGTTCCTCGGCAGCAAGATCGCATGCGGCTCCAGGTGTATCGATGAACGTCAGAATCGGACGCCCGAACTTTTCGGCTTGATCCATCAGCCGTACCGCTTTACGATATCCTTCCGGATGTGGCATACCAAAATTGCGTTTAATATTTTCTTTCGTATCTTTACCTTTAACCTGGGCTATAACAGTTACGGCAATCCCATGAAAAAGTGCAATTCCACCGCTAATAGAAGGATCATCTGCGTAAAGCCGATCCCCTTTAAGTTCTATAAAATCTTCAAACAAGAGAGGAACATAGTCATAGAAATTAGGCCTCTCGGAATGTCTGGCTATTTGAACCTTTTGCCAGGGTTCAAGGTTTCCATAAATCTCCTTCTTTAAATCAACCGCCTTCTTTTCAAGGGTTATAATCTCTCTGGAAAGATCAATTCCTTTGTCCGCGGAAAACTTTTGAAGTTCGGAGATTTTCTGCTCTAATTCCGCAATTGGTTTTTCAAATTCAAACAGTTGCGCCATAATGAGCCCCTTCCTGATGGTATCGCAGTAAACGTGCTAAAACAGGCCGCATCTCAGTACGTGACACGATCAGATCGATTAAACCATGTTCTTGGTTAAACTCCGCTGTTTGTGCTCCTTTGGGAAGTTCTTGCCTTATGGTTTGCTTAATAACACGCGGTCCTGTAAACCCAATTAAAGCATTAGGCTCTGAAATCAAAATATCTCCAAGTGAAGCATAGCTGGCTGTAACCCCGCCAAAAGTGGGATCTGTAAGTACGGAAATATATAATAAGCGGCTTTCAGCTAACTTTCCCAAAGCCGCGCTCGTCTTTGCCATCTGATAAAGGGAAAGAATCCCTTCTTGCATCCTCGCGCCTCCAGACGTGGAAAAAATAACCACCGGCAGCCTTAACTCAACCGCACGTTCAATCGCACGGGCAATCTTTTCCCCCACGACCGAACCCATACTGCCCATCATAAAACCTGCTTCATTAATAGCCACAACAAAGGGAACACCCTCTATCTTAGCGCGGCCTGTCAGTACCCCTTCAGCCATACCCGTCTTTTCCTGAGCATCTGAGATTTTTTCATCATAGCCAGGAAACTCTAAGGAATCCAGGGTTTTTAATTCAGCATCCCATTCTTCAAAACTATTTTCATCAACCAATAATGAGAGACGTAAACCGGCTGTAATTCGAAAATGATACTCACAAGTTGTACAAACCCGTGCATTTTCATCCAGATTTTTATTGAAGAGAACCTCCCCGCATTTTGGGCATTTAGCCCAAAGACCATCAGGAAGTTCTTTCTTAGTTATCACAGGCTCTTCTTGAGTTAAAACCTCAGAAGCTCTGCGATCCTTGGCCTGACCAGAATTGATCGTAACATACTTTGTCTTCCTGAATATATCCTTAAACATAGTCAGCTCCCCATAGCGCCAGTAATTATTTCATGTGCTTCTTCAGCTTCGGATTCCGGAACAAGAATTTCGACGGAAGCGTGTTCCCCAAGATGAGCCGAACCAATTGGACGAAGCTGGACCAACATTCCTTCATCAGTGAGGATTTTCTTATACTTTTCTGCAATTAACTTATTGGGAGCAATATAAATAACCGTCCACATTTTCCTAAAATCCCCCTTATTAAATCGATTTATGATACCATAGCACCTCTTATTGTGCAAGAAACGGGCCCTTAATCCTCTGCATCAGAGTCTGAACGCTGCCTGGCATATTTCGACATCAAGGCTTTTTCCACATGTGGGGGCACAAAATCCGAAACTCCTGCATGCAAGCTGGAGGCCCATTTAATCGCACTTGAGCTAATAAATGAGTACTCACTTTGAGTCATGAGAAACGTCGTTTCAATATCCGGCGCAATTTTTTTGTTCATTAAGGCTAATTGGAACTCATACTCAAAATCGGATAAGGCCCGGAGTCCCCGAATGATTGCTATGGCCCCGCATTGACGGGCAAACTCTACTGTCAGCCCTTCAAAAACGCGAACAGCAACATTCGGCATGTCTTTGGTTGATTCCACGAGAAGTTCCATTCTCTCACCAAGGGTAAACAATGGAGTCTTATTGCTATCGGCTGCAACAGCAATAATCAAGAGATCAAACAGTTCTTTAGCCCGGACTAAAATATCAAGGTGTCCTTTGGTTACAGGGTCAAATGTTCCAGGATATACTGCAATACGCACAATCAATCTCCTTTTCATTTAAGGATATTTTGATGGGTTTCGCCTTGAAAGCGAATAATCCTGCAAGGATATAACCCTTTAAGCAAAATTTTTAGTTTGCTGCCAGACTATATTATGTTGATCCATCACTTCACGAAGCGCATTCGTCAGCTCATCCTGATCGTTCACCCAAAATTGTCGTTTTCCTTCAAGGACTTTCTGAGTATCCTCAAAGTAGAAATACACCGGCTGATTGCCCGGAAAACGTTGGATAATACTTAAAACAAGCTGCATAAGATCACTTTTTTCATGAGAAAACCTTAAGAAGAGACGCTTCGATGCAGCCGGTGACATGATAGTTTTATTCTCTCCGGAAGGTTTCAGGTCCTCTAATCTTGTGATTTTTTCGGCAAAAATCTTTTTCTCTTCATCCCGGATATTATACCTGCCAACCACAACAACTGCCTGATCATTGCTGAGAGTGCCGGTTTGAGCGAAGACACGGGGGAAGACTAATACCTCAATACCGCCCGTTAAATCTTCCAGAACAAAACTAGCCATCATTTCTCCCTTTTTAGTAACATTCTGCCTAAACCCAGTTACCAGTCCGCCTAGAGCAACCTTCTTCTCTTCTTCCCCCTCCAGACATGTTATGATATCTGATGAGATATATTCTTTAAGTTGAGGCAAGACGGAAGAAAGGGGGTGTCCACTTAAGTAGAGACCAAGATATTCCTTTTCCATGTTCAAAATATCCCGTTCTTTAAAATCCGGCAGCTGAGGAAGCTTGGTCCCTTCATCCATCTCTTCATCTAAATCGAAAAGAGAAAATTGGCCCGACAGCCGGTCTTTTTGCCGGCGTCCGGTTGTATCCAAAACTTGATCCATTACTGCCAAGGCCTGAGCCCGTGTACAAATCGAACTGAAAGCACCGGCACGGACCAAGCTCTCCAGGACACGCCGATTTAAAACTTTCTGGTCAACGCGGAGACAGAAATCGTCGAGAGATTTAAAAGGCCCCTCTTGCCTGGCCTCCAGAATCTTTTCTACGACATTGATTCCCACATTGCGAATCGCTCCCAAGCCAAAACGGATAGCCTGGTCTTCAATGGAGAATCCAACTTGGCTGTATTGAACATCCGGCGGCAATACTTTAATTCCACTCGAACGGGCATCTTGAATATAGAAGGATATTTTATCCGATGAACCCATTACAGTGCTTAAAAGCGCCGCCATAAACTCTAAAGGATAGTTTGCTTTCAAATAAGCCGTCTGATACGA
The DNA here is from genome assembly GCF_000244895.1 of Desulfosporosinus youngiae DSM 17734. Taxonomy (NCBI): domain Bacteria; kingdom Bacillati; phylum Bacillota; class Clostridia; order Eubacteriales; family Desulfitobacteriaceae; genus Desulfosporosinus; species Desulfosporosinus youngiae. The sequence continues at coordinate 3,475,053 of NZ_CM001441.1, forward strand.
AATCACAGCATAAGCTGTCGCATGCCCTTTATTGAAGCCATACTCCGCAAATTTGGCCATTAAATCAAAAATTTCTTCCGCATCTTTAAGTGTCAGGCCAAGCCGAAGCGCGCCTGGAATAATCCAAGTTCCATCACTGTCCTGCAAACCATCAATAAAGTTCTGGCGTTCCTCTGCCATGATTTCTTTCTTCTTTTTCCCCATCGCCCGCCGGAGCAAATCCGCTCGTCCCAGGGAGTAACCTCCTAAATCCCGGGCAATCTGCATGACTTGTTCCTGATAGACGATAATACCGTAGGTCGATTTAAGGATTGGTTCCAGTTTTGGATGCAGATAGGTAATGTTGCCCCCGCGTTTCCGCCGGATAAATTCCGGGATCTGTTCCATTGGCCCAGGGCGGTATAAGGCCACGACGGCAATAATATCCTCAAAGCAGTTCGGCTTGAGGTCCTTCAGGATCGTGCGCATCCCTCCGCTTTCCAACTGAAAGATTCCCGTACTGTTTCCTGAGGCCAGGAGCGAGTAAGTTTTGGGATCATCTAAAGCTAATGTTTGTAAATCAAGCTTGAAGCCATGGGTCTCTTCAATTCGCCGCACAGCCTCTTGCAAAATCGTTAAATTCCGCAAACCTAAAAAGTCCATTTTTAAGAGTCCGATTTCCTCGACAGCTTTCATGGGAAATTGGGTCATAACAAAGTCTTCTGATGTCCTTTGCAGAGGCAGATAATTCATAAGGGGCTCCTTGGCGATGACGACCCCGGCAGCATGCGTAGACGCATGTCTGGTCATCCCTTCCAACGATCTGGCTAAGGTATAGAGCCTTTTTATTTCCTCATCCTCTTCCACCATACGGGCCAAATCAGGGGATACCTCCAGAGCCTTTTCTAACGTCATCCCCAGATCCGAAGGAATTGCTTTAGCCACTTTATCGACTCGAAACAAAGGGATTGCCAACACTCGTCCCCCATCTCTAATGGCTGCTTTGGCACCCATAGTTCCGAAGGTGATAATCTGACACACCTTATCAGCACCGTACTTTTCAGTAACATAGCGGATAACACGTTCACGGCCTTCCGGATCAAAATCTATATCAATATCGGGCATCGAAACACGTTCGGGATTTAAAAACCGTTCAAAGAGCAAATCAAAGCGCAGAGGTTCAACCGAGGTTATCCCTAATAAATAGGCAACCATACTAGCTGCCGCTGATCCCCGCCCCGGACCGACAACGACCCCATTTTCTCTTGCATAACGGCAAAAATCTGCCACGATCAAAAAGTATCCGGCGAAACCCGTTTGGAAGATAACTTGGAGTTCATAATCCAGGCGCGCACATTCTCTCTCTGTCATTTGTGGATAGAAACGGGGAAAGGCCTTGCGGCATTCTGCTTCAAGATAGCCATTTAGTGTATAGCCTGAAGGGACCTCGAACACAGGTAAAAAGTTCTCCCCGAAATGAAAATCCATCTGACAGCGTTCAGCGATCAGGGAGGTGTTTGTCAATAGTTCCGGGTGTTCTCCGAAGAGCATGGCCATCTCCTCTTCAGATTTGAGAAAGAATTCCTCACTTGAAAAACGCATCCTTGCAGTATCCTCTAAGGTCTTGCCCATTTGAATACAAAGCAGGGCGTCTTGAACAAACGCATCCTCACGTTTAACATAATGTACGTCATTGGTGGCCACCATGGGAATCCCCGTACGCTCATGCACCTTCCACATTCCTATTATGACCTTGCGCTGTTCTTCTAAGCCATGATCCTGAAGCTCAAGGAAAAAATTTCCCTGGCCAAAAATGCTCTCATACTCCCGGGCACTTTGAACTGCCATTTCCAATTGATCCTGTACCAAGTAATCCGCGACTTCCCCAGCCAAACAAGCACTAAGGGCAATAATCCCCTCGGCATGTTTGCGAAGAATTTCTTTATCTACCCGAGGCTTATAATAGAAACCTTCAATATGAGCCATCGAAACCAGTCGGATCAGGTTGCGATATCCTTGCTCATTCTCAGCAAGCAAGACCAAATGATAATTGGAGTCGTCTTTGCCTGAGATCTTATCCGTCCTCTTATTAGGTGCCACATATACTTCACACCCGATAATTGGTTTAATTCCTGCTTTCCGGCATGCTTTATAGAAATCCAGGACCCCGTACATCACCCCATGATCCGTAATTGCCAAAGCCGGCATTTGCAGATCTGCCGCACGCTGGACTAAGTTCTTGATCCGTGCTGCTCCGTCAAGCAGGCTGAATTCTGTATGATTATGAAGGTGAACAAAGCCACAGGTTTTTTGAGTTTTTTCAGTCTTTATAGTGGTTCACCTTCCTTCAGAAAACCCCCTCGCTTCACATGACGAGGGGGCTATTTTATACTGTATAGAAAGTATAAACTTGCGTTATATACTTTCTGAGCATAAGTGCAACTAAGGCGGCCGCCCGCGCCTGCGGCTTGGCGCCAGCCAAGTTTTCTTTATACCATTAGCTCCGGATGGGCTGTCTCAATGACTAATTTCTTATCCCCTATTCTGGCTGTCATCAAACCTTTGGCTACCAAGGCACTGTTGGCCATTACTTCCACCTCAATACTGCAGTGTTTCTTGGCAACCAGCAATAGCTTGGCGGTAACCTTGATCTCCGTCCCGACCGCAATCGGCTGAAGCTGATAGAGCGTAAAATTTTCGGTAATCGCATTCAGTCGATACTTCTTCCGCAGTCCTATATAGCCGGCCATATTCATGACTGTCACTATGACTCCGCAACTGGCTGACCCATAGTCGTCACTCATGGCATTCGTGATTTCCCCTTCGATCGTGAGATGTTCCGCATCATCAACAAAGCGGAACCCGCTCAGGACAAGATTGTCCACTGTTTCACCGAATTGCGGTTGTTTCTGGACTTGCTGATAAGCTTCAATAACATCTTGCAGGCTTATGATACCGATTAATTTTCCCTGATCGGCGACTACCGCGATTTCCCACCCTTCCCAAACCATGATCCGGGAGATATGGGTCACAGGGTCATCTCGTCCGACAAGAAAAGGATTGGCATTCATTACCTCTCTGATCGGCGTCTTAACATCGGCCCCGGCGACATCCACTGCGGAAACGATTCCAACCAGAGTCATTTCCTCATCAACGACCGGGAAGCGGCTGTGGTCGGTATCTTGGGAAAGTTTTCGCCAATCTTCAACCGTTGCATCCGCTTTTAAATAGCTCACATCTTTAACCATAATATCTTCAACCAAAATAAGTTCCTTCTCGATCAAGCGATCATAAAGAGCCCGATTAATCATCGAAGTAACTGCAAATGTATCATAGGGAGACTGGATAATCACTAACTCATTTTTTTGTGCTAAGGCTATAACCTCTTCATCAGGTTCGAATCCCCCGGTAACTAACAGGGAACTGTGATGACTCAAAGCAAACATCTGGGCATCGCGACGGTTGCCAACAATACACAACGCTCCATCTTCTAAGTACCGGGCCATAGTCTTTAATTCCATTGCAGCTATAACAAACTTATTAGGGGAGCGATTGAGATACGCGAAGCCGCAGATAACAACCCCTTCAGCGATTTGGGAAACTTCATGCAAGGTTAAATCCTCAATTTGCCGCTCTTTAACCCCTTCTATCCGTATGGTTCCAACCTTAGGAATCGAACGGACAAATCCTTTAGCTTCAGCCTCTTTAATAGCCCGATAAGCAGTCCCTTCACTGACGTCCAACTCCTTGGCAATAAAGCGAACAGAGACCTTGCTGCCAATCGCGAGATCTTCAATAAAGGTTAAAATTTGTTGATGTTTTGTCAACTTATACGCTCCCTACTATTAACTATATCGGACTATTATTATATCACATGATTGACTATTCAACTACGAATTCAGCGGCTCTATACATTTTTTCGCCGCCTTTGCGTCATGAGCCCGCCGATTCTTCCGGCATCCTTGGCACTTAAAGAATGCCAGCCATTACTATGGATCTGATCGAGCAATCCCAGCTCAGCCGCGATCTCCATTTTCAGCGGTTCTAAAGGATCTATTCGTCTCACCTTAGGTTTTTTCTGTTTCTTTTCCATTTCTAGATTCTCCCTCTGCTCAAAATAAACCCTTCTTCGTAATGAGGGCAATTTGGTCCGCGTTCACCTAAAATATGTTCCAAACTACAACGGCCTTCAGACCCATAAAGACAACGAGTCGTACATGGTTTTCTTGTCATTAAATTCATCTCCTATGTCCATAAATTTATCTCTCCTCTCAATAAGTTTGACCATTTCCAAATAAAAATATCCCACTTGAATCATCAAGCGGGATGAATGATCTCTATAATGATTTAAACCTCGTAAACATCGCCAGGCTTAAGGGCCTGACCCCGGCTTTCCGGAACTCTGCGCTGGAGAAGATGTAAGAATTCTTTTACATCCTGAACAATCACCGGAAACGTATTATAGTGCATCGGAATAACGACTTTAGGACGCAATAGCAGGGAGGCATGAACGGCTTCCTCGACCCCCATGACAAAATTATCGCCGATGGGAAGCATAGCAACCTCAATGGGGTAACGACGTCCGATCAGTTCCATATCCCCAAATAACCCTGTATCCCCTGCATGATAAAGCCATTTTCCTTCCACCTGGAGCAGGAAACCGCAGGCTAAGCCCCCATAAATCGTTTCTCCATCAGGGTTTTCTATCCCTGATCCATGTAAAGCTTGAGTAAGCTTAATCCAGCCAAAGGGGAACTGATGCTTTCCGCCAATATGCATAGCATGGGTTTTGGCACCCCGGCTCTGGCAATAATTCGCCAGCTCAAAAACAGCAATGATCGGAGCTTCTGTCTGTTTAGACAACTGTATCGCATCTCCTAAATGATCGCTGTGTCCATGAGTGACCAGAATTGCATCAAGATGGGTAAAGTCTTCGGGCTTAGCTGTAGCGCTTGGGTTACCCGTCAAGAAAGGGTCTATAAGGATTCTTCCTGCTTCCCCTTCTATTTCGAAGCAGGCATGTCCATGGAAATGAATACGCATACTTTTTAGAAACCTCCTATATTTTAACGCCTAACGTACGCTTGAAGCACCTCCCAGAAAGCAGGATAGCTAAGGTTCATTTCCCAAAGCGCCACACCGCCAATGCCCTTCTGCAGAGCTAAGTCGAGTTTTTCCCTTAAGCTTCTGGGATCTTCAAAATATACTGTATGACGCACGCCTCCAGTTTCGTAACGAAAAAATGTACTATGCTGCCTTGCATCCCACTGCAGCGGAGCACCGTATCGCCGCGCCAGCTCAGTGGCCCGCCGGTAGCTTATAACCCTGCCCCTCCCTTCCTCCGGCCAATCATAACCATAGATCGGAATGCCCATATAGATTTTTTCCCGCGGAATATTGGTTATGGCATAATCTAAAACTTGAGTCACCCAGGGAATTGAGGCTACTGAGCCTGGTTCACTTTCCGACCAATGCTCTTCGTAAGTCATCAGAATAACTTTATCAACAGCCTGACCGATCAGTTTATAATCAAAGGACCCTCGCCAGACATTCTCAGTATCATCCCAAGTTTTAGCAGGAACATCAATCGATACAATAAAATTTGCTTGTTGAAACATCCTGGACCATGTTTGAATCAGTCGGGTAAAAAGAGAACGATCTGCCGGTGCCGCCCTTTCCAGATCAAAATTGACACCATCAAGCCGATAATCAACTAAGATATCACGTATGTTTCGCCAAACAAGATTAGCAAAGTCCTGATCCCGCACTAACCGACTCATCAGAGCCGTGGAAAATTGGCCCTGTCGTGTCAGATTGCTGACCACCAGGAAAACCTTGATTCCCATGGCGTGGGCCTCATCAATAAGCCCACGGCTTGGGCGCCCGAGGATTGTTCCATTATTCTGAATCGAAACCTCAAAAATTGCTAACTGGTCAATACTGCTTCCGTAACGCTGGAGATAAGGATAACCCCTTGTTTGCTCTGTTAAGCCATTATAAAAGGCAAATACATTTAATGGCATACTTATACCCCCTTTCCGACCATCATATGCATGGAGGAAAAAAGAAGTGTAAGCTTACTTTGAATGCCGCCGGCTGAATACCGCCAGTTTTTCCGTTCTGCGCATAAGAATAGTAATCAAGATCCCAAAAACGATCAGGAGAACAACCAGAGCACCTACCCACAGCCCTTTGGCTCCAAGTACAGCGGCCATCCCAAAACAGGCACTGATTCCGTACATCAAAAGCACAGCCTGCCTTTGTGTAAACCCTGCATCAAGCAAACGATGATGCAGATGCCCCCGATCGGCCATTGCTATGGATTGCCCCCGCAGCTTTCGCCGAATAATGGCAAAGGTAAGATCTGTAACCGGCATACCCATCACAAGGAGCGGGAAAACCAATCCCAGAATTGTGGCGGTTTTGAGGAGACCCATGATTGAGATTCCTCCAATAATATACCCTAAAAACATACTTCCCGAGTCTCCCATGAAAACACGGGCCGGGGGAAAATTAAACAACAGAAAACCGAGGAGTGCTCCGGCTAATGCTAAAGTAAGATGGGCAGCCGAAACTTGATTGATTCCATACGCCGACCAAAACAACAAAATGGCGACTATAAAACAAATGCCGGCGGCCAGGCCATCCAATCCGTCCGATACATTAACCGTATTCACCAGTCCAACCACCCAAAAGAGCATTAAAATAATACCTACAGCACTTAGACCGAAGTCCGAAAAGATAACGTCTTTGTCGAGGAACGGGAGGGAAATGAAATCCATGGAAAAACCAAAGAAGAGGAGCACAGCCGCAGCGGCGATTTGCCAATAAAGCTTATACAAAGGACGAATTTCACGGATATCATCCCAGATGCCAACCGCTACAATGATCGTACTTCCAATAAATAAGCCCCAGATATTCTTAGTCCAAGCCTGTGTCACCAAAGCGGTCATCCAAAACGCGGCGTAAATCGCCAATCCGCCCAGCCGGGGAATCGGCCGGCTATGAATATGCCGTCCGCCCGGATAAGCAATCGCTCCCCAATGTTTTGCAAGTTTAATAGAAACAGGCGTAGCGATTATTACGATCACCAAAGCCATCAGAAAGGTCAACCCATACTCATTCATCATGATTGTTCTTCAACCGCCTTTGCATGCATTACGTATCCCTTCCTATACAAGATCAGGAAATCCCCATTGGCGTAGTACTTCGTAAACAACAACTGCTACAGAATTCGATAAATTTAAGGAACGGGCATCTGCACGCATCGGCAGCCTTAAGGCCGTTTCCGGATAGCGTGCCAGGATTTCAGGAGCCAGTCCTTTGGTTTCCTTCCCAAAAAGAAGGTATCCGCCAGGCTCATACGTAACATCTGTATAGGATCGCCCGCCTTTAGTGGTCGCCAAATAACGCGGGCCCACGGGATTTTTTTCCTCAAACTCGGCAAAATTTTCATAAAGAAAGATATCAAGCAAGTGCCAATAATCCAGGCCGGCACGTTTAAGGTGCTTATCATCAATGCTAAAACCTAATGGTTTTACCAAATGCAGCGCAGCTCCGGTAGCAGCACAAAGCCGGGCCACATTCCCTGTATTAGGAGGAATTTCCGGCTCTACAAGGACAATATTAAGTCTCGTGTTCAATTAGATGGTCCCCTTTCAATGACACCCCGCACAATTACCGCTGCATCCCGGCGAACAGCTTCCGCCCCCGGTTCCTCCCGAAATTCCCGGGCTGGAAAAACCGGAGATATGTCTGGTAAGCCCAATATGTCCGCATTTGCTGCACACAAGCCGCTCACCTTTTTCTCCCATTTTACACAGTTCTGTGATCACAACCCCGCATTTCGGGCATCCAAATTCATACATAGGCATAAAACGATTCCTCCCGGCTATCAACATCAAACGTCAAAGGCTATCCAACCTATTATAACCTGAAATAATGACAAACCCAAACAAATATTACCGAAACTTAACATACGTTTAAAGGCTTTTGTATTGTAAATCATCTGACTATCTCTTTAGGTTATACCTGCAAGTATAAGCAAATGACTCAATACACCCAGCCTATTCTAAAACTTCTATGTAAAACATGAAAACTAATCAACATTATAAACACATAAATCTTTACAGTTCTGCTATGTAAAACAAACATTGGAAATAATATATTAACTTACAAGAAATTTTGTATACATTTAGGAAACCCATAGATGTTTCCTCTTGTTTTTGGTAAAGTTAATACCAAGTTCAAAGGAGGAATTATCATGGGACAAAACTTGACACAAAAAATACTCTCATCTCACTTAGTTTCCGGCAGCTTGGACAGCGGAAACGAGATCGCGCTTCGCATTGATCAAACTCTAACCCAGGACGCCACAGGAACCATGGCCTATCTGCAATTTGAAGCCATGAATCTTTCCAGAGTGCAAACCGAATGTTCGGTAAGTTATATAGATCATAATACTCTCCAAACAGGGTTTGAAAACGCTGATGATCACGCCTTTCTGCAAAGTGCCGCTGCGCGCTTTGGGGCATATTTTTCCCGTCCGGGAAACGGGATCTGCCATCAAGTCCATCTTGAACGTTTCGCCAAACCAGGCAAAACCTTGCTGGGGTCCGACAGTCATACCCCAACTGCCGGCGGAATGGGCATGCTTGCTATGGGTGCCGGGGGGCTTGATGTTGCTGTGGCGATGGGCGGCGGAGCCTTTTATCTTCCTAACCCTAAAGTCCTGCGTGTCTGGCTGACGGGCCAACTCCCCGAATGGGTTTCAGCTAAAGATATCATCTTGGAAATTCTTCGCACGCTCACGGTCAAAGGGGGCGTCGGCAAAATAATCGAATACGCCGGACCGGGTGTAAAAACTCTTACGGTTCCGGAGCGATCAACTATCACCAATATGGGCGCAGAATTAGGCGCATCTTCTTCAATATTTCCCAGTGACGAACAAACCCTTCGTTTTTTAGAAGCACAAGGCAGAGCAGAGGACTATGTTCCTCTTTGCGCTGATGAAGATGCTGCTTATGACGAAGAATTAGCTATAGATCTTTCCACTCTGGTTCCCCTCGTCGCCCAGCCCCATAGCCCGGATAACGTAGCTCCGGTTAGTGAGCATTCCACAACTCAAGTTCATCAAGTGGCTATCGGAAGCTGTACTAACTCATCTTATCAAGACCTCATGCGGGTTCGTCAAATCCTTAAAGGAAAACATGTCCATCCAGGCGTCAGCTTAGTCATATCCCCCGGATCGCGCCAGGTTCTAAGCATGCTTTCCAGCAATGGCGCCTTAACCGATCTCCTGGACAGCGGGGCCAGACTGTTGGAATCGACTTGCGGACCATGTATCGGCATGGGACAATCCCCAGTCTCGAAAGGGGTATCTGTCCGGACCTTTAACCGGAACTTCTTAGGCCGCAGCGGGACTCAAGATGCCTCCGTGTTTTTGGCCAGTCCCGAAGTTGCGGCAGCCTGTGCTTTGACCGGCTTCTTAACTGATCCGCGGACCTTGGGACTATCTTCCAATGTCGGGTTCCCTGAGCGGTTTCGCATTGATGACAGTATGATTCTCCCCCCAGGGAGTCCGGATACCCCAATCAAACGCGGACCTAACATTCAGCCCCTCCCTATTGCTCCCGCCTTAGATGACTCACTTGACTTACCTATTATTCTAAAGCTGGGCAACAATATAACCACCGATGATATCATGCCGGCCGGATCTAAAATTCTGCCGCTCCGTTCTAATATCCCCGCTATCTCTGAATTCACATTTCACAAGATTGATCCTCAGTTTGCTGCTAAGGCCAAGGCCCAAACCCAAAGTGTCATTATAGCCGGCCATAATTATGGTCAAGGTTCCAGCCGGGAACATGCTGCTCTGGCTCCCATGTATCTCGGACTGCGTGTCGTTTTAGCCAAGAGTTTTGCCCGCATTCATCGTGCTAACCTAATTAATTTTGGGATTCTGCCCCTAACCTTTGTTGATGAAAATGATCTGGACCGTCTAAATGTTGGGACGACTTTGCACCTTTCCGGCCTGCATCAGGCTATTCAAACCTCTGAGCCTTTCGCCATTGCTTTAGATAATGACTCGGCTCCAGTCTTGGTCAGGCATGATCTCACCGAACGACAAGCGAAAATCCTGCTTGCCGGAGGGCTGCTGAATTCAACAAGAGCCTCTATTTGATCTTTAAATATTCCAGGCGCCCCCCTATTCCTTTTTCCTGCCGTTGAAATGACAAATTTTTTTATAGAAGAAAAAACGAGATATGATATACTATAATGAATTGTTCAGTTAATGCTGAACATTAGGACTTCGGTCGCCGAGGTAGATAAAAAGAGGTGGATTAAAATGCTCACTGAAAAGGATCGCAGCCTGCTCAAACTCATCGCTGAAGATTGCCGGCTTACTCCTGAGGAACTCTCTATTCAAACAGGGTTGTCCCCTGACTATATTAAACAACGTATCCGGGATTGGGAAAATGAAAAAGTAATCGTCGGCTATCAGCCTATGATCAACTGGGATCGAACCGGCGATGAAAAGGTTTCTGCTTTAATTGAAGTTAAAGTTTTACCCCAACGGGGCTATGGCTTTGATAAAATAGCTAAACGTCTGCAGAAATATCCGGAAGTCAAAGCGCTTTTTTTAATGTCGGGAGGATATGACTTATCCGTTCTTATCGAAGGTAAGACCATGCAGGATGTCGCTCTTTTTGTGGCTGAAAAACTGGCCTCTCTTGAACATGTTCAAAGCACTGCAACCCACTTTGTGCTCCGCCGCTATAAGCAGGACGGAATAGAGCTTATGGGTGATGAAGAGACTATCCAGCGCTTGGTGGTGTCACCATGAATCAATATCTGGCCCCCCACGTTGCTACCCTTCCCCCATCGGGAATACGCAAATTCTTTGACCTTGTCGCAACCATGAAAGATGTCATTTCTTTAGGGGTCGGTGAACCTGACTTTGTCACCCCTTGGACGGTCAGGGAAAGCGGCATCTTCTCCTTAGAAGAAGGACAGACCATGTATACCAGTAACGCGGGGCTCTTTGAATTACGTGAAGAATTGACCCACCATTTGAGCCGGACTTTGAATCTAAACTACGACCCGCTTCATGAGATTCTCATCACTACCGGAGCAAGTGAAGCCGTAGACCTGGTAATGCGGGCGGTTCTGGGACCTGGGGATACTGTCTTAATTCCCGATCCATCCTATGTGTCCTATGCGCCATGCGCCATATTGGCCGGGGCAAGCGTTAAGTACGTTCCAACTTATGCTAAGGAAAACTTTCGCATGCGTGTGGAAGACTTAGCCAGAGTCTATACTCCTGAAGCGAAACTTCTGGTCCTGTCCTATCCGAATAATCCAACCGGAGCGATTATGAACCGCGAGGATCTGCTGCCCATCGCCGATTTTGTGACTGAGCACGATCTTCTCGTCCTCGCAGATGATATTTATTCAGATCTTACCTATGACGGAACACATGTCTCATTTGCCAGCTTACCCGGTATGCGCGACCGTACTTTATTTGTCAGTGGTTTCTCGAAATCCTACGCTATGACAGGGTGGAGAATCGGGTATGTCGCGGGTAATGCGCACTTGATTTCAGGAATGACGAAAATTCATCAATACACTATGCTCTGTGCCCCCATTATGGGACAATTTGCAGCCATAGAGGCCTTGCAGTCTGCCAATGAAGCTAAAAACGATATGGTCCAAGCCTACGATCGCCGGAGACGGCTGATGGTTCATGGTTTTCGGGAGATGGGCCTGGACTGTTTCGAGCCTTTAGGTGCTTTTTATACCTTCCCGGATATTTCTAAGACCGGATTATCTTCAGAAGAGTTTGCTGAACAGCTCTTAAAAGAAGAAAAAGTAGCCGTCGTTCCGGGGACTGCCTTTGGCCCTTCCGGGGAAGGTCATATCCGCTGTTCTTATGCTTATTCTATGGAACAAATCCAGGAAGCCCTTAAACGCATCGCCAATTTTGTGGAACGCAGATTGGCCAAACGTTAAAAGGTGAGGATCTGCCTATAATGAAAAGACATACTGGTTTGAAACCAGTATGTCTTTTCATTATAGGCGGCACAAATCTTTCTTTATACTCCAACCCTATCCTGTGAGCCGGAGCTTTATAATGTTCTAAAATTCACAAATGTGAGAAAAGTTATCTTCACTCAAAGACCAAACCTTCCCAGAATGCTTCATCAACCACTCCCACCTCTTTAGCCAGATGCCACTTAATGGCTTCTGCCTTAATCCTTGTCGCTTCTTTAATGGCTTCTGCTTTAATCGCTGCTGCCTCTTTAATTGCTTCCGCTTTGAAATTATCAATATTAGACTTTGACATTAATACCACTTCCTTTCCTTCAATTAACCGTCCCTTCGCATATCCTTGGTATTTTCCGTTCACCTTGCTTAATTCCACATGTTTGACCTGTCTCTGCTTTTTCCCAATCGGAATACTTAAGCATTCCGGGACTCCAACATGGCTTCTGGTTCTTGCCTATATCTGCGGCCTGATCATCATATAGTTTCCGTTAAGTGAAGATTATCACTGTTTTAGCATTATGTCGATAGGTTATACGAATTATTACAATCAATATTTTTTATGAATATTCGTTTGAAAGCTAAAGTCTGTTTTTCTTTCGATACTCCAATTTTCTATAACCTTTGATCATGAATATTATCCACTGACTCTTCATGATGCCTAGGAAAAATAATGTTCATACAAGAACCCAGGCTAAAGCCCGGGCTTTTCCATTAAATATATCATCAAATATATAAATCATAGCTTAATAATCACAATTTTCAAAATATAATCATTGTTTTAATATGATATAATACAGGCAGCTTTCAAGCATTCCAGCCCTAGCAATCCCTTGCAATCATCGTTTTATAGGCCTTCTTCCCCAAATTAATGTCGTAAAATTCCCATTAAAACGGCGATACTCTGTACATCTAGAAGCAGCTTCATGGCAATATTAAATACTTAATACCTAATATAACAAGTTATTTAACTTACAGAAGATTTAAACTTGTCTGTTGGAGGTATTTTTTTTGCAAAATGATAAAATAGCGGAACTTAAAAAGGAAAATGAAGAACTAAAAATAGAGAATGAAAAACTGAAAATAGAAAACGAATTGCTTAAAACCATTATTGATAATATTCACGAATCGGTCATTGCGGTCAATAAAAACGATGAGATCATTCTCTATAACTGCGAATCAGAAAAAATGGAAGGGCTTAACCGAAACGATGTCTTAGGGAAAAAAGAAGATGATGTATATGCCCCGCCTTTTTACTTTTCAGACGAAGTTGTAAAAAAAGTATTGCGAACAGGCATAGCCGTAATTGAACAGCCCTATTGGTATTACTTAAATGACGGCAGACAAACGAACATGATCTTCAGCGTGTTTCCTTATTTATACAAGGGACAAATCTTCGGGGCTTATATTATCTTTCGCAATGTGAATCAGATGAGTGATTTTATAGCAAGGACATTAGAAATGCGGAAAAGGTTTTTCGAGGATGAAACTACCTCTCAAACGGGGGCTGTGTTTCTTCTGGACCATATCATTGGAAGCGGCTCGATAAAAAAGATCAAGGAAGAAGCACGCAGTATTGCCCGCCGCGACTCACCGGTATTAATCGTTGGGGAAACCGGCACAGGAAAAGAACTTTTTTCTCAAGGTATTCATAATGCCAGTTTGCGGTCAAAAGGTCCTTTTATATCTGTCAATTGTGCCGCTATTCCCGAAACGCTCTTCGAAAGCCTGCTCTTCGGCACCGTTAAAGGTGCTTTTACCGGTGCCGTTGAAACCCCCGGCCTGTTTGAACAAGCCGAAGATGGAACGATTTTCTTTGATGAAATTAATTCCATGCCCCTTTTCCTGCAGGCTAAACTGCTGAGAGTATTACAGGTCAAATCCATTCAAAGAATCGGAAGCACAGTTCAAAAACCTATCAATTGCAGAATTATAAGTGCCACAAATAATGATCCTGTTGAAGCCATTGAACGAAAACTTATCCGGTCCGACTTATATTTCCGTTTAGCAACCATCACCTTAAACATTCCTCCCCTAAGAGAACGAAAAGAAGATATAAACTATCTGGCCGCAAGCTTTATTAAGAAATATAACCTTAAATTTGGCTTATTTGTTGATAACATTGCAGAGGAATTGCTTAACCTTTTTGATGAATATTACTGGCCAGGCAATGTTCGGGAGTTGGAAAACTTTATTGAAGGTGCTATGAATTTTGTTCAAGATAAGGATAAGACATTAAATTTGCACCATTTACCGGAATATTTCAGAAAAAGAATTCTTTCTAATAAAAAATCTCCAGTAAATACTATAGTTTCTGATAAAAAGCTTCAAAGCGTTTTATCAGAAACTGAAAAAGAAATGATAGAAAGTATCCTGGCACAAAACAATAGAAATATCACTAAAACGGCGCGGGAATTGGGTATTTCCAGACAAAATTTATATTATAAATTTAAAATATTGGGCATTAAAAAATAGTATTTTTAAATCACAAACTTAAAGCCTTCATGAAGACCGTTTGAAAATCCCTTCGGGCCGATAATTCGATATGCACAGTTCGGCCGGCCAATGCTTCGGCCCGGGTTCTTTCTTCTTTGGAAAGCAAGGCTATCTTGGCACCATCCCCGGCTGCGTTACCGACAGTGGTTATTTTATCGAGCGGAAGAGAAGGGAGAAGTCCGATGCTCACAGCATTTTCTTTTTTAATATAATGACCAAATGCTCCCGCAATCAGTACACGGTCGATTGCTTCCGCACTCACCTTCATTTCCTGGAGCAGAAGCTGTATCCCCGCCATAATAGCTCCTTTAGCCAACTGTAATTTACGGATATCCTTTTGAGTAAGTACAACATCCTCGCCCGTGGCCGAATCCTTACTCCAAACCAGGATAAATTCACTTTTCTGATCGTCATTACGTAACCGCTCCCTGACCGCCGGAGGCAGCTTCTCCAGTTGATCTGCTTTGCTCGTCAGCCGCCCGGATGCTTCGATAATACCACTTTTTCGTAGTTGAGCGATAGCATCAATCAGACCGGAACCACAGATGCCTCTGGGTTTGCTGCCGCCAATCACTGCCAACTCTACGTCATCACCGATTAAAACCCCTTCTATAGCACCCTCGGCAGCTCGCATTCCGCAGTTTATCTCAGCCCCTTCAAAGGCGGGTCCGGCTGCTGCGGAACAAGTGAGTATTTGCTTATTGCCGGCTAGAATTATTTCACCATTGGTACCAATATCAATCGCTAAACTCAGGCCGGGAAGGCGGTCGATTCCGGTGGACAGCATGACGCCTACGGTATCAGAGCCAACATAGCCCGCGATATTCGGTAAGACGACGACCTTGCCCGACTCTAAAATACGGAGACCTAATTCCTTAGCCTCAACCTCAACAGCTTGCCGGAAAACGGGAATAAAGGGTGCCGTCGCCAAATAAGTGGGGTCAATGCCCAGAAACAAATGGCTCATCGTCGTATTGCCAACAACGACCGCTTGATAAATTTCCTGATGGTCTATTCCAGCCGCTTCACAGAGCTGGGCAATAATTTCGTTGAGCGCATTGATTAGTTTCACCTGAAGCTGGCGTCGTTTATCTGAATCCTCTGAAGCGTAGGTAATGCGTGAAATAACATCCGCCCCAAAAACATGCTGGGGATTCGTAATAGCCCCGCTAGTGAGGACAGTACCATTATTCAGATCCATAAGGTAGGCCGCCACAGTGGTCGTGCCAATATCCACCGAAAGACCATAGCTGCGCTCCAGCGTTTCTCCCTCTTCCACTGCCAGCAGGAAATTCTCATCGAGTACCGCCGTCACACGAAATTGTGCTTTCTGCAGCGTCTCTGGCAAATTTGCCGCGACCCGTCGGTTAAATGGGATTGTACGATTGGACAAAGCTGCCAATAGACGCTCCCAGTCCGGTGTTTGGTTTTTAGCACTGGGCTTTTCAACCTGTACATGGTATTTACGAATACTTGGCGCTATCATAATATCTTTAAGATGGTTTAGAGAGAGCTTTCGTTCAAACGCATCTTTTTGTACATTGAGCTCTACCGTCAAATCCTGTTCTATCATATGCTGGCAAGCCAAAACCCAACCGTCTGAGGAAATTTGCACTTTGCATTTGCCGCACGTCCCTCTGCCGCCGCAGGTACTTTGTATCTGTACTCCGGCTGCCACAGCAGCCTGCAAAATAGTGCTGCCCATCGGAACTTCAACTGATTTGCGGAAGGGTAAAAAGGTTACCTTAGCCATCTTTCATCACACCTTTTCAATAGCAGTTGCAATAAGGTGATCTTAATAAAAAGTAAAGCAAGCGGTTAGAAGGCCGCTTACTCTACCATTGGAATCACTTAGTTTTTATGCTTTCACCATTTCAAGAATTTTTTTGACTCCATCATTGGCATTTTCCGCATAAGCATCAGCCCCGATTTTGTCCGCATATCGTTGCGTTACAGGAGCTCCGCCAATGATCGTCTTGAATTTGTCACGAACTCCCCTTTCGCGGAGTGCATCCTCCAGCTTTTTCATGTTTTTCATGGTCGTGTTAAGTAATGCACTTGTACCGATAACGTCAACTTCATATTCCAAAGCTTTATCAATGATCTCATCGACGGGGATATCATTACCTATGTCATAAACATCCATGCCATGAACCCTAAACAAGGAAACAACAAGACCTTTGCCAATATCGTGAATATCCCCTTCAACGGTTGCGATTAAGGCTTTAATGCTTTTAGTTTGTTCGGCTGGAGGAATGGCATCATTTAAAATCGTTACCGCGTTCTTCATAGCATCAGAACTTACCATAAGTTCAGGCAAGAAGAATTTGCCCCTGTCAAAAAGATCGCCTACCTTATTAATCCCCACTGTGAAGCCCTTTTCGATAACTTCTAAAGGGTCTAATCCTTCGGCCAAGGCCCGCTTGGCTATTTCTACAGCTTTGGCCTCATCTCCATCTATAATGGATTGCGCCGCTAGTTCAAACAGTTCATTACTCATTGTTATAACCCCTCCCCATCATCTTTTCATGTTCTGCTCCGGATTGACTTACTTCGAAAACTTAATAATCCAGACAGACTTAATTAGTCAGACTTAGTGACCCAGGCTTAATTATAAGCAAGTTAGGCCCTGCTAACCTACGCCAATAACTAGAGTCTGGGAAACTAAGATCTGTGCTAATTAAAATCTTCCCTAATTACTTAACTCTTTTCTTAAAACGCTCGACACAGTTGATTTCAATATCGAGCAATTTAGCGATATTATGTTTCGCTTCAATGCCCTTAGCAGCGGTGGCGATTGAGTGGATTCTGCCAATATCAAGGTCTTCTCTCACTTCATCCATCACTACCGGATCAACTAAATCTTCTACAGAAACTTTTAATTTTCCGGCAACATATGCTTTCGCTTCATTTAAGCGCATTCCCTTAGACATTTGCATACGTGCTACCAGATCTCCGGCAGTACGTACTCCGCCCATGCCTGCGGCCATTGCATGACTTATTGCCATTCCGAAAGGATCGCCCACGCCTACCTATAATCCGTCTAACCGGCCAATCTCGGTCATTGCGACGGAGGCCCGGCTCAAAGCATCGACAGGTGGAGTATCGACAATCGGAATACCTCCAACTCCCATTCCCATGTTGGCATGAACCGGAATACTGGAAGCTTCCGTGCAGGCTTTGCACATGGTTACAGCCCGGGTGATGTCATAAGCGAAGGAGTGACTGCTATTAATGTTAACCACGGGGCCAAAGATGGTTACTCCGGCCTTTTCAGCTAATTTAACCTGCTCATGGGGATATAAGCCAGCCAGTTTTACTCCATCATAATAAAGGTCCCCATGCATACCTAACACGTATTCTCCAGCCATACCCATTTCAATGCATATATCAGGATATTTCTTCTTTAGAATTTCAGTGGCTTTCAGTGTTGCGTAAAAATCAGCATCACCAGCGGAGCCCGTTGTGTCAAAGTTAATCCCATCTGCACCGGCCTCGTACATCTTGCTCGACGTAAAAACGAGGTCGTGAATCATTAATTCAATGGATTCATCATAGGCTGCCCGGGCTTCTTTAATTTTACCCTTTGGCAATAGGGTAATCGGGTTAGCAGCGGGTCCGTCAGGGTAGCTGTAAAGTGCCATATTCGGCATTGCTCCGTAAAATAAAGGAAGAGTCGTAACAAGTTGTGCTTGTTCCATTGTGGCTTGTTCTTCGTGAATAATGGGCTTCGTGGGTTTATAGCTGTAGTCTACGTGAGCCAGCTCAGCAGTATCAGCACCAAAACACCGTTCGTATATTTGTAAGTCTTGAATTCTGCCGATAGAGATTCCCAAGCGCATCAGCTTAACGCTGCCCTCATCATAGGTCAGAACTAATTCTTTACCAGGTTCAACCCCTACAAACCGGCCTTTTCTAGTGATAATCTCCAGCAAATGTTTTTGATCATCCTCAGAAAGAGGAGCACAATTGGCACGGTCTGCGGCATCAATGGTGGCATTTTCGATGTCTTTTTTGATTTCGTCCACCGACATTTCTACTCGCAAGCCGTCGCCTAGTCTGGTTGTAATAGTCATTTTCAAGCTCCTTTCAAATTTTTATGCGATTATCCCCGCTAACGGGAAGACGCCATAGTTATGGACCTAAGATTACGCGTTGGCAATTCCGCTTCTTACCGCTTTAAGATAAGCCATACATCGTTTATCTCTATCCACGAGGACCTCGGAGGCATAGAGTAAGGCCATTATTTTTTTATCCAAGGGATCGATAATTACAGAATCCATTCCTTTAGCAATACACATTACGAAGAACGCCTGATTTAAAAGTTTCCTTTCAGGCAGTCCAAAGGAAACATTACTCAAGCCGCAAGTGGTATGAATTCCTTGGTAACGCTTATTAATTTCTTCTAATGTAGTTAATACCTCATTACCAAAACTCGTGTTTACACTAACAGGCTTAACTAAGGGATCTAAAAATACATCGCCTAAGCCTATCCCGGCACTGGCGAAACTATCACAGAGCTTCTCAACTATAACTAAACGTTCTTCTGCGGTGTTTGGCATGCCGTTATCATCCATGCATAAGGCAATAACTTTAGCGTTATATTTTTTAATCAGCGGAATTATCGCTTCAAGTTTTTCTTTTTCAGCTGTAACGGAATTAATCATGGCCTCCCCTTTATGGGCCATAAGTCCTTTTTGTATAACTTCCGGGTCCGCGCTATCTATTGCTAAAGGAACATCTACGACAGCCTGAACTGCATCAATTAACCAAAGCAAATGTTCTTCCTCGTCATCAACAAAAGCCCCTGCATTAACATCTATGTAGTTGGCTCCTGCTTCGACTTGTTTTTTGGCAAGCTCCTGAATGTACAGGATATTTCTTTCTTCAATAGCTTGTTTAATGGCTTTTCGTGTTGAGTTAATTAATTCGCCGATAATAATCATATTAAAACAACTCCTTTACTCTCTATTTTTAATACTTCAATTAGAGATCCCCGGACATCATAATCCTCCTTCTCCCCCGCTTATCAGAATTATTAAGCAACTTTGATGCCAACATTAGACAAGGATGAAAATGCTGATAGTTAGCGGTTCTCAGGAATTCCGGACCAAACAACAGTAACCTTGTTTGTAACTATTTTCTTACAGTCGGGGCTAAAGAGCGATTATTAAGGTGTAATAAAATTTTCCCGAAAAAAAATATTACATTATAAAGTTGAATCCAAACTGGCTTGTTAGATTTTCAAAGAATAAAAAAATGCCGGCTCTCTGAGAACCGGCATTAGGTATAATACGCGCTCTATTATTTGATGAAGTCAGCTCTCCAATTTGGAAAGTGATTTGATAGGTTCATAGTCTACATATGCTGTAATTAAAGCTATTAAAAGGCGGGAACCAAAATGAATGAACCCATCTTTGAAGAATATGGAGAGACAAACTGTTTGCTGCCAGCACTGACGACGACAGGTCAAATTCGTCAGCGCCGACGAATTTGACCTGTTACCAGGCCCTTCTCCTTCCGGGGATTCAGCAGAAGCATCTCGTTTTCTCTGCAGTAAACGCAGCTGCCCGGCCAATGCCGCTATCCTCTCCGGTTGCGATGGCGGCCTTGTTCTGCATTCCCGGCCGATGTATTCACCTTTTTCTGCGATCATATTGTTTTTGAGAATACATTCTTTTATCGGCCTCTTTTATTAATTCTTCAATAATTTGCTCGGAGTGTACTTTTGTTACGGAGCCGAGAGCGATGGAAGCATTTTGAAAAGAACCTTTCCCCCACCGATAAACATAGGCTTTTGGGTATAAAAAAAGGTACGAAATACTAGACAGTCCAATAAAACTGTTCAATACTTCAGCCATGTATCTATTTATTGTAATTGATAGAGCAAGCCCCAATCTTCAAGATCTTTATAGGCTTTCTTAATTTCCAGCTTTTTATATTTAGGTTTAGCTTGATATGTCTTTTCCAAAACATCTTCAAC
Source organism: Desulfosporosinus youngiae DSM 17734 (assembly GCF_000244895.1). Lineage (NCBI taxonomy): Bacteria > Bacillati > Bacillota > Clostridia > Eubacteriales > Desulfitobacteriaceae > Desulfosporosinus > Desulfosporosinus youngiae. The sequence goes on from NZ_CM001441.1 coordinate 3,495,556, forward strand.
GGATCCATTGCCTAAAACATATTTTTCATGGTGATCAATAAAGTAAATTGTAGCATATAACTCCAGATCTGAAGGGCTCTTGCTACCAAAACACTCAATCAATTCACGAATTTTCTCTTGTTTATCTGCATCTAGTTCCTGAAGTGCAGGATCCTGAGACAAATCGTCTGAAACCTGATATTTATATCTGCTTTTATCAGAAAGACTTACCCGATCGGTTTCCAGCAATTGCTCAAAATCTGCTGCCAGGCTGTCCGAATACGGACCATAGTAATGAAAGCGGAAAGAATATCCGGTTTCCAATCCAAAGGCCCTTGCCAGATACACCAATTTTTGCAATGATTTCTTGCCGTTGATTTCTTGCAATTGGTCAATCAAAGCCGTTAAAAAGGCTTTTTTGCCCATATTCATACATACCTCCTCCAATTCATTTCGATTCATTTAAATCGTTTCCCAAATCCCTCCTTTTTGGTTTGCATTTCTTCATACTCTTTTTCAAGATTCTTCATTTTTTGTACATATTTCAGCCACCGATCATCCATTGTGTCCATATACTCCTTCACTGTCTTATAGGCATTCTCACCTTCGGCAAGACAGTGCTCCTTATTGGCATAGATCCGGATAATGTTGATTTTACTATCAGATAAACTCTTAATGGGCAGGGAATAACTCTGGACTGGCTTTATACTTTCGGTATGCTTATCCTTTATAGGTACTGCATAAAGTTGCTGCGATCCTTCCCCTACATTTTCATCGGAAAGAAATGTACTGGGACTTATTTGATATTTAGCAGACGAAGTTTTGGCCTGATCAATATAATAATTTTCAGGCTCCACGTCAATAGGAAAGCTTTTTCTAATTTCATCATCGATCCAACCGAGCTTATGATAATCGCTAAAACCATTTTCTTCATCGCTTAACTGATGAGGAGTGGAAACAAAGACCTCACTGATACACTTTCTGTTCAGTAACCGCTTTGCCCATTGATTTTTGCGTGCCTTTTCCCTTATCAGTTCTAAAATAAAATTATCAGTATAGCCCAGATATTCCTCAATATCCGTAGGATATTGGCCTCCCGGAAGGCAGTTTTTCAAAAAGTTAATAAGGTAGCTGTCCAGGATGCGGCGTGTCTTATGAAAATACACCTGAATAAACATCCAATATCGGGAAAAAACAAACTCCTCCACAGCTTGTACGCCATCAGATTCTACACCCAACTGCCAGATTCCTTCCAGTGAAGGGCAAATTGTTAAGGTATCCAATAATCGGTTCAAATCATATTCACCGTATTTTACACCGCAATAATAAGAATCCCTTAAAAGATAGTCCATCCTATCCATATCGATCTGACCGCTGATCAGCTCTTTGGCAAAAAACCATTTAGGTTCAATTATTGTTCCTTTCATAAAAGAAAGGATTGTCGTGATTTTAATATCCATTTTTTTAAAATAGTCATTTTCTTCTATGACGTCTTTAAAGCACTGTTGAACAATCAGCCTTGAGTACACTTCATGTCCAGATGCTAATTCGCCATCAAAATCCATGAGTAGTGGGAATACTCCACCCTCTTCCTCTCCCACATGAGAAAATGGAGCATGCCCTATATCATGCAGTAAAGCAACAATCTTAATGATTTGCTTCAGACGTTCATATTCACTGTCCTCCATCGGTTCCGGTTGCTTTATTTTTAATATATCCATAGCTTGAGCTATTAAATGCATAACACCAAGACTATGTCCAAATCGAAGTCTTGACCTTCGTCCGGTAAATGGAACACCCTTCATTGACAGTGAAAGTCTGGCTCTCGATAATTTTAGGAGGACGTATATCACAGATCAATTGAGCTTACAGTATTTTAGACAATTCAATTAACTTTTCGGCAATCGATATATTCTGCTGGATCGCAGAAGCGATTTCCTGTGTGGCCTCCGCCTGGTTTTCACTAATCTTTTCAGTTTTTTCCGTGTAATCAATGATATTGGCGATGTTTTCATTGATTTTGGCTAGAATCGCTGCTATTTCCTTCGTGGAAACAGATGTATTGAGCGATAATTTTCTTATTTCTTCGGCGACAACAGAAAAGCCCTTGCCTTGCTCGCCGGCTCTCGCCGCTTCAATGGCAGCGTTAAGACCGAGCAAATTGGTTTGCTTGGAAATACTCTCGATGACATTGAGGATTTGGGCTGTATTCTGCAGATCGTTTTCAGCATTACGCGACAGTGCCAATAATTCACGTTGAAAATCACTCAGTTCCTGCGCAGACGCCGAAAGCTCCTGCGAACTGGCGGCCACGTGCTGAAAAGCGCTGGAGAGTTGTTCAGCGATCCCAATCAATTCGCTCTGAGAAGAAAGATCTATGCCGACGTTGAAAGTGCCTACGACCCGGCCGGCATGCACGATGGGCGTAACAATCCCCTGAAAAGTGTAACCATAAGCTTCTTTTGGCACTGCGGCCACTATTTTCGTACCTGTCCTCAGAACCTGGTTAATAATATCCTCGGGCGGTATCGCCGCCCCCACAGTCGCCTTGACATCAATCTTTTTACCGGGATAATAGGCTATAAACTTTTTTTCATCGGTCACGCTGACCATGCAGTCCAACGGAAAAACATCCTGAATAAATCCGGCGGCAAACGTCATTGCCCCGAGCACTTCTTCTTTTGTCGAGTAATTCATGGTTTAAGTACCTCCACATCAACCGTTAAGCTTTTTTAGTGATATTATTGATTATTATTTGCTAATATTGATTGATATTATCAGCCGCCTATTCAGCCTTATCCGACAAACGCTGAATAATCCATTCAGTGTTTGTACTGGCATCCTCCGGCCTGAGGGCAGGTCTGTTTATCTTTATCACTCATGTACCCTTTCAAAGTTCGAGATTTAATTGGTCTGTGGAATTAAGGTTTTTCACTGAATTACAGCCAACTAGAGGCAATTAAATCCACGACTTAAAATTTTAAGGATTTTTTGTCTAATTACCACCTATTATAGCATTTTAGATTGGCAGCTTTTTGTCGAATCGTAATAACTCTTTCCCCATTTTCATCCGCCTTCACAACAAACGTCACTTCATGACAAATTCACGTTTAGAAAGAAACCAGCATTCGCTGATCCGCTGTGAAACTCTATTTCCATATCCAAAAAAGACAGAGCAGCTCCAGCACTATTCATGTATCTTAGCAATTCGCCGATTTGAGCGTTACCCTTCCGCTGAAGCTGGCGTAGCAACTGTCCCTTGCTACTTATGTCCGGCTTGCCAGCGAAGTCCCCAATGGAATTCCTGGTCCAGATCTCTATGACCCTTAAAAAATTGAACTAATCGTTTAACGCTTAAAGTTTGGTCATTCACATTTTCTATCAGGGCAATGGCACACATCCTCTGAGCTGTACTATATTCATCCAGGGCGACAACAATGTCCGGGCCATTAGGTTGCTTTAAGGTAACAACCCCATCAGCTTGACTCCAATCGGCGATACCTTCATAAATAAATGTATAGACCAAGATCCGTTTTATCTTTGCCAGCTCATTCCCATTGATCCTTAAGTTTTCCCCTCTCGAAACAGCTCCGGTCCGATCGTCCCCATCCAAGGCAACATAGGGCGGTTTATTAAGCTTGCCAAAGGAATTTCCCAAGGCCTGGACCACGCCAATGGTCCCATCTTTAAGTTCATACAAACAACCCAAGTCCAAGTCGATTGACTTAGCACCACTCCCCATTAAATTAGCTAGGAATCCGCCCGATGGTTTAGTCTCCCGGTTTCGATTCCAATTCAAATTGACTAAAATCTCCCCGAGTTTAGTGGTCGTTTTGACCAAATTAATAGTCTCGCCTTTTTTCTTAAGCTCGATTTTAGTGAGATTTATCTTCGGAGAACCTGTTGCTTGGGAATTAAGGTTTTTTTCGGGGTTATCTGTTTCCCTAGGATTTAAGGATTGTTGCGGATTATCTGTTTCCTTAGAAGTAATCTTGGTTTGTTTGGGCTGTTCGTTGACCTCAATTCCAAAGTTTTGGCATAGAGCGGCTAAACCGCCGTTAAAACCGCTGCCAATAGCATTAAATTTCCATTCTCCATTATGCCTGTAAAGCTCACCCAGAACCAGTGCATTTTCCACTGTCAGACCGTTGCCTAGATTCAGTTTACATATTTCAGTGTTATTAACACCATTTAAGATTTTAATATGCAAATCCCATATTTGCCCAAAGTTTTGTTTCCTTACTAAGGCATCATAAATTGTAACACTGAAGGCAATTCTCTGGATTTCCGACGGGATGGTATTCAGGTTAATCTTAAGTTGTTTGTTAGCGGAATCTTGATCGACATATAAGACAGAATTGCTCCTATCCTTTGGGTTGCTATAGAAGACAAAATCTTCATCTTTGGGAACCTTGCCATTAGCCCCCAACAGAAAGGCCGAGGCATCTACTTCCATACCCATGGGGACTTTCCATTCCAGATCTATCACAATTGCCTTTAACCCCGGATTAGTTTTCGTAATCTCAGTTTTTTGACCTTTAACGACTTCGATAGGCATGATTATGTATCACTGCTCCTTTGCTACTTTAAATGTAGAAAAATAGTCGTTTGTTCTGATGTTTAATACAAGGGCTTCTGTGCTCGGAATTATTGCGAAATTATATATTTTTTACTTGTTCCCGGATATGAAAGTGAACTCGTTCAGCTTGAGCGTAAACGAGTTCACCTTGCCGGTCAAGGCCCTGCTCCCCCACAACCAGCAGGCTGATGCAGCTATTTGAAAAGTATGGAGCTAAACTGTTCGCTTCCAGCGATGACGCAGGCAGGTCAAATTCGTCAGCGCTGACGAATTTGACCTGCTGCCAGGACCTTCTACGAAGTCAGACATTTTTCCTTGTCTCCATCTAATAACCATTTTGCCATCAGATAAACTCCTATCCTTTCATTTTCATCGCAAAAATGTACTGGGACTTATTTGAAACTGCCTTAGCCCGCAGCCTGAATTGTCCGGAGGTTCAGCCCCACATCCCCGATAGAAGTCTTGACCTTGGCCTGGTAAATGGAACACCCTTCATCGACAGTGGAAGTCTGGCCCTCGATAATTTTGGGAGGACGTATATCACAGATCAATTGGGCTTGCGACAGACCTGACAAAGCATTGCCGCTGATAATATTAGCGATCTCACCTAAAGCCGATTTAACAAACTCATCGATTTCCTTGAACTCCATACCGCTCATCATTTTCACCATTTCCAGGGTCGTATCTTTGGGAAAGCTATACATGACCTCACCATTGAGATCTCCGGTAATTTCTATGACAATATCGATGTTTTCTATGTATTCCTTCTTATCATTGTTTTCCAGGGACGGAACAGTATCAGTGGTTACGTCCAGATCCAAGAGCAGTTTAAAGGTCTGACTGGCTGCATCAGAAAAGGAGGTTAAAAGTTCGCTTTTCATTAGTTAGCCTCCTTACTTCTTGCATATTCCGCAATCTTCTGATCATCTGCCACCACATGATTGATCAACCAAGCTAAAAGCTTCCCTCCGAATTGCTGCATGAGTTCTTCTTTAAAGCCTTCTTTTTCGTATTCATCAGAAACCGCCACCACATAGGCAACCATTCTCTGATGAACCTTCTGATGCTCCTGATAATGGGGATAGCCGATTGCCGCCTGATAGGCTTCTTCATCGGCAAAATGGGTCACTACATAACCTTTCATAAATTCAAGGGTTTCATTGACTTTTTCAAGCTTTTCCTCCCAGGGTTTATCGGAACGCAGGGTTTCTACAAACGCAGTAACCCGGGAAAACAGCTCTTCATGCTGCTGATCGATCTGGGGAACTCCCACCATATACTTTTCTTTCCAAATCATATCCTCTCTCCTTTCATCTTCTGCAATTCTTCTTGTTTGCTTTAATTATAACACGAGACAAGAAATTAACAAGGAATCATTAAAAAGAGAGTGGTTTTTCTCATTTTAGCTACGGCGATATGGTTTGTAATGAGCATGGAAGCTTACGAACGCCATCAATTTGAAAATGAATGAAGGCCACCAATACAATCCATAAAATGTATCAGTGGTCTTCTTTATTTTGATGTAGCTGTTCTAAAAAGAATGCACCAAATTCTACAGTCAGCAGCTATGCATACGATCTCAATGAACGCCTCACTGGTACAGATCAAAGACTCTTATGAATTCCATGTCCTTTATATTCTCTCAGATTTGTGAGTTGACTGTTAGCGACAGACTGCGTATCTCGCTTATTCAAGTACCGGAAATATAAGATATTTTTCCTGTACCCAAAAATACCATCCTCCCGGCGACATAAAGTAGACGTAAGAATCTTGTCTTTTCTCAATCCTTCCTCTTACGTCGTGAGAAATCTTAGTTGAAACTGTAGATTCAATCTGATTATACTGATCTACTTCATAAATTGGAGTACCTTCTTTAATAAATAAATCTCCCTGAACCAGCTTAATATTGTTCTCCGTTAATCGAACAGTTTCCGATTCAGGTATCCATCCTTTATAATTTATCGGAGAATCATAAACCGGCACAGATACATGTAACCACAAGCGCTGATCTTGACATTGAGCAGCATCCAACACTTGAATTACAGTGTTTGCTGCTATTGGACGGATGATTTTATAATTCTGAATTGGAAGCGCATGAATCAGCGATTCTTTCGCGACAAATCTTTGCTTATCCTTGTAATCTTGGTAGGCCATAGATAATGAATCAACCTGCTCTAACTTTGACCGTAAATCAGCATTCTCATTTTCTAAAGATTCAATCTTACTTTTTAAATCTAACTGATTAGAACAACCCGTATTTAAAACAACAATAATCAAAATGAAAAATAAGATCCTTAATAATTTCCTCATAGATATCCTTCCCTTCTCAAATACAATCCCCCCCGGTTAATAGTTTACTGTTCACTTTGTATCCTGTAAGCTAAATGGGAAAGAACTTCCATACCATCTACTTGTCGAATAACTGATTCAGAATCTGCTTCCTCATGGAGTGTTTTTATTTCATAAATTTTTCTTCTTTTTGCCTCTTCCTTTCTGATTAAACGTACTTGCTAATTTATAATAATAATTTTTTGGCAGCACCTTAGCAATTTTAACGGTCAATTTTGTATGTATTCCCGGTATGGAGATAACCCTGTTTTTCTCAAGGTCCTTCATGGCTATTTCCACTACCTTTTCCGGAGACAGCCAATGAATTAAACCTTTGTTCCGCTGTTTCGCTTTCTTCATTCCCATTTTTTTATGAAAATCCGTCTTCGTCAAACCCGGACAAACCACTTGGACTATGACGCCGGTGTTCAGCAAATCCAGGTGAAGTCCTTCAGTGAAACTTAGTAAGAAAGCTTTGGCTCCTGAATAAACTGAGTTTTTAGGAATACTTAGATAGGCGCTTTCCGAGGAAATATTGATAATAATCCCCTTGCCCCTTTGCACCATGCCCGGCAGCAGGGCATGAATGAGCTTCATGGGGGTCGAAACGTTCACTGCCACAACTTGTTCCATGGTATTTAAATCCGACTCCTGATAGAAGCTGTTTATCCCAAAACCGGCGTTGTTGACTAAGACCTCCACCTGGCGATATCTGATTGCCTCAATAAGTTTCTCCACCCCGTCAGGCTGGGATAGTTCTGCTAACACAACGTCCACTTTCCCGCCCTGGGTTTGTCTCAGCTTTTGGGCGAACTCCTCAATGACGGCTCTGCGCCTTCCCGTGATGACAAGATCATATCCGTCCCGTGCAAACCTAAGGGCATAAGCCGCACCAATCCCGCTGGTCGCTCCTGTTATAACAGCCGTTTTACCTTTCATGTTTATCCCGCCCTTTACAGTAAACTCTGAGCCTTATCCTCTCCCGCTGATTGAACTTCCGGGTTTCCCTGAGTGTATTTTATTACCATTTCTTTGCCGCCGTCAATTGGTATTCTCTGAAATAACGATTTCCATATGTTCATAATTTGCTAATTTCTGCTCAATGCGGTTTTTTGTATATTGCCTATCCAGCAGATTGGAGGATAAGAGAATTTATTAGATAGTCTCAAAAAAATGTGCGACATATACCTTAATGATATTCTCCTGATTTCAAATTATAGAAGCCGGTACCGGAGAAATGAAAAGCGTCCCCTTTTACTGTCAAAATAAAGCGGGACGCTTTTGGCTTATGGTATTAAGAGTTTATCCGTCGGCTTTATCATTCTCGGCCGGGTGCATTGTTTCATTAGCCCAATCGTCAAGTCCTTTCAAAATAGCCTTCTGGGTCAGTTTGCAGATTTCCGGCAATCCTCCACCCCACGCTTTTTCGGCAGCTTTATAACCTTTTTCTATAGCATCTTTTAATAAAGCTACCTTGGAGGGATCACCGCCCGCAAGCGCTTTTGCAAATTCTATTGCCCTTTCCGAAGTCTGCTTTACACCCCAAAAGCCGTCTTCAGAAATTTCCTGTTGCGCATTTAGGCGAGTCGAATCATTCACTTGCAGATTCTGATAAAACGCCTTCAGTCTGCCATCGTATTTTTTCATGATCTGATCGTAGCTTAGGCCCTTACTTTCACCTGTTTTCAGACTCTGCATAGCGACAAGGTTTTCCACTATTCCCTGCAAACTACTCAGTTTTAAATCAACTTGCTTGCTGATTTCGCTCAGTTTTGTCGAATCCCTGGTATAGGTAAGCTTCGTATTGTTGGTCTCTTGCCCTGACGCCTCATATACGGCAGCTTCCGTGACAGGAATTATTGACCTCTTATCAGCGGCGGAGGCTTTGGAACTATTCTCACTATCAAGAACCTTTACCGCATTAGTGATCCCACTCGGTGTCGATGGTAATACCGGATTAATTGGCATAATACTTCCCCCCAATTCTCAATATCCTCTTTCCTTATATATCGTCGCTTTTGATAAAAACTTAACACTCCTGAATGATATTAATGGTCCTGAAGCTACCAAACAAGCTGGGATCGAAAGCGAATATATTTGGAATAATGATAAAGTATACGATCCTTTTGCCAGGTGAAATATCACTGAAAAAAATACTGCTAAAGGTAAGGACTTATCACATAGATTTGTGACTAAGCCTCAAGCCGCAGACAAAAAGAGGCTTTACAAAGCGTAATGCCTCTTTTTGTCTTAAAATGAACCGTAAATGCTGCAAAAGTTGTGTCTATCAGCAGCTTCCTCCGCATCCGCAACTCCCGCCACAGCCTCCGGCATGGCCCTTGATTTCCTTGCGCATTTCAAAACCTTTGCCGTTGTCAGAGTCATTATAATCTATGGTGACTCCCTCTAAAACCGTAGCCAGTCCTATGTCCGCGATGATTGATACTCCATATTCTTCATATAACATATCATCCTCAGTCATTGACTCCTCAAAAGTCATGCCAAAATTGGGTCCGCTGCAGTCTGCATTTAAGAAATGGATTCTCAGAAATGCGTTTTCCGTATCTTCTGCTTTTTGTCTTTCCTTAACTTTTTGGGCCGCCGGTTCTGTTATTTTAACCATACTTGCCACTCCTTCCTGAACTTCATAAAGCAAACGTCCTGTTTTAACCACTTCACCGGATAAACTTTTCAAACTAATTATATCCCATCCTGACAGCAAAACATGCCGAAAAAACGAGTTAAACGAAAAGGCCGGCACTCCAACTGTTTCTGCGCTGGGCAAGGTGCACGGCGTGGTGATTTAAATTCCCGCAATTTGTCGAAAATCCGGGCTGATTCTACTCTTTGAAAAACATGGAGGATACTGTTCGCTGCCAGCGATGACGGCGGCAGCTCAAAGAGCGGAACCAAACCGCTCCGGAGAAAGGGTGGGTTCAAGTCGTGCGCTTGCAACGGCGGTAACATGATGACAATCACGAATAGTATTGCTACTACCGCTTTATTTAAAATCCTTAACATATTTCGTCTTGTGGGATGAGTTTTTGGCTTTTAACAAAGTATCCAGTTGCTAAATTTAAAGCAATGTCTTCTGTTATCAGTGTATCATCCGAGGTTCGAACTGCTGACTGTGACATTTTGATTGCTAGTCCCGCAATATGTAGGGGGTTGGATTCACTTCCTTGTAAGTAAAGATGAAGATATAAATTATGTCCCTAAGTCTTATTTTATGAGATTAATACTTCTAAGAATACTTATTATCTCGTTCTTGTTTTGATTAAAATGTTCAGTCTTAATATTTAGATATGCTCCTATGAAACCTTCATCAAGGATTAAATAGATTACTTTTTTTCCGTCAATTTCTTTACTTGATAAAGTTCCCTTTAAGCCACTATTTGTTGTAAAGTCATCTCTTTGGAAATCAGGTTCTGGAATAACTATATGTCCGACTTGACCATAAACATAGATTATTTCATCTTGTTTACCTTCTACAAAAATATTCAGTCCACCATCAGGGCTTGCATTTTGTTCATTAGTACCTGAATTGTAAACGTCTTCATGAACCGTCCATTTTTTAGGATAAGCAACGCTAAATTTAAATTTATTATTTATATAGATGTTTGTAAATTTATCCAACTCTTTGATAAAACTCATTCTACTTTCAGAATTTCCTGGTTCACTGGTCACATTTGTTTTAGCTATACTGTTACATCCTGAACAAAAGGCACACAGAATTAAAGGAACTACTAATAAAATAATAAATTTATAAATTTTCATTATTAAATCCTCATTTCTGGTTTTATGATGGCAGAAAGGTTATTAACCATTCTATTCAATAGCTAATAACCTATAGATATTAGTTCTTATTTTTTTGAAAAAGGCATATATTTTGCACTAGCCATTTGATCATAGGACCAGGTTGTATACTCAGCATGATATGGTGTTTGTTCATAGGCAGAAATAGTTTTATAGTAAGTACTATTGTAATCTATTAAGAAAGTATGATCATTCATTACAACAGCATCGCCTGCCTGAAGGTAATTATATGAATTATATAGATCGGTGTAACTAGGGCTGTTAACATTGTAACTACCAACCTTCGGATATAGCCCGCTTTTTATCCCTTCTATAAAAGTATAAGTAGTCTGGCGAGATAATCCCATGGAAAAACTAACGAAACCAGAACAATCATTACCATATTTAGGCATTTTAATGTCGTTTATTGAGTACGCATTATAAAAATCGGTTTTGCTAAGAGCATTCTTAAATCCAGTATTGTCTACCTGATAATAGGTTTGGGTATATGGTATTCCTCTATATTCAGTATTTGCAGAAAAAGTATATCTTCCTTTCCATCCAACTAAATTTTTGGTTGGGGTCCAGAATAAAGATACCATACTATAACCTTTATCTAAAATTGCCTGTCTTTCTGCAGGGGTAAGAGAAAGAGGTGATATTGATGTATCTGTTGCACTGAGTACATGAGGTTTGAGTTGCCTTTTACTAGGCCCTTGCACATTTACTTTGATTTTTTCTTCAATGCCATTATAAGAAACTTTTACTACAGTGTTACCTATTCCTTTTGCAAGAATTCTCCCATCATATGCTATTGCAATATTCGGGTCTTCGGTTTGCCATTCGGCATCTTTTGATACGTTTAGCGAAGTTCCATCATTAAAGATTGCATCGACATCAATGAACTCAGAAGCCCCTACGGTATCAATTATCGCAACACTTTTTGAAAGGTTTAAGTTTGATAATTTTGTACTTGACGCAAAAGCAACACTATTTGCTAATAAAAATGCTGTTAGTGTTAGAACTAATATTGACTTGATCTTTTCCATTAGTTTCATAAACTTTCTTCCTCCTCATTTAAATATCTAGCCTCTCAGAATTCACTCACAGAATAAGATAGCAAAAGCTTTACCTAATCCTATCGAATATAGAACGACTAAAAATAGTTTCTGGGATACGAAACATATTGCTCTCTCCTTTTCTAAATCTCCCTTCACAAAAATCCTTAGTAGTATTAGTATGTCTTGTGTAGGGGCGAACGCCTTCAGATCATTTATTACCTTACGAGTATTGATGATTTGGGACGTCATTATTTAAATGGCAAAACCAATTAAATACAATAAAGTCTACTCGACACCTCACTGGATATCAGCATATATGAACACCAATATCCTCGGATCAACTCTCTTGGAAAATATAACCTTCTTCATGCAAATTACTATACAATAATATAAATACTTTTGCACCGAAAATCATGCTGCAAGATACCGCAATTCTTTTGTGGTCACCGCAAGCCCTATTTTACAAAATATAAGATGCGATGAAAAAAGGGACCTCACGGTCAATGTCATTAAGTTAAGCTCAAAGATAAGACCGGGAATAAAACTGGAATTCGAAACGGCATGGGAAAAGCCCTGTGCCGTTTGTTTTTTTGTGCAAGCAGAAAAAAAACGTACAGGAAACAAAGCGGATGAAATATCCGCTTAAAAAAGTGTTCATGTAAAACGAATATGCTACTCTGTAGACGAAGCTAACGACTGATTTCCAGCGGATTTTGCGCGTATTCTTCTGTCCTGGGCGAATGGGTCGAATCGGCAAAATGTTTTGCGAATCAACGCTTCAACATCGGGCGGGGATTCATCGTCCCGTGAGCACAGGAAATGTCTGCAAACGTGAACGGCAACCGTGAAGTTGACTTAGTAGGGGTACCGCCCTGAAAGAGGTTTCAATGCCCCATCACATATTATAAATGGACTTGATTTCATCGGGTGGGAAATCAGCGGCAGAAAGATCCGTCATGACGGTTTCATAAGGGCCATTAGGCGGGACGAAAGTTCCACCCTTTGCGTTCAAGATGCGCGAGATTGTTGTAACTTTCATACCCTCTATCGGCCGTAACAATGGTTTTGCCCTTGATGGGAGAACGGTCAACCATAGCAGTCAGCACCCTTCCCTCGTTGCACAATCTTCGCGGCTGAACAAGGGCATCCACGTAAAGACTATTGCACAAGTCATAGGCTGCATTCAAATGCAGAAGGTTATAGCCTTTCGTGTTCGGTTGACTTTGAAAATAGGTGTTCGTGTCCGCAGAGTCCGTCGCGATATGCAAATCCGAACCGTCAACGGCAAGTAATCGATACCCTCGGTAGTCCTTAATATCCGTAAACGATTGCGTAAATTGATGAAACAAGAATTCCACAGCGGACGGCAAGATTTTATTCCTCTGTTAGACAAAAGCAGAAGTGGTTGCGGTGTTTACGTCATAGCCCTGCGATTCCAAGAGCTCCTTATATAGGCTGTTGCCCCCCCCATGGAGATTAGGAGTTGCATAACCGTTTCAAAGAGCAGCTTTTTCTTTCGGATAAAATCTTTTTCAGGGTTTTGACATAAGATGCTGGTGCGGCTGACATTTCTCGTATGAGGGATGTCAGTGTTTCTTTTAGCGAATGTGTGTACCCATTCATTAGCGTAGCCTCCTTGTTTTTTCAAGGGGCTTCGCTACACAATTTCATCTGCTTGTCAAGTCCTATTTTCTTTTCCATACAAAAAAAGAGCGGGCTATTTTTTCGATAACCTACTCTTTTTCTTGATTTTTAGCCCTGCACCTTAACTTAATGACATTGACCTCACGGCCCCTGAGTTTATTTCCCATATTTAAAACCTAATAACTATATAAAATCTACATTAGTGCGAAGAGATACCTGAGAAACTGCACAAGCTCTATGAAACTGCGAAGGCCTGTCATCTGGAACGCTGGACACGTCAAACAAGGGATTGGTCCTTATGTGAAATCTTAGTCAAATGCTACAACTATCTTGACAACCGTCGCGACCACCCAAATTGTTATAACTAATAACTCATGAAATCCTCATTAGGAATAAGCCCAAGGCGTTTGGCTTCAAATATCGCTTCTGATCGCGACCGAACCTTTAATTTCCCAAAAATTCGAGTCAAATTATACTCAACCATACGTTGGCTCATTAATAAACTATCCGCAATTTCCCTATTGCTTCTACCTCTGGCTACTTCTTGAAGAATTGTTTGCTCCTTTTCATCAATCGATATACCTTCTAAGTTTACTTCATTCGCCGAAACAATAGCCCGTACATCATTCCTCCTTAGCTGATGTAAAAGGGATATCGGTACAACTGCCTCACCACGTAATACACAGCGAATAGCGTTAACAAGCTGCTCTTGGGATGCCGTCTTACTTATGAACCCGGAGACACGTGCTTCTACCAAAATATTGAAATGAGATGAAATATCGTATCCTGTATAAATTAAAATAGGAGTATCCGGATTTATTGCGATTGCCCTCCGAGTTAATTCCAATCCATTGATTACCGGCATATTCAAGTCAAACATCAGCACATCAAATGTCTCGCTTTTCAAAACCTCTAAGGCTTCCATACTAGAAGTTACAACAGTAACTTTCATTTCAACGTCTTGCTCAATCATGCTTTTTGTCCCTTCGCCAACTGAGGGATGATCATCGACTAATAATATTTGAATCACGTTGTCCTCTTCCCCTCTTTAACGCCTTGTTCGTTTACGTTAGTAATCATATCAATCGGCAGCCAAATTGAAACTTCAAGCCCCTTGCCTAAACTCGAATAAAAACATGTTTTACCTTCAAGACCCGAAATTCGCTCTTTGATTCCAGCTAACCCCATATGACTCAAAGAAGATTGCAAATTCTGAAGATCCATTCCAATACCATTATCTCGATAGTCGAAATTGATACTATCATTACTATTGGCTAAGGTAATATTGATTTCCGTTGCCTTGGAATGTTTAGCTGCATTAGTCAATAGTTCTTGTACAATTCGATAAAGTACCAATACATGTTCATAATCCAAATTTATACTGAAACCTTTTGCATTAAAATTCACAATATAATCATTTCGTAACTGAGCTTTAGCAAATAAATTCTTTAACGCTTCTACAATTCCCGACTCTTTTAATAAAGGTGGGAGGAGTTCATTGCAGGTTTCACGAATTTGATGAGTGACATCTAACAGCCCTTCGGCCATGTTTTTTAATTGTTTCCTTAGATCTACCGGGATTCTTTCATCAACCGATATTCTTTCAAGGTTACGATACCACAGCAATTGTTGTTGTAATGCTGAATCATGCAAGTCTGAGGCTAAACGACGTCTCTCTTTCTCCGCTAAATTAAATAAAAGTCGCAATACCCAAGGATTAGCTGAATCTTTCCGCGTAACCGCTTCCTCTAATTTCTCTATTAGCCCCTCAATTAAGTGTAGGTTTTCATAAACTATACTTGCATAAGAAGCGATTGTTCTAAGCCATACTCTTTCATCTTGGTTAAATTCAGTCCGATTTAATTTTTCCCTAATCCATACGAGGCGACTTTTGTCCTTCTCTTTACTTAGTATGAGAAAGACTCCACTTCTACCAATGTCAATTAACTCACCGACCAAAACTAATTCAGTATTATTCTTCAGCCAATCAATTATTATTGTTTCTGGAAAGTCTGCACTCCCCGTCCCTATCGATAATGAATAATCTGTCAAATCTATTTCTAATAAGGAGATGGATTTGACGGATAAAACTTCAGTTACTTCCATAATTAAACGTTCTTCTAAATCGGATATTTTCATTACTTTGGCAATATCCTGAGAAAAGCGATCTAAGCTTGCTTGGAAATTATATTTTTCCTTAAATAATTTCGTACGAAAACGGAAATCAAGGTCTTCTTTTACATAAAGAAATGCTATAAGTCCTATATATACAACAAGGATAATCTGAATCCACTGAACTAAGGTAAATCCCCTTACAAAATTAAAAAGAAACAATATAAAGATTGCAGTGGGTATAAGGGTTAATAGAGAATAATAACGTATACGGTCAAGGATAAAATCAATATCGAACAAGCTATTTGCTATAATCAGATATACAAATACTCCGGGCAGAAATATTAAAAAAGTTGCTGCTAAAGCTCCTGGTATTAGTTCAATTCCAAATAAAACTTTTGGAAGACTCGCTAAGGCAACAAAGGGAAAAAACGACAGTGTAAACCCAATTATTATTATTTTAAAAACTGGTTTGCGGATGGTATTCCTATAACGAATATAACGAGAGATTAAAATGTAAAGACATAAAAGAATACCTATTGAAAAGACAACAAGGAATAAATGTCTAATAATCCATAAATTTCGGCCAAAAATCTGAGATACTGCAAGAATAACCAGAAGAAAACCATTTGTTAAATATAATGCAAACAGGATTTTACGACTATTCAAAAAAGAAAGCCCATATCGATAGAAATAAGTATTTAGAAATTCCAAAAAAAGTACTGGTATTAATGAGAATGTAATTCGGTTGACGTATATCCCTGGAGTATCTATCCTTGACGAAGCCCCAGCACTTAAATAACTTAATCCAATAGTAAGAAAAAAGAGCATTAGAATATGAGCAGACATATCGTTGCTTTTTTTGACATACAAGACACAGGAAAAAACGAATAAAATTACAAAGACAAGTGTTGGTATCACGATATGATACTGAACTTGCTGCGGAGTCATATTATTTGTCACCTTATGTAAGATCAACTCTCCGTTTCTATTAATGACAATTGTCTCTGCTTGTTCTATGACACCATACTTTAGAACTGCAAAATACTCACTAGGTTGATTTTGGTTTATCAGTGAAACAGTATCCCCAACTTTGATTCCTTGTTGTTTCGCCCATCCGAGATGATCCACATAAGATATTTGCCATTTACCTGCTTCATTTTCATCTACACTTACTCCAATGTATGGAATGTTTAAAGTGATATACAGCAAGTAATAGGACAACATTAAAATGATTCCTGCTAAAATTAATAACACGAACCTTTTTTTTAAGTTTCCCATGCGAAATCTCCTTCCATAAAAAGAGTCAGGTGCTATCCTGACTCTTCGTGTCTTTTACCAATACTCTATCGGGATTTCAGAGGTGCTACCTGAACTTTCAAAAACATCATGAACGGCCTTTTGTTCCATTTCTGTTAATCCTATTAAGCTTGCTGTCCCTTCTTGTACTCTCTCTTTTACATCAGGATTTTGGATTAAATACTCAACAACATTTTGCAACATACCCTTTTCCCCCCTTAATTTTTATCAAAATTCTATCATAAAAACTACCGCTTGACCCCGCCAACAGTACTGCGGTTTTCCGCAATTATATTGCGGGGGAACAAAAGGTCTAAATATATTGCACCAACTTTTCCTTCCATTCTTGAACTATACCTATACTATCTATTAGATCAACAGCTTGTAACTGATTTAGCCTCATAATAACGCGTGCATATTCAAGAGCACCGGATTTTTCAATTAACTCTTGAATTTCTACCTTTCTTTTTACGAGTTCTCCTTTAGTTAGTTTACCGGCAAAATAGTCCCTGGCAAACTGATATTGCGGTTGTTGTTTCTTAAGTAAATATAGGGTAAGAAGAGTCTTTTTCTTATTGACCAGGTCATTTTTTTCATCCCACCGGCAGATATCCTTAATATCATTCTTGATTTGGGCAATTATCCCGATATGCTCCGCATAGTTATTAACACTATCATGATGTTTTCCTCCGGCTAAAACTGTTCCTACCAAACATGCGGCAGCCATAAGTGAACCTGACTTTCCCCTGACCATATGAATATAATCTTCTTCGGATTCAATCAAATCCATAAGATCCGTGTGTTGACCATTAACCGCTTTTAGTACACACATATTTAGGTGATCGTTTGCCATATCCTTTAGATCTTGTTCAAATGACGTTTGTTCTATTGCTTTTGTACTAAGCGCTAGAAGGCCCGTAGCTATATTCATAGCTAATGCCGGGTTAGTAATATGCCAAGGTACTGAAAAATTGTCTTGGTCCTGCAAGTCATCAAATATATCCAGCGAAAGAATCATCAGCTCAACCGCGGCTGCCGCCAGGAAGATGTCTTTAGACTGGCCGGCAAACATCCGGTAATGCAAAATAACCAGCTGACCAAAAGGAAAGTCGCCTTTCATTTTGAACATAATGAAGTCTGACATATCATTTTTAAGATCTTTTACTGAAAAAAACTGTTGTACTAATTGTAACATGACTTGTCCAATAACATCCCGATCCTCTTGCATAAAATTTGTTCCCTCCTATGTCCCCACAAAAGCGTAAAGGTACAGAACAACTGCTCCGCTGACGTAGGTTACTCACACCTTTCAGCCTTATTTCTCCAAAGTCCCTTCGCTTATGATGACAAGAAGCATCTTAATGCAAAGAAGAATCTCTTGGCACGGTCATTAGCCCTATGCTTACGATCCGAATAGTTCAACAATGTTCGAGACGCACTAGTCCCTTTGGTAAGAAAGACCCTCGAAGATAGACTTCGGAGACTTTTTCCGACCCAAGCACTATGTGATTAAAACCATTTAAAAAGCTCAAGAATTAGTCTTTGAGTATATTGGTAATTGTCAAAATGTCTGCACATAGCAATAGCCATTGGGAACCGAGATAATATCCCAAGATTAAATAAGGAGGAATTTCCCATGACCACCCGTAAGGTTAGGAAAGAGCCAGGTTACTTCGTTGATCCGCCTACTTCATCTCTTTACGTTGAATTCCAATTCCCCCAAACTAAAACTTTTCAATTTCGTTCTGAACTCTATATTATTACTACCTTAGGTTTAGTTCTCTCCATAAGTACTACAGCTTTAGCAGCTCCGATTACCCCTCCAAACACAATATACGAACTTTAAATTGGAATAACGTTTAAATTGTACTAAGCAGCAATATCCGTCAAGGAATTGCTGCTTAGTATACGTGGACAAGTAAATGGGTTAATAGCTTAACTCTCCTCACTTCTTGATGTACTTATGGCATAACCACAAAACCAGTAGAAATATAGCGCTCACCAAAAATATTCCAAAGTTTGTTTAATACTTTACCATCATAAACCATTTCGGAGGAGGATCCACCATCTAGATTAGCAGCCGTAACAGCATCGTATTTTTTAAATATATTGTAGACATCACTCATGCCAGCCCCCATACTCCATGTGGGTTGGCGGCCATCAATAACTACAAAAATAATTGTTCCATCGGCTTTTTGACCTATGGCCGTGCGAGGTGCATATCCATACGGACCGTCAGTAAAATCCGCCCTCTTTCCATCGACGATTAAATTGGGTTCAAAATGAACTGCTTCTTGAATACCTTTCTCACGTATCTGCGTCGATGACATATTACCCAGTATTAAGTGTCCTTCTTTGTCTAAGCCAATAATATTCACAGCATTATCTTCAACATTGTTATGGACAAGTTCCCCATTATGAACCGTAAGCCCGTCCGGCAAAGCTCCATTACCGATGCCATCCGGGTCATAAAAACCCCCGCCATTTATACCGGCAATGGCCCCTATATTTTTAACTAAATCGCTTAAACGATTCCCATTAACTCCAATATCCTTTGTAACAGCAACTTTAATGCGTTTGGGGTCTTTTATTAACATGACTTTCCCATGAAATTTCCCTAATGCGTTCTGACCATTTATATCTTCAACAACGATACCTGATGCTAAATTCACAGCATTACTGCGATTAGTATTCTCAATGTCCCCCCCCAAACTCTGATTACTTTGACCAATAATCTTTTCAATCTCTTCCTGGGCTAAAAAAAAACGAAGATACTGAGGATGACGGGATGTATAAACCGTACCAACGGCAAGAGATCTAAGCGTGTCGAATGGGCCGTAAAAGATGATAAACGGAGCCATTAACATAGGAAAAAGGATCTGAAAGATAATAAATAAAATTAATAGTTTAGGCTTAAATTTTCCCCTTTTTTTATTAAAACGTTTAATTCTTTCGTTTGCTATGCTCATTTAAATCCCCTCAACCTCGAATTTCAAAATTAATCCTCTAGTCAGGATCGGGGCTTAGCTTAAAGACGGTTATATAGTATGCCAAGGTACTGAAAAATTGTCTTGGTCCTGCAAGTCATCAAATATATCCAGCGAAAGAATCATAAGCTCAACCGCGGCTGCCGCCAGGAAGATGTCTGTAGACCGACCAGTAGCAGACATGGGAATACATTGCAAATAACACACGAATTAAAAAATGAAGCGCATTGTGGTTTTGTTATGCTCCCCTTTTTTATTGCGGTTTTTTTCCTATGGTTTCAAAGATAGTCCATATCAAAAATAACGAGAATATTATTAGACTAACCCAAGATAAAATCGATCCGTATTCTCCAATTACATTACTTATTCGCTGTCCACTGTCATCTATATAATGAGCAATACTTATAAACTGGTAAACCATTGATACCCAAGTGATGATGTATATAAGTAATTTTATGATTTTTCGGGAACGTGCATTGATTTTGGTATCTAACTTATGCCAAGCAAAATATGTTACAACGATTACGAGTAAAGGTAACCAAAAGAATAAAGGCACGGCTGACCTCCTTCTGTTTAATTAGTCTGCATTTTAGCAAGGATTGCAGCGCGCAAGAACGACTCTTGAAAAACCTATATCAGGACAACCTTCTTCAATATCCCATCCGGCCTCAATGAATGCTTCAAAATCGCACCAATATTGATCGGGTAAATTAATCCTTCTTTGTTACAAATAACTTTACTATAATCCAAATATTTTTGCACCGAAAATCGTACTGCGGGATGCCGCAGTCTTTTACGATCCACGTAAAATCTATAACAAAGATACTATGAAATTTTTTTACCGCCTTCTATACGTGTTACTCACATCTTCCGGAGCCATCCTGAATATAAGGCAAAATCACCGGCGGAACAGATTTATCCTTTTCGCGTTCTGCCAACCATTGCTCACTCCGGGCATCCTGAGCATTCCTTAAAGCTAAAAAAGCATTTCTCTGCAGAACTCCCTTTCCGCGCCATCCTGCGGCAGTCGCTTTATAGCGTTTTATAAATTCCCCTTTGCTTAAATTAAGAATCTCGTACAAATTCACACCTCGGCAGAAGGGAGCCGGGGCTGTCGAGGCTGCGGGCGGACATAAGCCTGGATCTTCAGCCAGCGCTTCCTCTTCCAGCCGTTTTTGATTGTGGGGGCACACCTCTTGACAGGTATCGCAGCCAAAAATTCTTAACCCAAGGCGGTGCCTCTCTTCAGACGTCAGCACCTCTTTACTCTGAGTTAAATAAGAAACACATTTCTTAGCCGCAAAGGGTTCTTGGCCGATGATCCGGGCAGGACATGCCTGAACACATTTTTGGCAGGTTCCGCATTGCCCGGGGATTAAAGGATCATCCTGCCTGATCTCCTGATCTAACAGAAGCAGGGCAAGAGCTGCAAACGATCCGTACCCTGGAATTATCAGGTGCTGATTCCGTCCAATCCAGCCGATTCCTGCCCGCAGCGCAAAGGCACGCTCGACTAATGGTCCGGTATCCACTTGAAAGCGTGGGAAACCCGGCCAACCATGGTTAACCATCCTATCAATCAGCTGATTGATTTTCCGAACAATAACTCGGTGATAGTCTTCCCCCACTGCTGAGCGTGCCATGACACCCTCTCCTTCCTGAGGCGGAACTGTTAAAGGAAGCGGAAAAGCTAAGGCAGCGACCGTCCGGCAATCTTGCCAGACCGCTTGAGGATCTATCCTTTGTTCAATTACCTTGCTCTCAAAAGGTGTCATCAACCCCTGATCAATTCGGGTTTGCAACAATGAGGCCAGGCTATCTATAGGTTCAGCCGCAGTAAACCCAACTGAGACAAAACCCAATTCCCTTGCCCATCTTTTTATGTTCATTTTCCACTGCGTCTGTTCAACAATATCCATCTTCAAATTCCCCGATTTTGAAAACCGCCTTTCAACGGATGTTTGATTTTTACCCAAATAATAAAGCACAAAACCACCTTAATATAATGGCTTTATGCTTTAAGTCTTTTCTCATTAGTTCTTGATAACACCATCAGTCATTGGCAGCACTTAAATTTTCAACCTTCCTCTTAGCTTAACGGGTTACTTAGACGCCCTAAAATAGGCATAGGTCATGGGATCTCCTTCTTGCAGGATCTCCCCTGCCGTAACATCCCCTACGAATAGGGTATGGGTTCCGCAATCCAGTTGGCCCGTAACCGTCGCCTCCATGGTTACAAGTACATCGTCCAGCAACAGAACTCCCGATTCTCCCCGGTGCACCGCTAAACCTTCGAACTTATTGACATCTCTTCCTGACCGGTACCCAAACCCCCGGGCATAGTCGTGTCCTGTTTGACTTAATACGGATACTCCAAACTTGCCGCTCTTTTGAATTAACTCGTGAGTATAGTTTTGTTTGTTAATTCCAATCGCTACTTTAGCCGGTTCAGAGGTGATTTGAAAACATGTATTCGCACATTGCCCATTATCTTTACCTTCAGCATGAGCAGTAATAATAAAAAGGCCGTACGAAATTCGATAAAGTGCTTGACGAATAGCCGCTGCTTTATCCGGCTGAACGGTTACCGGCTTGGGAACGGATTTTTCCGCGGGCGAAGCTTTCGCCGCTTCCTCCTCAGTCACCTGTTCGAAGAAACTTGCATCAACCCCACAAATCGGACAAATATCCGGCGGATTCTCGCCAGTATGTATATACCCGCATACCGTACAACGCCAACGTTTTTCCATTAATTAACACCATCCTCTCATTGCAATAATTATAACTTTATAATAGATACAGGTCAAGATGAATCCTTTGAAATCCTTTAGAAATCAGCTAATACGATGTTCAATTTAGCTAACCAATTCACGTTGATCATGATCATACCTCGGCTTATCTTGTCTGAGAATGATGTAATCTTCATTTCTGCCTGGTAGAAAAGAATCTGTATTCTTTTTCAAGAA
Organism: Desulfosporosinus youngiae DSM 17734; assembly: GCF_000244895.1. Taxonomy (NCBI): domain Bacteria; kingdom Bacillati; phylum Bacillota; class Clostridia; order Eubacteriales; family Desulfitobacteriaceae; genus Desulfosporosinus; species Desulfosporosinus youngiae. The sequence goes on from NZ_CM001441.1 coordinate 3,518,306, forward strand.
ATTCCTGATCAGTCAAGCAATTCTTCGTGTCTATCATGACCTGCTTGCGGACTTGTTCTTTGAACTGGCCGAATCGCTGGGCTTCAAGTCCTTTTCCGCGGGCAAATTCTGCAAAAAGCCTCCAATCCAAGATGCCGGCCCGCTCAGTTATAAAAGCACACGCATTTCGGATTTCTGCCTGTATCCGATCCAAGCGGATCAAATTTCGTTCAGCATCCTGCTTGCCTCCAAGAAAATCCGCTTTCCATAAGGTGAGCAGGTTCTCGATCCTCTGGGCATTAAAGATCTGCCCATCCCAGCCAACCTCCCAGGCAAAGCGGCGGGCTTTAATTCTAAGCTTAGTATTATCCACGTCTCCTTTTAATTCACTCATAAAGGTCAATGTTCCCAGCATATGATGCCCCACTAAAAAGTGCAGTTCTCCTTCTCCTTTACTCCCTCCGGGAAGGACCATCGACCAGCGGAAGCGGGGCAGGATTCCCGTGACCAAACGTGCACTTTCCTTTTCATGCTGCAAGAAATGCCGTTTTCCGTCTGTGACCCACTCAAAATGGTTCCGGCGTATGTTGCGCCAGGGTTTAATTCGCTTAATCACGATCGTATCAGGGTGGTTGTCCAGTCTTCCCCCATGGACTTCAACCTCTTTATTCCTCCATTTATCCAGGTTTTTCCCAACCAACTTAAATTCATTGACTTTATACCCTTCGTCAGCTAACCTGATTGTTCCCCATGTATAACATTCCCGGCTGGCTGTTTCCCATTTCCCCATATCATGAAATAAGGCCGCTAAACGCACTAAAACCCGAGAGGGAGTATTTTTAACCACATGCCGGGTATGATCCCAGGCATCCTTGGTATGATACCGGTTTTGTACCAGCCCTTTCAGCCTGGCCAGCTCGGGTATATACACCTTAAAATACCCTAATTCATCGAGAAGTCCTAACCCTTTATCCACCTCTGTCAAGACGAGAATCCGCCCTAATTCCTCTGTTACCCGTTCTACGGAGACTCTTTCCAGCAGAGAAAGGTTATCCTGGGCGGCCTGCCAAGTCTCAGGATTGATGGCCAGATTATAACGGACTGCTAATCGAACCAGACGCAGGATTCTGAGGGGATCTTCCTGATAACGATCCTCCGCCTGTCCGCAGGCGATCAATTTCCCTTCGCTTAAGGCTTGAATCCCACTTAAAGGATCAATGATCTCCTTTGTGCGAACATCTTGATAAATGGCATTAATAGTAAAATCCCTGCATAGAGCATCCCTTTCGACTTCTCCGGAAAATACCGAGATATCTACCCTGTCCGTTTCCCGAAACAAGCTGACCGTCGGCTGATGCGCTCCGATCAGGTGAGGATGATACCCCCAATCAGACAGATTCTTCTCAATCTGCTGGAGGGGAAGGCGGGTTACCGCATCCACATCCTTTGAGGGGAGTCCTAATTCCGCATCCCGAACAGCCCCGCCTACAATATAGACTGGGCTTAACTCACTCAGCCTCATCAAGACCTCTTGTTGGAATGGTGTACCGATCATGAAATCCCTCCCCTGATAGTATTAACAAAGCACTGAAATTTTCGGCCCAATTTTTACATGCCATGAGCTTACAGGGCCATATTCTCCATCAAGATCTGACTTTATAGGCCGATCCGTGTGTATCGTCAGTTCCGTGGTCTGGAATTCTTTAATCTTCCCGTTACCTGCTTTTTCACCGCGCAGAACATTTAACAGCAAGCGGATGGTCTCCGGCCAGCCTGCTGCCGGTACAATTAAAACTTCCAGCTTGCCATCCGTCAGTGAAGCTCTGGGAACCAGCTGCCTGAGTCCTCCCACTGAATGACCATTCACCGCCAGAAACAAGACAACCTCTTCATTATAATGTTGTCCGTCTTTTTCATACTCAATGTGAAAAGGCCGGAAGGAAGGAAGAGTTTCGATTCCTTTAAGAATATAGGCTAATTGTCCAAGGGTATTTTTGACACGAGTATCTACTTTTTGGGAAACATCGGTTAAAAGTCCGGCGCTGGCGACATTGACAAAATAGCGCTCATTAACTTGACCCGTGTCCATTCTGAAGATATTTTCTTTGGCAATAACTTTGCAGGCTTCAGGGATACTTTTAGGCAAGCCTAAGGCGTAGGCCAGATCATTAGCAGTTCCTACCGGCAGAATACCCAAGGCAGGACGCTGCTCCTCCGGTATTTTCAGCAGTCCATTAACCGCTTGATGAATACTGCCATCCCCTCCGGCAATCACAAACCGATCAACATCTCTGCTCTGAGAGGCAGCCTGTTCCATATCTTCCGGAGAACAGGCCCGGTGTATACATACTTCATTGCCGCTTTCCTGGAAAATGCGAATAACCGTATCCAGCTGTGCAGTCAGTTTTCGCCGGCCTGCATAGGGATTATAAACTAAACGTAATCGTTGACCCTTCATGAGCTTAGTAATCGACTCCTTATCCTCTTCTTAAGGTGGGTTTTGTCTAAGATTTTAAGTTTTCCGGGTTCAAATCCTCAAGTTCCGGCAAGACAAAACGCCCATCTTTCCGTACCAATCGATCATCAAAGTAGATTTCACCGCCACCATAATCCGGTCTTTGAATGCACACTAAATCCCAATGAATCGCGGATTTGTTTCCATTGCTGCACTCGTCATAACAGGATCCCGGGGTAAAGTGAAAACTTCCGTCAATCTTTTCGTCAAAAAGTGTGTCTTTCATGGGAGTACTAATATACGGATTGACGCCTATGGCAAATTCTCCGACATAACGCGCCCCCTCGTCAGTGTTAAACAAGGACTCAATTCGTTCAGTGTCGTTGGCCATCGCTTTAACAATCTTCCCGTTTTCAAAATCTAAAACAATATTATCGTAAGTGAATCCTTGGTAAAGTGACGGTGTGTTGTAACTGATCCGGCCATTGACGGATTCTTTCAAGGGGGCACTAAATATTTCCCCGTCCGGAATATTAAGATGTCCGTCACACTTTATCGCCGGCATTCCTTTTATCGAGAATTGCAAATCGGTTCCGGGGCCGACAATACGCACCCGATCTGTTTTCTCCATCAGCTCTTTCAGGGGATCCATAGCCTTCGACATTTTCGAGTAATCTAAATTACACACCTTAAAGTAAAAGTCCTCAAACCCTTCGATGCTTGTATTAGCTAACTGGGCCATTGCAGCATTGGGATATCTCAGTATACACCAACGGGTATGCGCTACTCGCTGCTCTGAATGAACGGGTTTTTGGTAGCAGGATGTATAGGTTTTCAGACATTCGTTTGGAACATCTGCCCACTCATTAACATTGTCTCCTCCGCGAATCCCGATATAGGCCTGCATCTCTTTCATGCGGGCGAGATCCCAGCGGGTCATAGCTTCAGCCTGTTCCACCGAGAATTCTTTTAATAGTTCACGTTGTAGGGTATGATTAATGGTAGACAGGAATGGCAATCCGCCTGCCCGGTAAGCAGAACCAATTAAAGCTTGAGCGAGAGGGATATCCGGTCCTATCACTTCTATCAGGATTTTTTCACCTGGCTGAAGGGCGATTGAGTAATTGATTAAGGAATCGGCAAGTTCTTCTATACGCGGATCTTTCACATTAGGGCCTCCTTACAACTCGATTATTAAGAACGTGGTTTGGGCAGGATGAAGGATACGTTCATTATGGAATATTCTTCATGCCGCATAATTTTCCTTTTTAAATTTTAGTCTATCTAAAAGTATGTTCACTGGATTAATTTTTACTCTTATGAATTTAGTGAGCCTCACTGCTTTACTTGGAGGAATTATGAAAACATCATCTAACCTTTGGGAATACCGGCTGCAATCTGAAGACTCCGGTCATAAATATTTGTCTATTCTGCTTCATAAATTTCATTTTTCAGCTAAGTTATTACAGCGCTTGAAACAAGGAGAACGAGTTTGGGTTAATGGACAATTCACCTATCTGACCGCACGTGGGAAAGAAGGGGATTTGTTGTCCATTCAACTCGTTTCCGACGAGGAAGCCAACCTTCAAGGAGAAGATCTGCCCCTTGATATACTCTATGAAGATGACTACCTGTTAGCTGTCAATAAGCCTGTCGGCCAAGTGGTTCATCCCAACCGCCGTTACCCTGAGCACACTTTAGCAAATGCTGTCACCGGTCATTGGGAACGCAAAGGAGAAAATCGCCTATATCGCCCAATCCATAGGATAGACCGGAATACCTCAGGCGTCGTAGTCATCGCCAAAAATCAGTTCGCCCATCAACAGCTTGCCTGGCAGCTCGAACGGGGGCATATTCATAAACGATACCTCGGTTTTGTCGAAGGAGTTGTGCCTGAAGATGAAGGAACGATCGACGATCCCATAGGGTTTGCTCCAAATAGCTTTATCAAACGCCAGATCCACCCCGATGGCATGACAGCCCGGACCCATTTCCGTGTCCTCCGCCGCTATTCCTGCGCCACGTTTCTTGAGTTCATCTTAGAAACCGGACGCACCCATCAAATCCGAGTACATTGTGAAGGATTCGGCCATCCCTTAATCGGGGATGACCTTTATAGCGGTACGAAAACACTTCTTGATCGTCATGCCTTACACTCTTCAATGTATGCCTTTCTGCACCCTTCGAGCGGCCTCCCCATGGTGATTCGCGCTCCCTTTCCGGAAGATCTTCGCCTGCTAGTCATAAAATTACGGGACTTTGTTGCAACTACTCAGGAATAGTTTGTGCCCCTTCACATTTTATCCTTCCATATTTAAGTAATTTATTAATTATATACTATTATTATGAAATACCCTAATATCAAGAGCCTCCCTCTTAAATCAAAACGTTTAAGGGAGGCTCTATGTTTTTTCTAAATTTATGGCTGCTTTTTTAGAAGGTCTCTGATCTCCGTGAGAAGCTGAACTTCTGCACTTGGAGTTTCCGGTTTAACGGCTTCTTCTTGCTTCTTTTTCCTGTTCAGCGAATTCATTAATTTAACCAGTAAGAAAATCGAACCCGCAATAACTAAAAAGTCAAACGTCGTCTGAATGAAATTACCAATATTTAAGGTAACAGCCGCTTGAACAATCTCTCCCGCACCATCGACTACGGGATCATTAAGCTCCAGCTTTATATCTGTGAATTTTATTCCGCCTGCAATAAGGCCAATCGGAGGCATAATAATATCCGCGACAAGAGAGGATACAATTTTCCCGAAAGCGCCTCCGATGATGATCCCTACCGCCAGATCCACCACGTTGCCTCTAGTGGCAAATTCCTTGAATTCCTTAATAAAGCTCATATCACAACTCCTTTAAAACTATAGTATCTCATCCTATAATTCAGTTTACTCATTTCAAGATACATAAGTTTCTCATCACTTTACAAAATATTCAAAGCACCAGCTTATTATTGACTTTTTTTCAGAAATTCGGGAAACATAACTTTAATCTTAATATAGGAGGGTACAAATATATGGATATTTTTTCAAGGATGTTATGGAAATTGACTAAAGCTAGAAATTGGTTGATGTTAAGGTACATAATCCTGCGCAAACGTTGGAAAGTGTAATCCTTAGTCCTGCTCGGTTAATACTAGAGGACTATTTTTAGTAATTGCGATGGTATGTTCATATTGAGCGGAAAGACTGCCGTCTGTCGTTCTGGCCGTCCATTGATTAGAGTCAATTTTGAGATGATATGTACCGATATTGATCATGGGTTCAATCGTAAATACCATCCCTTCCCGCAGTCTTTCCCCCCTGTGAGGCTTTCCAAAATGCGGGACCTGCAAATCCTCATGCATCATTTGCCCGATTCCATGACCCATAAAATCCCGGACCACTGAGAACCCGTGCGCTTCAGCATGACTTTGTATAGCATGGGATATATCCCCGATTCTATTGCCAACGACTGATTTTTCGATACCCAGATAGAGGCATTCCTTGGTAACCTTAAGCAAGGTTTCGGCTTGTTTAGATATTTGGCCCACAGGATAAGTCCAGGCTGAATCCGCAAGCCAGCCCTTAAGATTGACCACCATATCAATACCGACAATATCTCCGTCTTTCAGAGGGTCTTTCGTTGGAAACCCATGACATATTTCATCATTGACGGACGCACAAGTAGCAAATCGATATCCCTTATACCCTTTTTGCTCGGGAGTCGCTCCATGGGAGCGGATAAAATCCTCTGCGAATTTATCGATTTCCAAAGATGTTATCCCTGGACGAATCAACGAACGGAGTTCTCGATGGCAGGCAGTAAGAATCTTTCCAGCCTCTGCCATAAATTCAATTTCCTTTTCAGTTTTGATGATAACCAATTTAAGATTTCCTCCTCAAGATTTAGTTACTAAACTGCTTAGCATTCTTATTATAATACTTTTTTGGCAAATGTGCTTGTACTAGGGGCAATTCATGAATTGCCCCTAGTACAAGGTTTACATAAAACGTCCACAATCCCTTTTAGATGAGATTGTGGACGTTTGTGTCATTCTAAGCAGTCTTAGCCCCTGGGAAGGCTCTCATTATTAGTTTCAAGACTTCACTGAAAATCACAATACTAAAGGTGAAGCCAATGATCTTGAACCATAATCCCAATTCGAGAGGAACCGTTTTGAACACGTTTCCGCCAAATTGAGTAACCATAACCTGAACCAGGAAGGTCAAGAACACAACCCCGACCATGGTTTTGTTTTTGAGGAGATTCGGGAAAATGCTCCGCACCCCAAACTCCCGGCTGTTAAATGCATTCCAAAGCTGGAACAACACAAAGGAAGTGAATACAATGGTGGATTGTTGTGCTGCTGTACCGCCAAGCATTTGTGTGTCCATCAGCAATAATAAGCCTGCTACAATAAATAACCCGTTAGCAACAATTTTGAATAGCATATCCTTGGTGACAATCGATGCATTTCTCCTGATTGGCTGCTTTTCAAGCAGATGTTCCCGCGGCGGTTCTAAACCTAAGGTTAAGGCCGGAGGTCCATCCATAATAATGTTCACCCATAATAACTGTAAGGTGGTAAAGGGCATCGCATATCCCATGACTTCTGCCAAGATGACAGTTACAAAGGCAACAACATTGACCGTAAGCTGAAATTGAATAAACCGCTGGAAGTTTTCGTAGATGCCCCGTCCCCATTTAATAGCCTTAACGATGGTGGAGAAAGAGTCATCTAATAAGACGATATCCGAAGCTTCTTTAGATACTTCCGTTCCTGCAATCCCCATCGCAACACCGACATCTGCCGATTTTAAAGCAGGAGCATCATTAATGCCATCACCGGTCACAACCACTGAAGCATTAATTTCCTGCAAGAGCTTGACAACTCTCATCTTAGCCGTGGGATTTGAGCGTGCGATGACCACAATATTCGGAAGCTTACTCTTCAACTCCTGATCACTCATGGCGTCAATGTCTGTAACCTCTAATACCAGGGAGTCATTCTTGACAATTCCTAATTGACCGGCAATGGCCCGCGCTGTATTAATGTTATCCCCTGTCAGGATTTTGACCGTGATGCCTGCTCTTCGGCAATGGTCAATGGCTTCCTTGACATCCGAACGCAATGGATCTTCAATTCCGACAAAGCCGGTAAATACAAGGTTTTTTTCAACATTATAGATATCTTCCCATTGAGGTTCTTCCGTAAAATCATTAAAGGCGAACCCTAAAACCCTTCTTGCCTTATCCTGAAGCTGCTTTATTTTAGCCTCAATTTCATTAATGTGCTCTTGAGTCATCGGAACAATCGTTCCATTGTAGAGAATCCGGTCACAAATACTTAAAACCTTTTCGGGCGAACCCTTTGTATAGAGTCTGAAGCCCTTTTCTGTTTGATACGCTGTGGACATCATTTTTCTGGCCGACGTAAAATTGTATTCACTGACAGGCTCACTATACTCTTTGCGATAGTGGAGATAGTTGATATTATTTTTATCGGCGCAGACAAGCAGCGAACACTCTGTGGGATTTCCCAGGAATTCATATTTTCCATCTTTTTTAGAAATATCCGCTGTCGAGTTGAGGCAGAAATTCTGAAGCATCTCTTCATTACGCAGCTGATCGACTGAAACATCGTTGCCATCGGCCCATACCTCAACAACGGTCATCTTGTTTTCTGTCAGAGTCCCTGTCTTATCCGAACAGATGACATTAACCGAGCCAATTGTTTCGCAGGCAATAAGCTTTCGAACAAGCGCATTATTCTTAGCCATTTTTTGCATATTAAAGGCCAGGGTAATAGCAACCATGGTGGGCAATCCTTCAGGCACGGCAGCGACAATCAGAGCTACTGAAGTTACGAATGCATCCTTGATCCCTGGAAGAGCAGCCCCCAGATTATCCAACACCAGGATCCCCTGGCTGTACATCTTGAAGACTTCGAAAAGGAAAATTCCGGCGGCCACGATCGATCCGATAATGGATATTCGTTTACCCAGGTCCGCTAATTTTTGTTGAAGCGGGGTTTGTGAGGTTATTTCTCCTTTTAATTCATCAGCGATTTTACCCATCTCAGTCTTATCACCGATAGATGTTACAATGGCGATGGCCCTGCCTTCAATCACCATCGTACCGGAGTATAACATGTTTTTGCGTTCTGCCAGAGGACAATTATCCCTTTCGATTTTCAATGAATTCTTAGAAGCTGCTTCAGCTTCACCGGTCAACATCGATTCGTCGATTCCAAGATTTGAAGAATGTATGATCCTAGCATCCGCGGGAACTTTATCCCCTGTTTCTAAATGGATAATGTCTCCAACCGTAAGTTCACTTTGTGCTTGCAACACAATTTTTCCGTCTCTGACTACTTTGACATGCACATCTTCACTTAGCTTAGAGAGGGCTTCAAAGGCTTTATCTGATTTACCTTCTTGAATAATTGAAATTGAGGTAGCAATTAAAACGGCAACAAAGATCCCTAAACCGTCCGCAATATGACCCATCGCTAGTGATATTAACCCGGAAATCAAAAGAATGAGTATAAGGGGCTCTTTTAAGCTTTCGTATATTTTTACCAATATACTCTCTTTTTCTTTCGGAGTAAAAATGTTTTTCCCATAACGTTGGATTCTCGACTCAGCTTCAGCTGCTGACAGGCCTTTCTCTTCGTTACTCTGCAACTCGGAGATGACTTCTTCAGCTTCTTTTCGGAAAAACTCCACAGTATAATCCTCCTTCTATTTACCCATTGCTAATTAATAGAGCTGATCGTTCCTTATAGTATTTACGAAATAATCACTCCTTACTTCCATTTTAATCAAGTGTTTGAAGAAACAAAAAAGACTTTTAACACAGCATAATAGCCATGTTAAAAGTCTTGTTACCTCAAACGGTTTACAAAGTCAGGTAAGTTACCTTACCGGGTATGTTGCCTTTGTAATTCAACTACTCCCTCTTAACAATTTAAGTGTACCTTAAATTATTCAGCTTGTCAAATCCAACTCAGTAATTTAAGTGATCTTTTCTGCTCTTCCCAGGCTGCGTAATCTCGGATCATGCCAACTTGTTAATACTTTCAGCCAAAGCACCCAACAAACGATGAAACCCCTGGGGGTTTTGAGCGGGTACCCTATAGTGTTTATTAATCTCTATCTGAATAGCCGGAATTCCCAGCTCTCGTGCCACATAATTGGCAACCGTGTTTGGCCCGGAAGCTGCAAAATAATCATGGGAGACTCCGGAGAATCCGAAGTCCTGAAAGCTTCGCTGCAAGGATTCCAGAATTATGGGTTTGCCTAAAAGATTTTTTCCTCTATTCGAGCCAAAATCCACATCGAATTCTCTTTCACGTGCGGCACCGTGGATGTCAAGTACGAGCTTCACTTTCCTACCGGTACACAATTCGGCAATTTTTTCTTTAAAGATACACGGGTCATCAAAATTAGGATCTCCTCCATAAAGTTTAGACGCTGCAATTGCATGGCAGTTCGTCAGCCGGGCTAATAAGTAGACAATAGAGCCGGTGAATTGATCCGACATTTTAATCTTTTTTTGCCTGTAATGCCTGACGGCATGTGGGGCAGACAGCAAAACAGGCAGCTTTCCGGCAGAAATCCAGAAAGGCTCCTCCTGCTTAGGATTAACCCGTTTATCTGTTTTATAAAAATAAACTCGTTCTATGTTTACAGCTTCTTCATTCAGGCGTGCCCGGCCAAACTCGTTTAGAACCTCTGTCTGTCTATTCATTATCTTACCCCCGGTTCTCACCGCCAAAATTCTCTTTAGTCTTTTTATAGCCCGTTATACTCAGATGGGCAATATGCTCTCTATGTTCGTTAAAAACATCAACATTATAATTGGCAATTTTATGTGAAGCCGAAGCCTCTTTTGCCTCCGCGATTAATGTTGTTCCAGTTGAAGCTTTATAATACGAAATGTTGGCATTTATAGCTACGGTTATTTGTCCGCAAGCATTAGAGGCTGCAGCAAAGGCAAAATCAGCAAGAGTGAAGATCGCTCCCCCTTGAATAATATCCACTCCATTTAAGTGCTTCTCGGAAATATCCAGCTCCGCAACAGCGTACCCGGGCTCAAGTTTGACTAATTTTATACCGACAAATGCCGCAAAACGATCATTTTCCATCCGTTTTCTCACATTATCATCCATAGCTATCAGAACCTACTTTCTAGCGTTGGTTTAAGACGTTCTTTTCGGTAAACCCGTTTGACCGGTCTAAACTGATTGTTGATCTGAATAACTGCTTTAAGTATAGAATTTTTTCCCGGTAGTAGCAACGTGTTGTTTTAAGATAAAGGATATTTCAAAACCCCCTAAAGATCAGGCTTAAAAGCCTGCTTCAGGGGGTTTAAGGTTACTTCGAGAGTATTAAGGATTAGCTTTTCAGTAAAATGAAAGCTTTAAAGAATTAATAAGTCTCTTCGAAAACTTCAAAATAGGCTTGTGGATGGATACAGGCAGGACATTCATCAGGTGCACCGGTTCCTTCATGAACATAACCACAATTGCCGCACTTCCAAAGCTTTGTCTCTTCTTTTTTGAATACAGTACCATTTTTAATATTTTCTGCAAGCTTATTATATCTTGTTTCATGTCTCTTTTCAGCGGAAGCAATCATTTTAAAAGTATTGGCTATTTCCGGAAAGCCTTCTTCTTCAGCAACTTTTGCAAATGCGGGGTATAATTCAGCCCACTCTTCATTTTCTCCGCCTGCTGCGGCAAGCAAATTATCTAAAGTCGTCCCCTGAGCCACCGGGAAGTCAGCCGTGATTTCGATTCCAGCCGGAAGTTCCCCTTGAAATCCCGCCAGTAAAAACTTGTAGAATCTCTTGGCATGCTCTTTTTCATTATCAGCGGTTTCAATGAAAATATTTTTAATTTGCTTATAACCTTCCTTATCTGCCACTGATGCATAATAAGTATAACGGTTGCGGGCTTGGGATTCACCGGCAAAGGCTTTCATTAGGTTTTCCGCAGTCTTAGTTCCCTTTAAATTCATCCTCAAAACTCCTATCTCTAATTAATCCACATTTTCACTGTAACCACTACACCCAAACATCTTGAATCAAACAAGTAAAATAAGGTTTTGTATTGATTACAAAGATATTATATTTCTAAATTAACCTTGCCGTCAATAGCTAATTAGAATTTATGTCTCTATACTATAACTCACTCATAGATTTTAATTCTTCTAGATTTAAAAGTTCAAAAGATGTTAAATGAAACTTTATAAGTCCTTCATCTCGCAGTTTACCCATTTCTCTGGACATGGAGGGCCGGGAAATATTGAGAAAGTCAGCCAGTTCATTGCGGTTTAATGGTAATATTATGTTTTTGTTTCCTGTTGTTTTATATTGATCCAGTAAATACGTACAGATCTTCCCCCTGATACTTTTGAGTGTCAGATATTCGACCTTCTTGTTTAACATGATTGCCCTCTCAGAAATTATATGCAAGAAATTCAGGATTAAAATCCTATGCCACGAGCACATTCTCTCACAATCACCGACTATTTTTCCCCTCGGCAGGAAGAGAACTTCACATACTTCCTGGGCCTGAACTGTAGCGGGCCATGTCATGAAGCTTGAAAAAGCAACAATTTCGCCGAAAATATCCCCTGATTTTAAAAGAGACATGACGATTCTGTTTCCTGCAGCATTTTCTTTACTGACGGTTGCTGTGCCCTGAAGAAGTATGCCAACGCTTTCATAGGTATCCCCGCCGGTGACAATATAATCATTTCTTTTAAAGCAGCACACTTTGGGCTTCAGACAATTTAACATAACCTCAAGGGAGTCTCTGGGGATTCCATGAAATAAGCCCACACCTGATACTTTTTCTAAATATTTACCAAACATCTTCTTACCGCCTATACTTTGTATCCCAGGATACCGACTTAGTTCTTTGATTGTAATATAATGAACCTGTAAAAACAAGATTAAGGGGGAATTACGATGTTAAGAAAGATTGTCAAAATAGATGAAGAAAAGTGTAATGGCTGTGGTCTTTGTGTCAATGCCTGTCATGAAGGTGCCTTACAGCTAATTGATGGCAAAGCCCGCCTTGTTTCCGAAAGTTATTGTGACGGCCTTGGAGACTGTCTGCCGGAATGTCCGACCGGAGCTATCGTCCTTGAAGAGAGAGAAACTGTTGAATATGATGAGGAAGCTGTAAAGAAACATATGGAGAAACGGAAGCAGCAACCCGAAGAAGTTCTCCCCTGCGGCTGCCCTGGTAGCCAAGCTAAGCTGCAGGCTAAAAGAAAACCTCAGGCAACATCCGTTCTCTCAGAACAAAACGCCCAATCTCAACTTGGTCAGTGGCCTTGCCAGTTAAAACTGGTACCAATAACCGCGCCTTATCTTGATAACGCACACCTGCTGATAGCAGCTGACTGCACCGCTTTCGCTTACCCCAATATTCACCAAACCTTCATGCGCAATAAGATCACCTTAATTGGCTGTCCTAAACTAGATGCTATAGATTATTCAGAGAAACTGACCGCTATATTGAAACAGCATGAAATAAAAAGCGTGACGGTTCTAAGGATGGAGGTTCCCTGCTGCGGGGGTATGGTTCAAGCCGTTAAAAACGCCTTAATCAACAGTCAAAAAATGATACCCTGGAATGTTGTAACAATTTCCACCGACGGACAAATTCTTGAAGATTGATCCCTCCGGGTAGCAATGCAAAACCCACTGCAATGACACATGCAGTGGGTTTTGCATTGTTCTAAACGTTTTCGTTTCTATGTTGTCCGGCTCTGAAAGTTATGTCTATTTTTTAGCCATTTTTTCTGTCAAAAGCTGAGTGCCGCTTCCGATATTATCCGGGTCATTTTCCCGAATAATTGTCACAAAAGCTTCCACTGGAATATTCAGGGTTTCGCTGGCTTTAGAAGCCAGCTCTTTAACCAGCGTCGCTTTCTGTTCTTTAGACATCTTACCTGCATCAATCGTAATTACGGGCATACATCCTGCTCCTTTCTCTTAAATTAAAGACCGTTGTCTTCATACTCCTTAGGACTGCCATTCAGTTATCATTCTATCATAGATTACTCACAGGATTTCAAATCATCGCCATCATCAGGCTTCCATCCTTGTTTGCTATGAGCTCCATCACAAAATGGACGGTTTCCTGTAAGTCCGCAACGGCACAATGCCAGTCTGCTGCCTTCTTTCATAGGCTTGCCATCCAAACCAATTACAACGGCAGGACCCTCAGTTAACAATGGTCCGTTAGGGATTACTCGTATCTTTACTATAGGCGGGTTTGATTTTTCGAAATTCATGTTACCTACCCCATTAGCGATTTGTTTATCAACTTTGGAACTCTCGGGAAGGGAGTATCTTAAGGCACCTGATGGACATTGGTCGATCGCATCTATTATTTTCTCCGGTTCAGCCGCATTTACATTAACCCAAGGACGTTGTTTTAAACTAAACACTTCTGGCAAAAGCCTTAAGCATGTTCCTGGATGAGCACATAGTTCAGGAAACCAGTGAACGATGAGATGATCATTCTTATATTCTTTCAAGGAATTACCAAATCCTTTCATTTTATTTTATATAGTTTATCATAAAAGCATTTTGTATTCGACAATAGTTTGCAATTCTCCCCAATCCCGCTAAATCATCAACCATCCAATCCATCTGTACTTTACAAGCCTAAACATGTAGCGCAACATATGTAGCGCTACAACCTGTTGCAAATTTTGTAGCATTTATAAAATCAGTCAATCTTAAATTTTGGACATATCCCCGTAATTCCTGCCTTCCCGGCTAAATTTGATCGCTGGCATTATTTTTGCAATATACAGAATATTATATAAATTTATATTATCTATAAGAAGGGAGTGACTGGTTATCGGGCATTAGGTAATATTGCTGGATTTCCCTATCCAAACAACTCTTTGAGATTAAACCCTAGTGGTTTCAAGTTTAAATCAAGAGGCAAGGACTCTTGAATCTAGATTAGTCAATGAAAAAACAGGAGGGGTTTTCAATGAAAGCATTTGTCTATCATGGTCCCAAAAATATGAGCCTTGACCAAGTACCAAATCCAGTAATCCTAAAACCTACGGACGCCATAGTAAAAGTAACCACTTCAACCATTTGCGGAACAGACAAACACATTCGAAATGGCGGATTGCCCGAGGTAGAACCCGGAAGAATCATCGGACATGAATTCTGCGGCGTAGTCGTTGAAACCGGACCAGGGGTTAATAAGTTCAAGGTAGGGGATAAGGTCGCTGTATCCTGCGTTACTCAATGTATGGAATGTTTCTATTGTAAAAGAGGCCTATATTCCAGATGTGAAAATGGCAGTTGGATCTTCGGCTATATGATCGATGGCTGCCAGGCAGATTACGTCAGAGTTCCTTATGCTGATTCAGGAATGTATCTTATTCCTGACGGTTTAACAGACGAAGATGTCTTGTTCGTTGGGGACATTCTTTCGACCGGTTATTTCGGAGCGGAAAATGGCAATATTCAGCCGGGAGATACTGTAGCGGTATTTGGTTCCGGTCCTGTCGGCATGTGTTCCATGGCAGCCGCACGACTATGGGGACCGTCGAGAATTGTTGCTGTAGACATAGATCAATCCAGGCTGGATTTTGCCATTAAGCAAGGCTGGGCAGACTATGGATTAAATCCCCAAAATGTTGATGTTACCCAGGCCTTAAAGGATTTCACCAATGGCCGCGGGGCAGACGTAACCATTGAAGCTAATGGGTTTGAGCCAACCTTTAAAGGTGCTATTGAAGGGGTCAGGCCAGGCGGGACAGTTTCCTTAATCGGAGTCTTTGAAAAACCCCAGATCTTAGAAATGCAAAAGCTCTGGATTCAAAACATTACTATTAAGATGGGACTCGTTAAGGCCGATCATATCCCTGAGCTGATTGATCTTATTAAAGAGGGCAAGCTTAATATGAAACCGCTGATAACTCACACCATACCCTTATCACAGGTTGCGGAAGGATATGATATCTTTGAAGAGCGCCGTGACAACGCTATTAAAGTCGTCCTAAAAGGAGATGCTTAAATAATTACCATCTAAGTTGATTTCTTCTTCATTTCTACTTAAGAAATATGAATCGGTAAAAAGGCTCCCGAGACGGGAGTCTTTTTTATTATGGGGTTTAATTACATTCAAGAAAAATACTTGCTATTAACAAGTGCTTGGCATAAAATTACAGTAATAATCACAATTTTCAGTCTACTTTTAATACTTTATAAAAAGGTGGTTTTTATGAGTTCGCAATTAGCTGTATTTAGCTCTAAAGGACTTTTCAAACACCGAAAACGATTAGAAGAGACACGAAACCGATTTCTATTTAATTCTAAAGACCCTAGTTCAATACGATCCACAGTGTATGACTCTTGGATACGTTGTCTGCAATCGGGCATTGACCCCAGACGAAAACAGACTGATGATCCCCTTAATACTGAAGACACCGCTAATATTATCAGACGTTCGAAACTCTATGATTATTCTATCGCTACACTAAATGATTTATTGATTCAAGCTCAGGAAACAAACTATATTTTAACCTTATGCGACTCCCAAGGCCGGATAATTTTCCTTGGCGGCAACCGTCACGTAAAACAGCAAGCTGAAAGAATTAATTTCGTCTTAGGCTCTTGTTGGAGTGAAGAATCTATTGGAACTAATGCAATAGGTACTTGCCTAAAAACAGGTTACCCTGTCCAGATTTTTGCCGCGGAACATTTCTGCGAAGGAATCCATGACTGGGTTTGTTCGTCTTCACCGGTAAAAGACCCTGTAACAAAGGAAGTTTTAGGGGTAATCGATGTTACAGGTTCTTGGCAAGACGCTCAGGCCCACTCCCTGGGAATGGCGGTTATGGCCTCACAAGTTATTGAATATAAACTTTATGAGCAAACAATAATAGCCCGATCCCAATTAATGGAGAACTATATATCAGCCATCCTGCGTTATCCGCACAATGGTGTTATTGTCCTCGATGCAGCATTTAATCCGATTCAGTCGAACCAATTTGCACGCAGATTTGTCAATCAAATTTCCGGTCAGAATTTGGAACGATTATGGACTGAGGAAGGACTTAATACCTGCCTGCTGCACTATCACAACTCTGAGCCAAAGAACGATGAATACGAAGTATTCATCGAACAGTTTGGAATTCCGGCAGTTATCCAAGAAATCTATCTGAATGCCCAGCGAATAGGTTCCATGCTGATACTCAGCGGATCTAAGCAAAAAACACCCGCTAAATCAGCCCCGGAGAATACTCCCTGGAACAAAATCCTTGGCAAGTCCGGTAGTATTCGTTCTGCGATGACCCAGTGCAATATGGTCGCCGATACAAACGTTCCCGTATTACTGTTCGGAGAAAGCGGATCAGGTAAAGAACTTTTTGCCAGAGCTATCCATCAAATCAGTGACCGACGAAAAGGTCCGTTTGTTGCCATAAATTGCGGAGCTGTTCCGAAAGAATTACTGGCTAGTGAGCTTTTCGGATACGATCCCGGCACTTTCACGGGGGCCTCTAAAACCGGCAGAAAAGGCAAGTTCGAAGAGGCACATCAGGGCACCCTCTTCCTTGACGAGATTGGCGAGATGCCTTTGGGATTTCAAGTTCATCTCTTACGAGTTCTCCAAGAGCGTGAGGTTGTAAGACTTGGAGGTTCCCTCCCCATTCCGGTAGACGTAAAAATTATTGCAGCCACCCATCATAATCTTGAACACCTTGTGAATGAAGGACAATTTCGTGCCGACTGTTTTTACCGGCTTCACGTTGTAAGTATTACCATTCCGCCCCTAAGGGAACGCCGGGAAGATATTCCACTGTTAATTGATCATTTTTTGGACCAATTCGCCCGTAAATATGATAAACCGCTGCCAAAACTTGAGCAGACGGTCAGAGAATTTCTGGTTAAGGTCTATCGATGGCCGGGAAATGTCCGGGAACTCCAAAATTGCCTTGAGCATGCAGTGTTATTTTGTATGAATGGAACCATCTTGAGAGAAGACCTTCCTAAAAGTATCCAAGCTAAGTTTATCAACTCCCCTTGGCTTATGGATAACGTTTATGACCCGGGCCCAAAAAAGCTTTCAATCTGTCATGAAAAAGAGGTACTTCTCAAACTTTTACAGGATTCCGGCGGCAATCTATCAGCAGCAGCCCGTCAATTAGGCGTTGCCCGAACAACTTTATACCGGCATCTGGAAAAGTACGGCGTCGGTAAAACAAGATAAGTTCTTAACGGTCAGCTTTCTATATGATTTGTATCAAAAGCAATAAATGAAATCGCTATAAAAACCAGATCATAGATGCCTAATAAGAGTATTTGCTTCCAAACATCCTGGAGTCCGCCTCCCTTATATAAGTCTACAGTGATACTAAGGCCCAGAAATAACGCTGGCAGGAATAAAGGTAAGGAAGTAACATTGGACAGCAGCTCTCTTCCTTGATTGCCGAGGGAAAATAACGAGACTAAAAGACCTACAGCTACAAACCCCAGAGCTGCTAAGCAAATAGGGACAAGAGTCAGGACGAATGAACCGGGAAGGTTAAAGAAAAGAAGATAGAAAGGAAAGGTTATAAGTTCAACCAATATAATGAGCAGCAAATTATAGATGAATTTTCCAAGAAATATCGCTCTGGGTGAAATAGGACAAATCAGAAAAGCGTCCCAACAGCCGGATTCATCTTCGGTTGCCAGAGATCGGTTAAGAGTCTGGAATAATAAATAGATCAGTATCAACCACATTGTTAAAGCTGCCATTTCGGGCTTGCTTTCCGGGATTTTCGCCGAAACAAGACTGGACAAAAATATTAAACTAAAGGACAAAGAAATTAAGGAAGTAAACAATCTTAATTTCCCTGATTCTATTTGAAAATCTTTATAGGCTATCGCCATTGCTTGTCTAATCATTATCCCACCATCTTCCGGTAAAACTCTTTAAAGGCCGGAATGGTTTCGATCCATTGCCCGTCAAACACGATGGAGCCTTTATTAAAGATGATGATCCTCTGCCCTTCCCGAAGACCCGTATCAAAATCGTGGGTTGCGGTTATGACTGTTTTATCCTTCATGGAGGATATAAAATCGAACAGAAACTCTGATGATTGCAGATCGAGGCCTGAGTAAGGTTCGTCGAGCAATAACAGATGCGGGTCATGGAGCAAAGCTTTTGTGATAAGAAGTCGTTGTTTCATCCCTTTTGACAATTGAGAAATTTTCACATCCAACTTTGTAAGCAAATTAAATTCCGTTAATAACCAGGTCATTGTTTTAGTTAATTCCTGTTTCTGCAAACCATACAGTTTTCCGTAAAATTCGAGGTTTTGTCTGACGCTTAAGGCTTCATAAAAATGTCCCTGCTGGGGTACCAATCCTAAGTTTTTTAAGATCTCGACTCTCTTCGTAAACGCATATCCCCCAATTGTAAGTGAGCCTGATGAAGGAGTAACAAGGCCTGACAAGATTTTAAGAAAGGTTGTCTTTCCCGCTCCGTTAGGCCCAAAGATACTAACCTTCTCACCCATTTCAATTGAAAGATTTAAATCTTTTAGAGAAAAGCCCGTGTCAAACTCTTTACCAACATTCTCCAGACGTATCATGTATCCATCCCCCGCTGCCTTACATGCAGTTCCTATAAACCATTAAGTATCCATTCTAATAATACCATGTACTTTGGAGTATTTACGAATTACTTAAATTATTAAACAAAGGATTATTATCCTGGTTCTTAAAGAATTTGGCTTACTTATTAAGTTAAAATGAACTTAGCGGGCTCCAGAAAACGTTCATTTTGCTTTGGATTCTCTCGGTTTTCCCCAGGGACAGACACTGATACAAACTCCGCAGATGGATTTGCCGATTTCGGGCCGTTTTGCGAAGTTATTTACTTTTTCTAAACAGCGCGAAAAGTGAAGGGCCTCATCCCTCGTTTGGGGATGATCTTCCCAGACTCCCCCTTTAATAGCCGCTGCCGGACAAGCATTCCGGCAGTTTTGACATGTACCGCAGCGATTGGGCATCATGGGATCAGGCTCAAGGGCTGCATTGGTAAGCAGGGTTGCTAAGCGGACTCGCGGGCCATACCCGGGAGTAACAAGCAAAAGGCTTTTCCCCTGCCAGCCGAGTCCTGCCGCCTTAGCCATTGCTTTATGAGATATATGCCCCATCCAATCAACCTTATCGACAATTTGTGACGCAGGAATAGCCAGAGCACGAAAGCCTTCCCGAATAATGTTTCTCTGGAGGCGTAAGGTGATATCATCTAGAAGAATATTCGCGGCCAAATAATGATGAAGGTAGAGAGGGGTTGGTTCATCTTTAATTTGTTCAAAAACATCCGGGGAAAGAGCAACAGCAATAACGATGGCATGAGTATAATGCTCAAGGAGTTCCTTTGGTTCAGTGGGAATCCCGGCAACCCGCTGCAAGTCGGCTATTCCAACCAAATCCGCCCCTAGTTCGATAGCCTTCTGCTTAATTTCTAAGGCACTAATCACAAAATCATCTCCACTCTATCATTGAAACTGTTGACTCATTTCTTCACTATAAGGGGCTCTTCTGTTTGGACAATTATCACGGGGACATAATTGGCAGTTTTCGAAGGTGCTTTCTTTGGGAAAACGAATACCTGAAACCGTCTTAACCGGAAGCAGCAGATAACTATTGGTAAGTTGAACTCCGATTGACTCCTCTACATTCCCTAAAAGCTCAAAAAGTGGTTTTTGTTCCGTGATCGGCCAGTCTGGTAAGGAGCCCGGATTCATATTGGCAGCATGTCCTAAGCCAAATTCCTGTTCCAAAAAGGACACAAACTCCTGCCGGGCAAAATTCAGGACCATCTCCTTGATCATATCCACACAATAGCTTATAAAGAAATCATCAAATTGTTTAGACCAAACCTCCAGCTCCGTCCCGCAGGTAACTATATAAGGAAAGACCATAGAAGCATCTTCTAGATTTACCCTCAGGATATGACTGGTAAATTTGATTCCGTCGATGACTACAAAATCATCTCCCTTTGCTTCAACCAATGATTTTTTAAACATCACTTTGGGTCTGGCGATTAACTCAGCTTCAGCCGCCAGATCTAGTATTTCAGAGAGTTCAGCACTGTTCTCAGCCAAGTGCAGCTTTTCCTGAAGTTTTGCTAAATCCAGTTTACAGCGGATATTGTCCAACACAACGGCATCCATTCCATTCTAGTCCCCTTCCCCCACTTCATTATTACTTACTTTATTATAACTGAGTATTTTCACAATTAAAGATTAAACAATATCAGGGCTACATAAGAAACCGTACTTTCACCATTATTATAAGGGATTCCTGAATCTTTGACCAAGGCCATTACATCAATTCCATTGGCTTCAGGCTATCAAAACAACTAAGCAAACTATTGTATTAAAACCAAGGAAGCCGGCATAGTCTTCCTTGGTTTTAAACAGTTAGTTCGCTTCTAACTTCAGCACTTGTGGAGTTATATCAGTATTTGCAGTTATCCTGGAACGTCTCCCACATAGCGATAAAGTTCTCAATAGGGACGTCATCCTGGATATTGTGAACTGCCGAGAACACGAAGCCCCCATCTTTAGCGAAGGCATCAATGTTTCTCTTGGTTTCTTCTCTAACTTGCTCGGGCGTTCCGTTGGGAAGGGTGGATTGTGTATTGATCCCGCCGCCCCAGAATACAATGTCTTTGCCAAATCTGCTCTTTAACAGCTCAGGGCTCATATCCGCAGCGGCAATCTGTACAGGATTCAGAATATCATACCCTGCTTCAATGATATCCGGTAAGGCCGCTGTGACCGAGCCGCAGCTGTGCAGGGTTATTTTAACATCTCCTTTGGATTTAATATACTCATTCAGTTTCTTGTGAAAAGGAAGGATCATCTCTCTGATAAGTTTTGGAGAAACAAAGGTTCCGCGCTGTGTGCCGAAATCATCAGCTTCACTGGTAACATCGATCAAGCCGCCGTAAACCTCAAAGATATTGTCGTAAAACTCCATCTTCTTTTCGAGATGCTTTTCCATAAACGGAATACAGCGTTCCGGCTCAGCTATTAACATGGCCAGCCAGTTTTCAAAACCCCAGATCAAGGGACCGGTTTGCAGAAAGCCATTACCAAACTGTTCGGAAATGGTGGTGGCAAATCCTGCCGCCCGGTAGTCTTCCAGTTCCTTTCGTCCCGCCTTATCAAATTTGTCCGGTGTAGGCCATACGAATTTTTTGTCGTCTTCCTCATCCTCGGCATCTCCCAAAGCACACCCGGCTAAATCGTAATATAGCCCTTGAAGCTTTGGCATTCTGTAGACAGTTCCCCAATCATTTCGATAGAAATAACTGTTATCGTCTTCCCACTTCTTAGCATAGTAACTTTCACCTTGTTTGATGGGTTTGAGTCTGGCGGCACGCACATCACAGCCTAAGAGATCCATTACCTTGTCGGATGCATAGACAAGCTGGTAAGGTATATGACACATTTCCAAGGTTTCTTCTTTAATGCCAAAGTAATCTAAAAGCTTTACATAAAAATACTTTGTAAATTTACACGAGCATCCGGCTCCCAGATCAAGCGGGATACGATCCGGTTCTTTATGATTCAGTGCACATAAAACTCTTTCGCGACGGTTCATTCTTCTACCTCCTGTTATTGCAATTCATCAATCATCTTAAGCTGCCGCAAGTTAAGCAACGAAGGCTTTGGCAATAGCTGCTGCCGATGCCGCATCAGCAGCAAAAGCATCCGCACCAATCTGATCCGCAAATTCCTGGGTTATAGGTGCACCGCCGACCATTATCTTAACTTGGTCTTTTAAACCGGCTTCAATAATTGCGGCTACCGATTGTTTTAAAGAAGGCATGGTTGTGGTTAATAAAGCTGAAAGACCAACAAGGTTGCAATCCGGATTGGCTTTGATGGCCTCGATGAATTTTTCCGCTGAAACGTCAACACCTAAATCGATGACAGCATATCCGGCACTTTCAACCATCATAGCAACAAGGTTTTTGCCGATATCGTGCAAGTCGCCTTCTACTGTACCAACGATGAATTTACCCAGTACAGCAGTCTGACCGCCGGCTAAATGGGGTTTTAACAGCTCCACCCCTTCTTTCATGGCACGGGCAGCTACGAGCATCTCAGGGACATAAATCTCATTAGCTTTAAATTTTTCACCCACAATGCTCATTGCCTGAATCATCCCTTGATTTAAGATATCGATGGGCTGACACCCTTCCGCCAATGCTTCTTCCACAAGAGTTTTCATCATTTTCTTCTTGCCCGATTCAATTGCTTTTAAGATTTCTTGAATTTTCGACATCTTTAAACCCTCCATTTGTGCTTAAACACTAATTATTTTTTTAATTAAGTTTTTGGCAAAGGCCCAATTAAACCATCTCTAAATGCGGAGATATATTCCAAGCAGTATTCATCCTTCTCCAGGAGTGCTTTTGCTGCGTAGACCATCCCTAATAAATCTCTGTTTGTAGGGTCAATAATTGCGCTGTCCATGCCGGCGTTTAGGGCTAATACCATAAATGCCTGGTTAATTAATTTACGAGCAGGCAGTCCGAAGGAAATATTGCTTAAGCCGCTTGTTACATGGATCGTTGGATATCGTTTTCTTATTTCCCTTGCACATTCTGCGAACGTGGTTAAAGCAGTTTCATTCGTCGATAAAGTCTCTACCAACGGATCAATATGCAAGCGGGACGGATCAATCTTGAATTCTTTTGCCCTCTTCATAATCGTTTCAAAGACTTCTAAGCGTTTTTCTACGGAGTTAGGAATCCCCTTGCCATCACATAGCAGCGCTACGCATTCCCATTCGGTATCAGCGATAACCGGGAATATTACGTCTATTTTTTCACCCTCCAGAGACACAGAGTTGACCAAGCCTGTTTTTTTACAAAAGGGTATTGCCGCCGCACAGGAATGGGGACTGGGACTGTCAATACAGATGGGTATATCAGTAACTTCCTGTACTAAATCGATCAGCCATTTCAGGGTCCGGACTTCGTGTTCTACTTCTACCGAAGCACAAACATCAAGATAATCAGCACCTGCTTCTGCCTGCCTTTTAGCACAATCTCGAATATAATTTTCATCCTTTTCCCGAATAGCTTTAGCCATCGATGGAATAGAGCCGTTTATTTTCTCACCTATAATAATCATTGATTTTTATTTTCCTCCTGCTCATAGGATTTTTGGAGTCTACTTTTATTGGAGAATTTAAGCGGAAATCTCCTCAAGTACTTTTCCTTTGGTTTCTATACCCAAAACTCCCACGACAAGTGCTGCTAACACGAAGCAAGCTGCTCCGAGGGCGAATACACCTGATTGTCCCGTTACCGGCAGAATTATCGCCACAATTGAAGGACCTAAAAGTGATCCTAACCTGCCCACTGCAGAGGCGAAACCAGAGCCGGTCGCCCGCGACCTGGTAGGATAAAGTTCCGGAGTATAAGCATATATGGATGACCACATCCCAAAGAGGAAGAACTGCATACATAGGCCGTAAAGAATCAGTGTGGTAAGAGATGTGGCTGTCCCATAGAAGTAAGCCGAAATTGCACAGCCCAGCAGCACCGTAATAATTGTTACTTTACGTCCTTTTGCTTCGATAAAATAAGCAGCCGTGAAGAATCCCGGAACTCCGGCAAGTGAAATAACGATTGTATAGAAGACGGATTTAGTAACCGAATAACCTGCTTCCTGCAAGAAAGCCCCCAGCCAAGTCGTTATCCCATAGTATCCCAGTAAGGCAAAGAACCACAAAGACCAGACCATAATCGTTCGTTTAACATATCCCGGTGCCCAGAGTTCGAAGAACGAAAACTTCTTTGACCGCGGGGCAGCTACGGAATCCTTAATGTTTTGAACAGGCGGCAGCTCCTGTCCATAGCTTTTTCTTACTTCTTCTTCAAAGACCAACATAACCTTATTAGCCTCTTCGTGTTGGCCGCTGGCATCTAACCAGCGGGGGGATTCTGGCACAATACGTCTAATAACAAGTACAAAAATAGCTGGAATACCTTCACATAGAAATACCATGCGCCAACCACCGATCGGCAGGATAAAATAAGCTAACAGTCCGGCAGCGATGAAACCAATAGGCCAGAAGCCTTCCAGTAAAGCAATATACCGCCCGCGATTCTTAGCGGGGATAAACTCGGATACCAGAGATTGTCCGATGGGAAACTCCATGCCCATTCCAAATCCTAATAGAATTCTGGCGATAGCTAAGGTTTCAACATTTGGAGAGAATGCACATAGGAAGCTGGCAGAACCCCACAGGATCATACTGGTCTGGAAAACGATCTTACGCCCAAATTTGTCAGCGAGCATTCCCGCGATAGCTGCGCCCAGAAACATTCCCAGGAAACTTGCACTTGAGAGCAGGCCTGCCTGAACTGTCGTCAGCTGAAAATCTGCTTTAATGGATCCCAGGACAAAGGTTAGCATACCTAGGTCCATCGAATCGAAAAACCAAGCAGTTGCAATGATATAAAAGATCTTTTTTTGGTAACCAGTAAGCGGCAATCGTTCCAACCTTTGAGGTATAGCGAAATTTTTACCGTAAATAGTTTCTGCTGGTTGTGCCATCTAGTAATGCCTCCATTCCATTCAATTTCTATAGATTCTCCGTTCTTATCCATTTCTAACGATTTGGTCTGAGTTCAATCTAATTATCTCGTCATATTTATTACATATCTCCTTTCATTCGCGTTTTTTCCGGCAATTTAAACCTTTGCAAATAGTGTGCCAATATGAAAAATCAGAGTATTCAGCACTTGCAGAATACTCTGATCAGAAAAGTAATCACTCACTATATCCTTAAACAACCCTAAAATCAACGTTTACCACATTTTATAAGCCTTTAGAGGTGATCAATATACTGTTCACTCAGATTCAATACTTGATCATTCAGAGGTTCGTTCATCACTCTTTAAAGCTTTTCGCCTCAATTTTATATTTCCTCATTTTGTTAACCATACTTGATTGACTAATCTTAAGCATTGCCGCCGCTTTTCGTGTACTCCCGGTTTTTCGGTATGCCTCGGCAATCACCCGGCATTCCTCACCTTCTAAGTAGGCTTCTAAGGAGGTAATATCCCCGGTCGTTGGCTTTAATGACCGGAGGGAAGTCTCCGCTAATGCATTAATCCCTATGCAATCCTCGCGTTGGGTAACCACTAAGCGTTCAATGGTGTTCTCCAGTTCACGGATATTTCCCGGCCAGTCATGCTCCAAAAAAACATCCATTACATCCGGGTGAATCCATTTCTGAAATCCATACTTTAGATTAAATCTCCCCAAGAACTCCGCGACAAGAGAAAGAATATCTGCTTTGCGGTCCCTTAAAGGCGGAATATGAATGGGGACTACATTCAGCCGATAATATAAGTCCTCACGAAACTCCTTTTTTCTGACCATATCTTCCAATTGCCTGTTTGTGGCGGCAACAATTCTGACATCGAGCAAAATGGGTTTTTTGCCGCCTATTCTGGTAATTTCTTTGTCCTGAATGGCACGTAAAACCTTGACCTGTAAATCAAGGGAAAGTTCTCCGACTTCATCAAGGAATATGGTTCCGCCTTGAGCCAACTCAAACAGACCTGCTTTCCCCTCTTTTAGAGCCCCGGTAAAGGCTCCTGATTCATAGCCAAAAAACTCGGATTCAAGCAAATTGGATGGAATTGCACCACAATTAATTTTCATAAAGGGCTGCTTGGCCCGTTTACTTGCCCGATGAATTAATTGAGCGATAAGTTCTTTACCTACCCCTGTCTCCCCAAGAATCAAAACATTCGAGTCCACATTGGCCACATAATAAGCCATATCTAACTTCTTTTGCATCACTGGATCTTTGGTGATGATTTTCTGAAAGGATTGCCGGGAACGCAATTGCTCCAGTTCATACAAGTATTTGTCCCTTATCTGTTCACTTTCTGCTAATTTCCCTTTTAATTCGTTTAATTGAGAAACATCGCGAACGGCAGTTACTACATGAGAAATGTTCCCATTCTCGTCAAAAACCGGATTCCCGCTCATCAAAAGATCCTTACCGTTTCTGATATCCATTACATTGACCTTTGACCGCCGTTCCAAGACCATTTCCGTAACCGATTTATTCATATAGCCTTGCTTTAATAAATCACGTACATGTTTGCCTACAAATTCCTTCACAGTTATCCCTGTCATTTGCTGGTAAGCACCGTTAGCCCGAACAATAATGCCTTGAGCATTCGCGACAACAATTCCGTCATCTAAAGACTCGATCACATCGTCTAAGCTTTTATTGATGGCTTTAAACGTGTCCAATTTGTGAGATAAATCCTCAAGTTCGGCAATATCCTGAAAGATTGCCACCGCTCCAATGATCTCTTTCCCCCGCCGAATCGGGCTCCGATTAGAAACAATCTCCATGCCATTAATTTCTATGCGCTGATTAAGTTCCTTCGTGCCGGTCTCCATAACCTGGACCAATCTTGTATTGGATATTACCTGCTCGATCTGTGCTCCAATGACCTGGGCCTGAGGAATATTAAGAACTGTCGCTGCAGCTTTGTTAAAGACAATGACATCTTTGTTTCGATTGATTACAACTACACCATTATGCAGAGATTCAAAAATCTCCTGCCAGTGCCAATCATCTGTTTCGAGATTCACTATCCTCACCTCTCTGAAAAGCTAAGATAAACCAACGCGTCGACGTCAGATTGATATTGTTTGCTGCTATCCCTGCCCAAACCCCACTATTTTCCAGCCGGTTTGCGGAGTTTCATAAACCATGGAGCAGCCCCAGAACTGTACACCGCTGCTGATTATGTTTTCATTAACGTATGCCAGGTTTACAGTTACCCTGTATGTTTTATGGTTTTCGTCAGTCTCAGCATTTTTTAATAAATCTGTTTTTAAAAGTGCAGCGGACTTCAAATTACTGAATGGATCTTTTGATTCATGGATGTCCGCACAAGTGAGCGGCAAACTGATCATTTCATTATACAGCCTATGGTTGAGCATATTTGTTGTTAAGTTTTCCAACATAGTCTGCTTCGAAATGCAAGCCTCTGCACGTTTACTATCTTTTTTACCAAGGGCTTGGAAATATTCTTCAATAACTTGCTCCGGAGATAGCTTAGCCAGCCTTTGCTCACCGGCGCCGGCTGTGATTTTGCCTTCAAGCCATTCGTTAAATAAAACGCCGGCTATTTGTTCAAAACCATTGCTCTTTAAGCTGCAGGCAGAAAACACGCTATGCCGGCCGGCACTGATAAATGCTCCTATGATACCGCTCTGATTCTTGACGACAATCCCTCTGGTATTTTTGTTTGGATTAGATACCGGCGGCATTCCCTCACGGATTCTATAGATTTCCACATCAACATTTGAACCTGCATATTTGCTGATATCCAGTCCAATGTCCTTTGAAAGTTCATTATTATAAGCGAAATAATATGAGTTGGAGTTAAAGCCTGAAAAGCTTTCTATATCATTCAGTTTAAGTTTCATACTATTTATTTTATAGTCAAGAGTCCAGCCATACTCTTTAAAGAGGGCAACTGCATTGTTATCCATATCGGCACTTATATTGGGGTTTTCCAATAGTGAGTCTGCATAACGGGCATAGTCGGTTCCAATGTCATGCAGTCCGCCGTCTTTTTCCAAATATGCTTTATCATATAGGGTATTATAAAGAAGTTGGCAAGCGTAACCGCCGCTTTCCGAAGATAATTCAATAATATATTTTTGTATTATACCATTGTTTGATAAATCAGGCGTTTCCCCTTCATGGCTTTTAGCGGATTTAAGCATAGAATCAATATCCGCGACAAATTTAGGCTCGCTAGTTTCAAACTCATTTGCATGTTTAAAGCCCATCATCTCAGAGATATATTTGACCTTCACTTTATTATAATCTGTCTTAAAGCCGTCTAAACGTTCAGGATCTTCTCCATCTTTTTCATAGGATTCATACCATACTCTGTCCGAATCAATTTTATCTTGATGATCTGCGCTTACACCATTTGTCAAATATATATCTCCCACCAACACAGCAAGCGCAATTGCTGCTGCACTTAACCCAACGGCAGGTTTTTTAAAACTGAGGATGGATTTAATCCTTGATGCTTTAATCTTATCGACCACAGATATGAAACTATCTTTCAGCATGGCTTAGTCCCTCCATTATTGTTTACCACAAAACGAATTAGGTTTATCTAAACAAACCTAACCTTTAGGCTATTCTAATAAGCCTAATTCGTCAAGAAATTCTGAAAAACTATTTTTAATAACAAACCTCAATTCCAAGCCCTTTCTTGAAAAACAAGTTTGTCAAAAAAGGGCTTGGAATTGAGGTCAAAAAGATACCACTGCTTCGGTAAACAAAAATAAGTGCAGCCGTCAAAGGATATGACGCCAGTCGCGTCTTGCGTAAAGGATTCTCTCAACATCAACGACCTTTGACGTTTCATCTATCGTGAAAAAGACAATATAGTTCTTTACGAGCAGCTTTCGATATCCCATTATTGTCAGCCGTTCATCAGTCACAGGCGGGCATTTTTGCGGCGTAACCGCTAAGCCCGCAATAGCCTCCTCAACGCTGTCCATCATCTTCAACGCAGTCATCGGTGCTGACAGTTGCGCAGAGATATATCGGACAATGTCACGAAGGTCGTTTTCGGCAGGTTCCGATACATCAACCTTATATTTTGCCATCAATTATCTCCTGCCTGATGTCTCTCATTACCTCTTCAAGCGGACGTTTTCTTCCCTCTTTTACTGCCGTCCTGCCCTCATCAAGCAAATGGTAAAGTTCGAGTTTGCCCCTAAGCATCTCGTAGGTCTCAATACTCATCACAGCCAAATCTCCCCGCCCATTTTTAGTAATAAAAACGGGTTCTCTGCTTTCATGGCAAAACGTCGAGATCTCATTGTAGCTGTTTCTTAAGTCCGTGCTGGATTTAATGTTCGGCATAAAACCGCCTCCTTACTCAATCTAAAGATATTATACAAGAATTTCTTTAGACCATCAAGGCGCGCCACGCAGGGCGCATTAATTTTCAGTATCCGGCAGCCTTATGCCATGGATCGCCAGTATGAGTGAAGTCGCACCGTCTGACAGGGTTGGTGGTGCTGTGCTAATATCCTGTCTGCACGAATAAGCTATACCGTACAGATATGCGGAAAGAGGAATGCCCATGAGCGATCATCAAACCAACGCGTGCAACTACAAGGTGTATGCGCCATACCCACCGGTGCGAGTGGTCGGCCCAAATCCGGTTTATGCCTGT
The DNA here is from genome assembly GCF_000244895.1 of Desulfosporosinus youngiae DSM 17734. Lineage (NCBI taxonomy): Bacteria > Bacillati > Bacillota > Clostridia > Eubacteriales > Desulfitobacteriaceae > Desulfosporosinus > Desulfosporosinus youngiae. Next base: position 3,548,052 of record NZ_CM001441.1, read on the forward strand.
GAGATGCTCAGCAACATGGCCGATGTTGTTTCCGAGATGAACGACGTCACCCGGTATTTCTACATCGCCGTCGTGACGAAGCCGCAATATAGCTGGATTTCAAGATGCTTCCACCATATTAGCATCGTTGAAATGCACCATCTCAATATATTTGCCGAGCTTGCACTGCTGCTTGGGGCGGACCCGCGGCTTTGGAGTTGCCGGGAATACACGCACTGGTGGTCGCCCTCGTTTATCGGTTATCCACGCGAGTTACGCGCGTTGATAGCTGAATCAATCAAAGCAGAGGAAGCAGCCATCCGCAAGTATTCCGGACAGGCGAATACTATCTGCGATCCGAACATCGTGGCGATCTTAAAACGCATTATACTAGACGAGGAACGCCACCTCCGGATTTTCAGCGAGATGTATCGGCAGGTATAATCCAAGCCTTATGGACTTCGGGTGCTTCTTTTGAACAAGATTCCAAATGCGTTACTGACATTCATAAATATCCTTCCCGTATAGTGTTTTGTAGAATTTCCTTAACCTTTGTTTGGTACTATCTTCTAATAATTTGTCCGGCACTCCCTCTATTGCGCCTTGTATGCCATAGAGCATATGTAGACATGCGCCCTGGTCAACATATGCGCGAATGCGAATAAAGGCTTCTTCTGCTCCCATATCTCGAAGTTGCTCTGGAGTTTTTATGCCCACTTGCAATAAATTGCTTTCTAACACTTTACCAACATTGGGCAAATGAGATAATGCACTCATAGAACCAACTCCTTTCATGTGAAGTATTCAGCCCAAACGGGCAGTTTTTTCATCATGGCTTCTGCCATTTTCAAGGCCGCATTTTTATCAAACCCTTGTGTTTTTACGATAAAGTTTGTCAGCGAACTTCTCTTTTCCTCAAAAGACTGCATTGACCCATCCGGTCGGGAACAATGAACACAATAATCTTTTGAGCTGTCGTTCATTGCAAATTCAGTTATGTCATTCATAGGCATACCGCAAGCAATACAAGTTTTCATTTTCATTCTCCCTAATATTATTTTGAAATGAGTGTAACAAAAGTGTTTATCAATTCATCCCGACAGCAATCCAGAACCGATGCACCGGGGGCAAACAAGTCAGCATTTTGCAAATAATAATGTAATAAAGCAATCCAAGTATTGAACAACATATGCAAGGGGATTTTCTTAATAAGCCCCGCTTTCTGTGATTGTTCGATCACAACGCTAAAATGCCATGACATTGTTGATTGCAGAGAAATAAGGATTTCCCTTGTTTCGTTTGGTAAAGATGCAATTTCCAAAATCATTTTCCGGTAGAATGCTTCATGTTTTTGCAAAATACTGATATGAGCATAAAGCAATTCGGAAATATCTTCACTCGTTGTAGAAAGGCCATGCAGCTTATCCCCGACTTCTTTTGCAAACCGTTCCAAGACATGAAGCTGTAAAACTTCTTTTGTGGGAAAGTGAACAAAGATTGCTCCATGAGATACCCCGGCTTCTTGTGCAATTATATTTGTAGGAGTAGAAAATCCATTTACTGCATATATACGGAATGCCGTATCCATAATCCGCTGTCGCGTAAGCTCTTTTTGCTCTTGACGTTTTGTTTGCGACACTTTAATGACCTCCAACTCAATGAGTACAAACTCATTATCATTCTTTATACAGGATTTGTCAAGTAATAAACTCGTATTGAAGCATATTGAAAACAAAAAACAAGCGTATCGTCCACTGAGAACAATACGCTTGTTTTAGGCATTTCACTTGACAGTTGCCCATTAACAGTTTAAGTTTTTATACTGTCTTATGCAGGACTGCCATATAGCCGAGCTTTTTTAAGTTTGAATTCCAGTTGAATCCGTTTGAAGCTTTTTATTGATTAGTGGCCGGTAAGCTGGGATTTAGTCTGCTGCACTTCCTCGTCCTTAGCCATGAGAGCGGGCTTATAATACCCTTTAGCCTGTGCCATCTGGAACAGCTTATACTGCGATGCTTCATCGTTATTACGGATCTGTTGAATGGCGGAACGCAGTGTTGGGTTCGCACACTCGGTGATGGTGTTGGCGTAGCATGTCAGATTGCTCTTTACAGAGGAAAGTACATCGTTGACCATTATTTTTTCTTGTATCATTACTTATTTCCTCCTTTAGTTCAAAAAGCCTAACAACTGTTGTTTGGTATTCATCGCAGCTTGTGCACCATCCTGAAAAAACTGCTTAAGTTCAGGATCGGTCGCTTGCTCGGCATAAGCCTGCAATTTTTGGTTGGCGGTTTCATGAGCGCCAATCAAATGACGCAGGTTCTGCAGTTCAATTTGGTTCAGTTGTGACATAAAAAAAACTCCTTTCAATATATTCCATATTTAGTATTTCAGAATGCGAACAGAATATGCATAGCTAACAAAATTGACCTTTGGACATAGGTCGGCGCTAGTTCAATCGTTTGTGCCGGCCTTCCTAACGAACGATATTTTAAGAAACAAAAAACATGATAGTAAAATAACCATCATGTCACCAGCATATTTTTATTGATTAAAAAAATCTACACTTTTTCTTATCTGTTTCAAGAAGAAGACGTAGCTTTTGACTTGGCGGAGGGGGTGGGATTCGAACCCACGGCCCCTTGCGGAGTCACTGGTTTTCAAGACCAGCTCCTTAAACCACTCGGACACCCCTCCAAGTATGATGGCGACCCCGATCGGACTTGAACCGACGATCTCCTGCGTGACAGGCAGGCATGTTGACCACTACACCACGGGGCCGAATTTGTCCTTACTTTTCTCGCGTGAGACTTATATTAGCACGAAGACTATTTTTTTGCAACTGTAAAATTCATTTTTCTTTGTGTATCATTCTATCAAGTGTAATCTTAGATCCTTACTGTTTCATGCAATAACACTCTTTATCAGCTCATTCTCTCTCTTGATAAACTCTTTCTGCTCGTCAAATTGACGTTCACTCTGCTCTCTATGGGCTGATAAACCTTCAGCTACGGCCTTTACATTATTGTCTACTTTCTCCATCAGAACTCCCAGTTCATCCACCTTTGAATCTAAGGAACTAACTCTCTCTTCAGTTCTTTGCTGACTAGTCCTAACTTCTTGGATCTCTTGAGACAATTTATCAAATTGCTCTAACAACAATTCTTGAAACTTCTCGTTTTCCATAAGTAATCTCCTCTCTGTTGCCATTAACTGCAACTCCTCATCATATTATACTCCATGATTCAGACATATTAATATAATGTTGGGGATTGCACTCCCCGATTGGCATTTCAAAATTAATACCGGCCTTTTCAGCAATGTGTTTGATTGCTCTTTCACCCTTTATAAAACCCTTTCTGCAAAGTTAGACGTTCAATGCTGATTCTTCATAAAATAAACGCAAAAAATACCTTTAACGTTTTAACTAAAAACATACAGTCAAGGGTTGCGAAACGAATTGTAAAATTTTGTTCGCTATTTGACGGTATACTTTTTAGCCAATTGACTGTCCTGACTACAATATTTTTTACGTTAAATCAGGCTGTCAAATTCGTTAAAGGTATTCGCAAAAAAATGGCTTAGTAATGCGGTTTTTAAAGCGTTTGGTGGGCGATGACAGGATCGAACTGCCGACATCCTGCTTGTAAGGCAGGCGCTCTACCATCTGAGCTAATCGCCCATAAAAGTTGGTGACCCGTACGGGATTCGAACCCGTGTAACCGCCGTGAAAGGGCGGTGTCTTAGACCGCTTGACCAACGGGCCGGATAAAAATTGGCAGGGGATGAGAGAGTCGAACTCCCACCGACGGTTTTGGAGACCGCTGTTCTACCATTAAACTAATCCCCTATGGTTTGGTGGGCCATCCGCGACTCGAACGCGGGACACCCTGATTAAAAGTCAGGTGCTCTAGCCGACTGAGCTAATGGCCCTTAAATGGCTGGGGTGGGAGGATTCGAACCTCCGAATGCCAGAGTCAAAGTCTGGTGCCTTACCGCTTGGCGACACCCCAATAATATAGCAGCCTAAATGGTGCGCTCGGAGAGATTCGAACTCCCGGCCTTCTGATTCGTAGTCAGACGCTCTATCCAGCTGAGCTACGAGCGCAAAATATATTATGGTGGAGGTAAGCGGGATCGAACCGCTGACCCCCTGCTTGCAAGGCAGGTGCTCTCCCAGCTGAGCTATACCCCCACAATACTTGCTTAACTGTGTACTCTGATTCCAACTTCAGGTGTTAGACTAGTTGTTGGACCGGATTGTATAATAGCATTTTCAAATTACATTGTCAACAACTAATTTAAATGCTGTGTTGCTGCCTCGAATGTGTCGTTTCGGAGCTACGGTTAGTTTTATCCAGACCTTTATTTTTTAATCCCCAAGTTCGGCCCGACCAATTTCTTCGAAGATCCAGGTTTGCCCCGTTTTGCGCTTAAATCATTGACAAATCAGTAAAGGGATTTAAAATTATGAAAGAGAACTTTCCGTTCGGATTAATCATTCAAGCTGCTTAAATCTTTGAATATTCCTGCTGAATAATTCTTGCCAAAATATCAGCAGTTTGTTCAGGGTTTACTAACTGGTTTTTCGCAAGGTAAAAACTGACATGCCTTTCGTCAAGGTCCAAATCGTCGATAGCACTGGCGAAAAATCCTCTGACTTTTTTATCAATCTGAAGCATAATATTTATCCCATCTTCTTGGGCTTCAAAGTAAACTTCAAGCTCATCAAGTTTCCCTTTAAGCAGCTTAGTCGGAACATATTCGAACTCCTGGAACCTCCCATTGAAGGAACCTGATCCGGCTTTAGACCTGAAACCGAGTAAACTTATGGCATCAAATAAGCATTGGACAAAGTGATTGGGGCGTATGGTAATCCCATCAATATCCTTTGCATCAACTGCATTGGGTATATCCAGGTTTGTCCTAAACTGGTATCTGGTATACGGCGTTGATACCGGAATATTATAGGGCAGTTCAAACCGAATTGGGATGCTGATTTCAGGCGAATTTGCTTTAACCATCAATTGGCTTGCAACAATCCCGCTGGCTATTTCCTGATGTACATGTCTTGTTTGGTCGCCCGCTTTATACTTTGAGAATACCTCTAAGGCAATTGTTATCTCTGTTATAACCTGATCAATCGATCCGCCGCTAATATAGACGTTTCCGCTTACTACACCGCCAAGTTCTACAACATCATTATCAATGACAAAATTCACGTTTGCGCCATCAATACCTAAGCCAGCCATGATTTTTTTAAACACTCACACTACCTCCAAACTGTATTTCAGTATCCACCCTGAAATATTGCACTTAACTGCAGCAAAAGACCATTTCACCAAGTTGAACTCCTAAGTTTTTCGCAACAATCTCACACTTTGCTCTCAGTAAAAAATACAGCCGTCTATCCTCTTTGCCAAGCCCTTCTAAGGATTCATAATTAGCCTGCCCTTTACTGATCACTAGATCAGCCTTTTTATAAGCTTGTTTGAATTCTTCCGAACAATCTTTGAGGATGGTTCCTAAAAAACCGCTGCCATTAGAAATTACACGGACTTGCTCAGTCATACCTACATAAGCAGCATCTTCCATCGTGGCATCATTTAAAATCGGCCGGTCCTTAACCGCATAGGTCACCTTGATCCCGGATTCTAACAGCTGTTCAGCTAATAGTCTATCGAAAGCAATTTCCCCGCTGTTATCACCCAGAATTAATATCTCCCGAGCGCCTTTTAGTTTTTGCTCGAAAGATGCGTAATCATCCCGGGCAAAATCCTTCACCATGGCCTCCTCTATAGTCCCCTCAACATCAAACTCCTTCAGGATACCCATATCGATGATATTACCTGCGACCGCAATTTTGAGGGTGATAAACAGCGGATCCGTACTTTGCCGTATCCGCTCTTTTAACTGGGGCAGAAGTTTAAGGGCTAAGTCATTGGATTCCTTCTTGGCCTTATGAAAAGGGTCCTTAATGCCCAAAAGCTCATTGACCTTTCTAAGAATAATCGTCGAATTCTCTGCCGGAGTACCTTGCGGATCCAAATGAGGAAATAGGGACAGGGTCTGATGGATGATTTCCCTCGCTTTATCCTCAGTAATTTCAGTTTGTGCTAACGTATTAATCGATTGCTTTATATAGCAAGGAATACAATCCAGGACAACGTTCACAATTGGAGCCTCCTCATCAGTTAGTCTTCAACTTTATTTATCTCCAATTTCCTGCAAACCCATTATGCCCAAGACGTAATTGCTATTGAATAACTTACATTTCCAGGGAGGATTATCGAATGTTAGCAGAGTTCAGAATTATTAATGACCCCCTGCGTCCTAGTATTTCTACGAATCTTTGTGCGGTTTGCTGCCGCAATAAGGAGAAGGACAGCAAACAAATCGGCTGCTGTTCTTATGAACCGGAATTTTGTCTCTTCGATTTAGTTTATTTATATCTTCATTATCCTGATATTTACCATTCAGTGTTGGAAAAAGGTCAGATAATCGAGGGCTATAACGGAATCATGGTGGAAACAAAGGTCGGCTTAAACCATTGTCCCTTCGCAACGAATAGGGGTTGTATCTTACCAAAGGATGCTATGACTCCTCTTTGCCGGTTATATATCTGCCGGGAAGCGGCCATTTTTGGACCTGCAATCATTGAAGAAAGGTTTGATGAATACTTTTCGAGTGAAGAATATCGCTTAAATAAGTATCTGAACAGCAAACTGGTCCATGATCAGAGCTTTACTAGTGCAAAACTACACAACTTTATAGTAGAATTCTCTCAACCTATAAATAGCATAATTGCAAAAATCGATAGAATCAACCCACCGATAGAAACGTTCCATAAGGAAATAACTATTGAGACATTCTCAATTTAATTCACCAGGCAGCAGGGCTTTTAGCCGATCCGATCCTAAAGATAGGAGCTTAAAACCAAATTTCATCAGCTGAACATCATCTTGCTTAATCCGCTCAAACCCCTCTTCTTTTATATTCATTTGTTCAATTAAGGAAGGATTGTTCATTAAAAAATTCCTGAATTGGTCCAGATCGTAGCAGGCCATAAAGGAAAGTTCAGTCATCCTTTCGTCCGTTTCCTTGTCACCCGTAGGTTTTAAGTAGTTAGCTATCTCTGGAAAACCCTGTTCCATTTCTTCGTAAATCTCTAAACCTTGATCACAAACCCATTCCTTGATAGTTTGTGACTTTTCCTCATTTAGCCCATGGCAGCGGGAGCTTTCAAAAATAAAAGAATACTTTCCCCCGCCCAGCATGTCCACTGGCGCAATCCGGCAGGACCAGGGCCGCTCAAGGTAAACCTGACATCCCTTGGGCGTAATGAACGGACATTTAAGGTCATCCTCCTCGGACATCTTAATATACACAACGGTGAAGCCTGTTTGAGGCACGTGTAATTTTAAAGTGTATTTTTCCAGAAATTCTCCTGAAGAAAGGCCCAGGAAATTTTTCATCCTTAGGACATCATAAGGCGTTAAATATATACTGATATCCCGGCAACATTTTTTAAAGCATTCCAGTCCATCATGGCAATGAAATTTAAACTCACTGTCTTCCTTCAGAACTAAACGTCTGTGATTCATAAAATTTCCCCCTTTTAAATCCCTTCTCATTATAAATTATCTTGCGGGGTTAAGATAGTTTAACCATAATTATTCGAAGATTGCAATAACCAATAAGGCCGCTCATTCTACAATTATAGGGATGGCATTTTTTCAGACGTTGAGGTTTTTTGTTTTACCGGTTAGTCGAATAAAATAAAGGTAAATGCAGTTATTGGCAAGGAAGGGGAAACCACAGTGAATCAAGACGTTAATCTAGGGAAGTATAGCAGACTATGTCGTATCTGCGGAAAGGATTATCGGGTTTATGAGAAAGATTATCATGCTAACGAAGAAGAACTCTGTCCATCCTGTGCAAAATTAAAGGAGTTAGAGGTTATCAGACAAGCCCTGATCCATAAACCTTCCCTTAATGTCTTAACGCTTTCCAAAGAAACAGGCATTCCAGTCTCACACATTTTAAACTATATTAAAGAGGAACATATTATAACACGAGAATAATGTTACAAGCCTTCTTAAATACTTATAGGTTTTCTTCCTATACCAACGCTCTTAGCTCCTGAATACGATTTTGAGCTTGCTGTTTCATTCGCTCATTTCCGCCGTTGACAATAATGGACTGGCGGAAATAGTTTCTTGCCTCCTTAATGTTCCCGATCTTGAGGCTTAATTCCCCGACAAGCAGATAAAAATATTGATCTTCTGCATTTGTAGTCTTAGTCGTCGAATTATCTATTCGTTTTATGAAATAATCTAAGGCTTTCCGGGTGGCAGTCATAGTCATTTCTGCTTCTTGCCTATCCTGGTACAGCCAAGAAAGCCTCAGCCAGAGTTTCCCAAGCTTTTCCGGGTCTGGTGCTGTCATTTGCTCAAGCCAGAATAACGTTAAATAATATCCAGTCAATACCTGGGTTAAGGTTGGATGGGCCGGCAACCTTCCGAACCTCTCTTTTACCTTACCTGATAGCTCCCTGATTCGGTTTTTATCCCGATCTGCTATATTTGAGAAATCAGCACTGAAATTTGCATAGTAACAATGAGGGCAAACCCATATGATATACCATAAAGGTTCGAAATCCGTGTGAACATGACGATAATCCGGCTCAACCCTCTTCAGCTTAAGCTTTGAAGATCTAATAAGTTTTGAGTTGTTTGTTTGGCTGCAGACAGGGCAGACAATTTCCTTTTCATACAAATAGGCTGAATCATTGAATGGTGATACCACATTAATATAGTTTCCGGCATGTAGTATAAGGTCACCTAGCCCATCACATTCCGTTGAGTCATCCGGCTTATGTTCTTCTCTGATTTCCGCTGTATACTGCGGAGGGCTCACATCCGATTTAGGGAAAACAAGGCTTAATTGCTCCTTGTAACTGGCTAATTCAAGATTTTGCTTTCTTATACGTTCACTTAAGCTTCTCATTATTCTTAAGGCCAAAGAAGGTTCCTGACCAATAACGCTTTCAAAGTTGCACTCATTAACCGCAACCGTGGTTGTTTCTTCAACTGCCTGGACCGTGGCACTGCGCTGCAGCCCTTCTAATAGTGCCATTTCCCCGAAGATATCCCCTGCTTTGAGCTGGGAAACCACCATCTTATTGCCATTTGGGGCTGAAATCAGTACTTTAACGCTCCCTGTTAGAATAATAAACATTTCCGACCCAGGGTCGCCTTCTTGGAAGATTATATCATTTGCTCTAAACCTTTGAACCGTACATACTTTTGCCAGCTTTTTGATATCTAACAACAGATTCTCTCCTCCTGTCTATAGATGTCATTATCCTAATTAGAATTCTTTACGATATGCTGAATTCCTCCAAAACTAAATTTATGTGAAACAAAAAGTCTACGAACTTTTCAATTTATTAAAGCAGTATTTTGAGTTAAACCCGGATGAAGCTAAACACCTTAAGTTTATTCACAGCATACGTTTTTAGATCCATTTTCATTCTGAAATCTAACGATTGAGTTCCATCTGCACAACAAAACACAAGCGTCCTCTCCACTTTTATAGTGAAAGGAGGACGCTTTTTGATTGCTGCAACTATCAATTATTACTCTCTTCCCGATCATTAAGGATTGTTTTGTCAAATATCTCCACGAGTTCGGCGCTATAAGATTCCAAGTCGACTTTAGAAGTAAGATTAGGGTTGGCGACAAACATATACTCCCCGATCGCTCCATTGATGGCGCTAGCCATGACATGAACATTGAACCGGCGAAATTCACCTTTGCTTTGACCATCGAGCAGAATTTGCTTCAGTTCCAACAAGAGAAGTTCTTCTTCGTCTTCATCATCACCCAGCTTATAATAGGGGATGTTGTCGGGAGTCCGGGCATTAAATATAATCTCCAGCAAGGCAGTATTATGCTTAGGGTGAGTACCCTGGTAGGCGAGGCTGGAAGAAATGTAGGCGTGAAGCTTCTCCCGGACGGTCGTTTCCGCATTGGTTCTTTCCAGCACATATGATGTAGAGCCTGCTAAGAGCGCCATAAGGGTATGATCCATTAAATCATTCTTATCTTTGAAATGATAAGAAATTAAAGCCGTGCTGATACCAGCCCTTTTAGCTATTTGGGCAAGACTAGCGTTTACGTATCCTATTTCATCCAAGGTAGTAATTGCTGCTTCAATTATCTGGGAACGCCGTGCCTCTGCAATGAAGGATTGCTTTTCCTCTGACTTTTTACCGCTCATTATTTCTTCTCCTTCGGTTTTCTGGCATAGTTATTGGACCTGTTCAGCAATGAGATTATAACAATAGCGACCACAACAACAATGTTGGCGATATTAAGAGGAGTCAAACTAATCTGGTCAAAAAAAGTTCCGTCTGCCAGATGTCCGGCATTATCGCCAATCCAATTGATCATAAAGCCAACGAATCTGACTATGACGATCACCAGCCGTAAGGCTAAAATCAGCGGAATTATGGAAATTGCCGCCCAGAGCACTTCCCAACCGGCCGAGCTGCGGATGGCCAATAAAGCCGAGGCAATGAAACACAGGACGCCGGCAAGAATCATCAGGGCTGGCTGCAGCCAATTATACCATTGGAAGTTAGGGCCGGCATAGATCTCTTGGTAGAAAAACCAGGTTACCCACAGAATCAGAACTCCGGCTAGTACACTAATCATTGGCAGGACGTCTATGACCCAGCTTGGTGCTTTTTCGCCTAACAGCTGCAATTTGTTCTTCTTATTCATTGGCATTGCTCCTTATCCTTTTCAATTTTTGCTTAGTTCCTCCCTTTTTTATCGTCGCTTCTGTCTGTGTTTTAATGTTTAATCAAACTATTGATTTATCAAATCAATTATTGATTGATCGATTAATCAAATTTTAGCATAAGCGATCAAACGTGTCAATTCATTTTCACTCATTCCCCTACAATTTATGAGATCGTAAGTTTCCGTCCTGCTAAAACGGTGATTGTATTGACAAAATTACCCGGCATTAAACCCTTGACCGCCCAATTAGTTTTGTTTAAAATAACTATTGTCCCATTAATCATGCCGATGTAGCTCAATTGGTAGAGCAGCTGATTTGTAATCAGCAGGTTACAGGTTCGAGTCCTGCCATCGGCTCCATACCTTTATTTTCAATGATTAAGACCATATCTTGCAGCTTAAATCCATACAAAACAGCCATTCATTTGGAATGGCTGTCTTTTTTCTAAATATTGAAGAGTTACCAGTATATCCCCAGTAAATGTCTAAAATTATTGCCTGTTGAGAAACATGATTACTGTATGAGTTGATTTTTAAATACTAGAGACCTTGGCCTAAGCTATCACTAATTCGTGCAAATCTGTAATCAGAATTACAGGCTTTGGGTTGCAAGAATGTTCTCCAATCATTTTCTCCATCCAAATCATATCGTACCAAGTTTCAAATTTATATCCGCATTTGGAAAAATGCCCTACTTTCTTATACCCTAATTGATTATGAAAATAGGTACTTGCATTGGTCAGATAAACATCCTCGGCCGAGGCATAGGCAATGCAGGCATTTAGGTTAAGAATATTTTGCTTCTTTAGTATTTTTTCCAAAGCTAAATACAATTTCTTACCGACACCTTTGCCCCGCGAATCCTGACCTAGATATATGGTAGTTTCAACAGCCCAGTCGTATGCTGCCCGCTCTTTAAATGCTGAGGCATATGCATAGCCAATAATCCGATTATTTTCTATGGCAACTATGTATGGGTATTTTTTTGCTATATTGTTAATTCTCTCCGAAAATTCTTCAATAGAAGGAACATTATACTCAAACGTGATTGCGGTATCTGTAACATAAGGCGCATATAGTTTCAAGATTTCTTCCGCATCTTCTTTAGTCGCCATACGCATTATAATGTCTGTCTCCACTGTTTGACCTTCTTTCTTGAAAATAACATAATCATCTTATTAATTTTGTGAATGTCCGATCAGGCATTATGGCATTAAGTTGTGCCGGTATATCCATCCTTTGGGATAAATTAACTATTCTCTGCAATAAAGTAGATAAGCTTTTCGGTACTCTCCCAACCCAGACATGAATCTGTAATGGATTTTCCGTAGATATTTTCATCGATGCCTTGCCTGCCCTCAACAAGATAGCTTTCAATCATCAAACCTTTAATCATTTTCTTAAGCAACCCATCGTACTTTCTGCTTAATAAAACTTCTCTGGCGATTCTTGGCTGTTCATAAAAGCGTTTCATTGAATTAGAATGGTTTACATCGACAATGATAGCTCGATTTTTTAGTTCTAGTTTTTCATACTCGGCGGCAGCATTAATCAGATCTTCAAAATGATAATTGGGGATATTTCGTCCCGAGGAGTCAACTGCACCTCTTAAAATGGCATGAGAGTAGGTATTTCCTCCGGTTTCAACTTCCCAGCCGTTATAGATAAAGGTATGTCTGCTCTGAGCAGCAATAATCGAGTTTAACATAACTGTTAGATCTCCGCTGGTCGGATTTTTCATACCAATCGGTAAGTCAATTCCGCTAACAGTGAGGCGATGCTGCTGATTTTCCACCGACCGTGCCCCTATAGCGATATAGCCTAAAACATCTGAAAGATAACTATAGTTTTCCGGATATAGCATTTCATCGGCCGCCGGCATACTAAATTCCGATAATGCTCTGATATGCAGTCTGCGAATGGCTTTAATCCCTTCGCATAAATCAGGCTTTTTACCGGGGTCGGGTTGGTGAACCATACCCTTATAACCCTCGCCGGTGGTACGAGGCTTGTTTGTATAAATTCTCGGAATGATCAATAGCCGGTCTTTCACTTTTTCCTGAACTTCAGCCAATTTCCCGATATATTCACAGACCGAATCCTCATTATCTGCCGAGCAAGGGCCGATAATGAGGATAAACCGATCATTTTCATTGGCAAAAACCTTTTTCATTTCGTCAACTCGTATGTTTCGAAGCTTACTTATATGTTCCGGTAAGGGTAACTGCTCAATGATTTCTTCTGCAGTCGGTATCCGTTTAATGAATTTCATGCTCATGCCGGTGCTCCTCGCCACATTTAATACTATATTTAATACAAAAGTATAGATCAAATCTAAAAAAACGCAACATCACTTTAGACCATGACCGGAGTTTCTGAGCTTAACGAACTTTATTTTGATACTTTGATGGCAGAACTTCTCTTCGTATTCAGTCATGATATTTCCCTGGAAATCACTCTGATGTAAATTATACGTTCTATATAGTTCATTGTAGCCTGCCTCTTGGAAATACTCCAAACTGTCTGTGAAAAGTGCGTCATCATCCGTTTTGAACCATATTTCTGATTCGGGTTTCAGAAAGGTTTGATACAGCCTGAGAAAATTCGGATGAGTCAGCCTTCGTTTATGATGTTTTTTCTTGGGCCAAGGCGTACAAAAGTTAATGTATAGCTTCTCAATCTCATCTTGAGCAAAGAGGTCTCCGATGTTTTCAATATTTATGGGAATAACTCTGATATTATTCAGGTGGTTTTCATTAGCACTTCTCAAGACATGAACTAACAGTTCATCATAGACATCAAGCGCAAGATAGTTGATGGTTGTATTGGCACCGGCCAGCTGGTTAATAAAACGACCTCGCCCGCATCCCAATTCCAGATGGATCGGATAATTATTGCCGAATACCTCCTTCCATCTTCCTTTGTGCTCTATAGGTGTAAAAATAACTTTGTAATCCTTTTCTAATTCGGGCTTAGCCCATCCCTTTTTTCGAAGACGCATTTGAACTTTCTCCTTTTGATTTATAAAACCCTCAAACTATTCGTCATGGGTCTGTTTTTCCCTTCTTAACTTATAAAAAACTCAATTGAACCATCTTTATATTTTCTTTATGTTCTCCACTATAATCTTTATGTCTTTTATATGGCTCATCGATTTATAATAGGGCTGCATTCCGTATGAAAGGTCAGGTTTAATAGATACTAAACTAAGTCCGCAAAATAACGAGGGTGATGCTAAATGGAAACGAAACTAATACCCTATTTGGCGTCAAGCCTGATGGTAATTGGCATGACGCTGCTATTTACGATGATCCATCCATTCTTAGGATTGGTGAATATGTCCTTGCTGACTATTATCCCGATCCTGATCAGCGCAGCCCGCTGGGGAACCTTTCCTGCCATGGCAACTGCATTAATGGGAACGATTGCCTTCGATCTCTTCTATGTTCCTCCGATTTTTAAATTTATGGTTGCTGATCTCCGCTATCTAATCAGCTTTGCTATTTTCATGCTGGTAGGTTTTATTACCGGAACCCTATCCGACCGGTTAAAAAAACAGGTAAGTTATTCCCGGCAGAGGGAGAATAGCATTTCGGCACTTTATTCTCTTAGCCGGGATATCTCGGCGGCCGATAACCTGGACGCTGTGTTAGATTGTATTGTCCGGAATATCTCCAACACGCTGGAGGGTCAGGTCCTGCTGTTTTTACCCGACGAAAAGGCTCAATTGGTGCTATGCAAGGCCTCTGATGGTACTATTTCCTTAGATAAGGATGACCTTTCCGCTGCCAAATGGGTCTATGAACATGGAGAAAAAGCGGGTCATGGCATGGAGACTTTAGGGACTGCTAAGGCCTTATATTTACCATTAAGCACCGAACAGGGAACTCAGGGGGTTCTTGGCATTAACATCAAAGAGAGTGACGCACAGTCTGACTCTGAGCGGATTCGCTTATCGGAAGCCTTTACCGGATTAGCTGCCATGGCCATTAATCGAGTCAAATTAGCGGAACAAGCCAGAGAGTCCCTTTCCTTAGTGGAGTCTGAACATTTACGCACGGCACTTTTTAATTCCCTGTCTCATGATTTGCGGACACCCCTTGCTTCCATCATTGGGGCAGTCACGGGACTTCTTGAGGATAAGAATGTCGTCTATAGCCCTGAGGTCCGCAAAGAATTGCTCAATACAATTTTACATGGTGCTGAACGAATGAATCGATTTATCAGCAACTTATTAGATATGGCCAGATTAGAAAGCGGCATGCTGAGACTGAACAAAGAATGGTGTGATCTTCAGGATATTATTGGCGTTGCGGTTAATAGACTCGGAAACACTTTAACCCGGCGGCCTTTGGAGATTACTATCCAGGAAGACTTACCCCTGGTACAAGCCGATGGGATTTTGATTGAGCAGGTACTGATTAATTTGCTGGATAATGCACTTAAGTACTCCGCAGCCGCCAGCAAAATAACAATATTAATTTCTCAACATGCCCGACAAATAGAAGTCGTGGTCGCGAATTGCGGACAAGGCATACCTGAGGCTGATCTGAGTAAAGTCTTTGATAAGTTTTACCGGCTCAGTTCCTCTCTTCAAGTAAGCGGAACCGGGCTTGGCCTGGCTATTTGCAAAGGGTTTATTGAAGCGCATGGCGGGAATATTTGGGCTGAAAATAATAAACTCGGCGGTGTGACAATCACATTTACCTTGCCGTTAACTGACCAATTTTTAGGGATAGTACCAGAAATGAATGAAGGAGAGAACGATGGAAAACAAAGGTCAGCGGATATTGATAATTGATGACGATACACAAATCCGGCGATTTTTGCGCGTGGCCTTAACCAGCCACGGGTATATCGTAAAAGATGCTAAGACGGGCAGAGAGGGTCTTGAGGCGGTCGCGATGTTCAGCCCGGATTTAGTCGTCTTGGATTTAGGTTTGCCCGATCTCGATGGATTAGACGTCGTGCGTCAGTTACGGGAATGGACCAGGGTGCCCATTATCATTCTTTCGGTCAAAGAACAGGAGAGTGATAAAATAACGGCCTTGGACTCTGGGGCAGATGACTATGTGACGAAACCCTTTGGTATGGGCGAATTGTTAGCTCGAATTCGAGCAGCAATGCGTCACATAGTCGGGATTGAGGAACAGCCGATCCTGCATTTTGAGGACTTAACCCTTGATTTATTACATCGCCGGGTCTCAAGGGATGATCATGAGATCAAACTTACTTTAACGGAATATGAAATCGTCAAAAATCTGGCGATCAACGCGGGAAAAGTGTTAACCCATAGTTATTTACTTCGTACTGTATGGGGCCCTTCTTATGAGAAAGAAGTCCAGTACTTGCGGGTTTATATCGGCCAAATCAGGCGAAAGCTGGAGCGGGACCCTTCCCGCCCACGCCATATTATTACCGAACCCGGGGTCGGTTATCGTTTGCTATAAGCAATCTGCTCAGATCATAATTTTGGGGAGGTTTATTAATATGCGCGTTGCCATTGTAGGGGCAGGCAAATTGGGCTTCAGCCTTGCTGATCGCTTGGCCAAAGAGGAGCACGAGGTCATTGTCATCGAACAGGACGAAGACCGCCGTTTGACCGCACAAAAAAGCCTGGATGTTATAACTGTCCTCGGAAATGGAGCAAACCCTCAATTTCTAAGCAGCACTGAAGCCAGAAATGCAGACCTGCTCATCGCTGTTACCGACAGTGACGAAGTTAATATGATTGCCTGCATGGCTGCTAAAAAAATAGGAATACGACAGACCATTGCGAGGGTTCGAAACCAAGAGTATGCCGGCCCGGACCGATTTACCTTCAATGAGTCCCTGGGTATCGATTTGGCGATTAATCCAGAAATGACAACTGCTGTTGAAATCAGCCGGATCCTCCTGACACCGGCAGCTTTAGCGGTAGAGGACTTGGCTGATGGAAAAGTTCGCCTTTTGGAAGTGAAAATCGGCCCGGAATCAGAGCTTGTAAATATTCCTTTACTAAAACTAACCCTTCCTCCTAATATTCTGGTTGCCGGTATCTTGCGCCAAAACATTATGATCATTCCCCAAGGCGAAGATTTTCTCTGCCCTCAGGATAATGTCTTCTTCGTTGGGGAAGCAGGTGCTATAGAAAAATTCGGGACCCAGTTTGCGAATAAACGCTCAAAGCTAGAGCGGATTATGATCATTGGCGCCGGCAGAATAGGGCGTCATCTGGCCAAGATTTTGGTTAAAGCGGGCTTGTCTGTAAAAGTGATCGACAAGAACCGAGAACGCTGCCGGGAATTGGCTGACCGTTTGGGTAAGGGATTGGTTCTCTGCGGTGAAGGAACCGATGTGGATCTTTTGATTGAAGAAGGAGTTAGAGAGGCTGATGCCGTTGTTTGTCTCACAGATGACGATAAACTTAATTTACTCTTAGCGCTTTTAGCTAAGAACTTTGGCACTCAGAAAACCATTGTCCGAGTGGGACGCTCCGACTATATGTCCTTAATGGGCAAGGTTGGCGTGGATGTGGTCCTATCTCCCAGACTTCTGACCGCAGGCGTCATTTTGCGCCAAGTACGCCGGGGCAATATTGTCGGTGTCACTCTTCTGGAAGGTGCTAAAGCGGAGGCCATGGAAATTTTAATTTCCGACAATCGCCAAATCGACGGCCAAAAACTCAAGGACCTTAACATCCCTCCCAATTCTTTGGTCGGAACCATAATCCATGGTGAAGAAGTTAGGGTTCCTCATGGCGAAACCATCCTTCACAGGGGTGACAGAATCGTGGTCTTCACCCTCGCCGACATGGTTAAAAAAGTTGAAAAATACTTCGAAAGCAGGTCCTAAAAATGAATTTCCGCTTGATAGAGAACGTCTTAGGAAGGTTATTGTTAGGTTACGCTGCATTTATGGGCATTCCTTTCCTGTATGCCCTATTAAGGAATGAGCCCACCTCTTGGCCTTTTCTCATTACCATTTTACTCACTCTTGTTATTAGTCTTGTTTTTATCAGTCATGGCCAAGAAGACCGCCTAGGGATCCGGGAAGGTTTTACCATCGTATCCGGGGCTTGGATTCTGACCTCGCTTTTGGGTGCGCTTCCTTTTTACCTGTCCAATTCCGTCCCTACTTACCTGGACGGGCTGTTCGAGACTGTCTCCGGCCTAACCACCACAGGCTCCAGTGTCATTGACAATCTTGAAGTTCTCTCACAAAGTCTATTGCTGTGGCGGAGTTTAACCCATTGGCTTGGAGGTATGGGAATTATTGTTCTGTTCATCGTTTTCCTGCCCAAAATCGGAGCAGGGGCAGTCCACATGTTTAACGCCGAAGTCCCCGGCCCGACAGCGGAAAAAGTATTGCCCAGGATTAGGGATAACGCGGCAAGGCTCTGGCAGATGTATGTCGGATTTACTCTATTGCAGATCATCTTATTATGGCTTGCCGGAATGTCATGGTTTGACTCCGTTAACCATTCCTTCGCCACTATGGCGACAGGCGGCTTCTCCACCAAAAATACCAGCATTATGTTTTACAACAGCCCTCTGATCGAATTCATTCTTATCGTTTTTATGATTCTTGCCGGAGGAAACTTTGGACTGTATTTCATAGCTTGGGGCCGGGGCTTGAAGCATATCTGGAAGGATACGGAATTTCGCGTTTACTTATCGATTATTGCAGCCTCCACCCTGGTCATTGCCTTAAGTTTATGGCTTCAAGGAGGAAAGGAGATCCTTTTCTCAGTGCGTCACGCCCTTTTTCAGGTCTCTACGATTATTACGACGACTGGTTTCGCATCTGATAATTTCGACCAATGGCCTTCAGTAACGAAAATGGTCCTGCTGCTCTTAATGCTGATAGGCGGGAGCGCCGGCTCAACAGCCGGCGGTATTAAAGTCGCCCGGATTATGCTGCTGATGAAGCTTGTGCGGGCTGAACTAAGACGGGCTATCCACCCGCGGGCTGTGACAGCTATCAGCTCCGGCGGCAAACAACTCGACCCGCTCATGCTTAATACGGTAGCTGTGTTTTTTTTCCTCTTTATTGCGATTTTTACAGCTGCGACAATTCTGCTCTCAGCCACAGGCCTGCCGCCCTTTGACGCTATGAGCGCTGTAGCGGCTACTCTTGGTAATGTGGGTCCGGGCTTTGGGTTGGTTGGACCGACTACCACGTTTTCCTCGATCAACGCTTTTGGTGAATTGGTTTTAATTCTTTGTATGCTGCTTGGCCGGCTGGAACTTTTCACACTATTGGTAGTGCTCCAACCAGAGTTCTGGCGTTCCCGCAAGAGCTGGTAGACAATTTTAAGAACCTTGAGGACTCCATAAAAAGGCTCTTCCTTATCAGAAGAAATCTATCTGTTAAGGAAGAGCTTTTAAGTTTACTTTTTGCAAATTTCGGCAAATACCCTTTAGAGTATTCTTCGGCTTCAGAGTGTTATTTAGATTATCTATAGCAAGATAATCTTTAAATCCTGATATAAGGCTATTATAATCCGTAACAATTTGTAAGAACTTTGTGCCTGCAACATTCACTCTTGGCCAGGCTGCTTTGCAGCTCTTTCTCCGTCTAAAACCCCCGGCTTTGGATATATGCCCTGTTTTTCAAGAAGTTTGCGCAGTTTTTCTATGTCCCGAACAATCACTGCCGTTGGGCTGTATAAACCAAGGACATACTGCCGGTATTTACGCGCCGAGGAGATCGATGCCGCTTGTTCCGGTGAGGAACATTCCAAGAGGCTGAGCTGCAGGAAAGTGACCTGGCCAAAGGAGTCAACCCATTGCTGAACCGTCAGAACCAGATTATCAGGCAAAGGATATGTGCTAAGATTTTTAAGGGCTGGGAGAACATCTTCTGCAGGCATACCCCGTTTCAGAGCGTTCAGTAAATACGTCTTATCCAGGCGGTATTTAAGCATCTGATCCGGCTGCTCAAGCACGGCAATCTGGCTTAGTTTCCAGCGGGCGGCCCAAGAAGCGGAACGTGGCAGCAGGATTTCGAAATTAGGCTGAACATACGCTGTATCAGGGCCGCTCATCGGATAGATTTGGTCTGCAAGGCTCTTGATCTCAGCCATGTCGTCTTCAAGTCCGCGGCCATGCAACAGTTTAGATAGTACCAACTGACCCAGCGGAGTGACTCGGACCAAAATATCTGTCTCATACTTGCCCCAATCCAGTAAGCCCAGAAAACGCAGTGGATCGAGAAAGCTGATGACGGTATCCCGGGTTAAGAGACGACACACGTCGTCATCTGAAATCAGCTTACTAAGCATATGCCCCCAGCTAGTCCACTCCGTACAGCGGCTCAATACGGGCAGCACCAGGAAAAGACCTTTATTCTGAATAGATTGAAAGTGCACCGTATAAATTACACAAAGTAATTCTTCGACCTTAATACTCTCCGGCAATTCTTGTCCCTTTGTCGTCAGCGCCAACCGATCTCCTCTTCTTCCAAGCAGCTGAAAAAGCCAGGCAATGTCCAAGAGCCAGAAGAAATAACTCTCCGGGCTAAATTCCCCGTCAGACCCCGCCGGCTCAGTTAAGGCGGCCAGAATGCGCTTCAAAGAGTGTTTGTTGATCTCGTGACTCAGGGTGACCAGAACTTCTCCCTGCTCTACCAAAACGAGAAACTTAAAAAGGTTATCCAAGGTGTTCGGTAAATCTGCCCGATAGGATTTTTGCGGTTCAAGCTTATAATCACATTGAATCTGATCGTTAATAAACCGCCAAAAGGATCTGGCGGCCTCTTCCTTAAAACTAAACGTATTGGGATAACGACCTTGCGCCAAAAAGCCTATTTTAAACCATTTCGTAAACAGCCTTATAACCCCTTGATAGCTTAGCCCTGCCAGATTCCTATCCAAAAAGCGAAAACTGGCATTATCCTCGTCATCATAATGGCAAAAATAATCGATACTCCTATCCTCCGGCTGGGTATAGGCCATGTAAGCAAAGAGAATCCGCTCCACAGAGTCCATCTTGGCATAATAGTCCGGCCAGGCTTTTGGCTTAAGCCTCTTTACAGGAGCAGTATTCGTTTTCGGTGCAGATTTGGAACTTGGCTGTTTGGGACTTGCTTTTGCCGTGAATTGATTGGCTGAAGACTCATCTGCGTATGTGGGCGGTTTAAAACCCGGCGGTAATTTTTCGCCAAAAACCGGCCGCCATTTTTGGGGTTTAGGCTGATCAGACGGAGCTTGCGGATTCTGATCGGCGTTTTGTTTTGAACCGGCAGCTGGCTTTTTCATGGTTCAAAATCCTCCTCGATCATGATTTTGTAGGCATACCCTTGTTCTGTTAAAAACAGTTGCCGGTGCATTGCAAATTCCTGTTCTTTGGTATCTTTCGAAACCAAACTATAGAAATAGGCCTTGCCTTCTCCCTGCTTGGGCCGCAGTATGCGTCCGAGCCTTTGGGCCTCTTCCTGCCGGGACCCGAAGGTTCCGGAGACCTGAACCGCTACATTGGCATCCGGCAAATCAATGGCAAAATTGGCCACTTTAGAGACCACTAAACAGTGCAGACGGCCGCTTCGGAACTCTTCATACAGACGTTCCCGCTCCCGTTGCGGAGTTTTACCGGTAATTAAAGGGGCATCTAACTCACGGGCAAGCATTTCGAGCTGACGCACATACTGCCCAATCACCAACACCAGGTCATCTCTATGACGCTCCATCAGCTCTGACACCTTGTTCAACTTCCGTGGATTCTCTGCTGCCAAGCGGAATTTTCCTTTTTCCTCGGCTAAAGCATAATCCATACGGCGGTCTTTACTCATGGAGATGCGCCACTCCATACACTCGGCAGTAGCGATCCAGCCTTGGGACTCCAGGACCTTCCAGGGAACGTCCATTTTCTTCGGCCCAATCAGAGTAAAGACTTCGTCTTCTTTGCCATCTTCCCGTACAAGCGTGGCGGTCAGACCCAAGCGGCGTTTCGCCTGCAATTCAGCCGTGGCCCGAAAGACCGGCGCCGGTAAGAGATGAACCTCATCATAGATAATCAGACCCCAATTCTTTTCATTGAACAGACCAAAATGGTCAAAGCCGCCTCCCGCTTGCGTACGGTGAGTGAGAATCTGGTAAGTGGCTACGGTCACCGGACAGATCTCTTTTTTCTCCCCAGTGTACTCCCCCATTTGGGACGCTTCTAAGGTCGTTTTATCCCTTAACTCGCGCAGCCATTGTTTGACGGCACTGTTATTCGTCGTAAGAATCAGCGTTTCGCACTGTAATTCCATCATCACGCCCATACCAATAACGGTCTTGCCCGCACCGCAGGGCAGAACCAATACACCGCTCCCGCCGCGCACCGAACCTTGTTGATGAAAGGTCGCCACAGCCCCTTGCTGATAGGAACGCAGGGCAAAGGATTCTCCCTTAGGATTTTCGGTGCGCCAAGCCATCGGTAAAGGGTTGCCCTCGCTATAACCTGCCAAATCTTCAACCGGGTAGGAGAGTTTCATTAGGAGCTGTTTCAATTGCCCCCGTGCTTCCGGGTTGATCTCCGCTTGAGTTATCCCTAAATCTGGTAAATCGGCGCTCCTGGCAGGTTCATCGAAGGCCAGTAATAGTTTGACCTCTTTATGACGAATGATTTCCAAGAGGATGACCGGATCTTTGGCCGCCAGAAGGAGCTTATCCCCCTCCCGGACCAGCTTTACCAAGCCGTAGCGGCCCATAAGCTGTTGAATTTCCGTACGCACGGAATCAGGCAACGGAAATTTGCTGTAATTCTCCAGCCCGTTTAAGACATCTGCGACGCTAACCCCGCTGGAGGCAGCGTTCCATAAGGATAAAGGAGTAATCCGATACGTGTGGATATACTCCGGGCTTTTTTCCAGTTCGGCAAAGATGGCTAAGGTATCCCGAGCTTCTTCGTAAAGTGGATTATGGACTTCTAAGAGAACGGATCGATCACTTTGAACGATGACAGGATTTGCAGCGGATGGCATGTGTGTCTCCCTTTCCGAATAATTTGCAATAATTATAGCATAAAAAGCCGCACCAAAGGAGAACATCAGACAACAGTCTACCCTTATCGGGGCAGCCATGGACATGAACATCACACTAAGCCCACTACAGCCATGGCTTTTGGTGGTATCATCTAACTTCTTAAATGAAGTTAATGGAAAAAAACGTTTTTTTTAAACTTGAAAGAATATATAATAACGTAAGAAAGTTAAGAACGTTTTCCAGGGGATAGCCGTAAGGGTACACGCTAAAAGAAGACTATTTTTGGATTTGGGAGGTAAAAAGAGGATGATAGAAGAACAATTCAAGAAACTCTATAAAGCAGGCAATACTCCTTGGGATATTGGCAAACCTGATTTTAACCTTATTCAGACTGTAACTGCCATGGCCATAAAACCCTGCAAAGCACTGGAAATCGGCTGTGGAACGGGCAGTAACTCCATATGGCTTGCTCAAAATAGCTTTGATGTTATTGGGGTCGATACTTCGGAGATTGCAACTCAGAAGGCTTCAGAGGAAGCTTTAAACGCCAATCTCAAATGTACCTTTAAGGTGATTAACTTCCGGACACACAAAATTGAAGAAGCACCCTTTGGCTTTGCCTTTGACAGAGGCTGCTTTCATACATTAACTTCGGATGAAGAACGAAAGAACTTTGCAGAAAATGTAGCTGCCCATTTGGAAGAAGACGGCCTGTGGCTAAGTATCATTGGCAACGCTGATGAACAGCGTGATAACCCCGGTCCGCCCCAGCGCACTGCCAGAGATATTGTTAACTCCGTAGAGCCCTGCTTTGAAATTCTCTCTCTTGTTTCAAGCCGGTTTGAATCTAACCGTCCCAACCCGCCAAGAGCATGGGTTTGCCTAATGCGGAAAAGACGTTTTGCCTAAACAATCTGCATCAAGATCTTGCAAAAGCCACCCGTCGCTGGGTGGCTTTTTGCAAGGGCTGTGAAGGCCGGAATTTAACAGTCACCAACAGGATCATTCCGGCGTACAAATAAGGTATACTTACCAAAGAGTAAACGAGGGAAAAGCTAATGTGTACCGCAATGACGCTGAAAACTCAACAGGGTGAGATCTTTCTTGGACGCACCATGGATTTTTCCTATGTACTGAACCCACATCTTTATACGATGCCGCGCAATTACCAGTGGTCCAATGCCCTCGGGACGGTTTGTGTCCGCAATCGCTACAGTTATATAGGGGTTGGACAGACCATTCCTAAAATTACCTTTGCGGACGGCGTCAATGAAATGGGGCTTGCGGCGGCGGCGTTATATTTCTCTGGATATGCCAAGTATAGAGAGCCTGAATGTGGGGCACAGACATCCCAATTTGCAGCCACCGAACTTGTCAACTTTTTGCTCGGTATGTGCGGGTCGGTGGAAGAAGCGGCTTTTGCCCTGCAGTCTGTGCGGATCGTGGGAGTACCTGATGCGGTGACCAATTCCGTCGCTCCGCTGCATTGGATTGTCTGTGATAAAAAAGGACAGTGCCTGACCGTAGAACAGACAAAAAACGGCATGCATTTGCTGGCCAACCATGTCGGGGTTCTGTCCAACAGTCCTACTTTTGAGTGGCATATGGAAAATCTGCGCAATTATATGCGGGCTGCACCGCACCAACCGGAAGGAATAACCTGGGGAGAGCTTGTGCTGACGCCCTTTGGCCAGGGCGGCGGCACAGAGGTGCTTCCAGGCGGTTATACGCCTCCTGCCCGGTTTGTGCGGACTGTTTTTCAGAAAACCCATGTCCCAATTCCTCAAAACCGGCAGGAAGCAGTCGTGACAGGATTTCATATTCTGGAGGGTGTCTCCATTCCCCAGGGAGTTGTCCTGACGTCGCGGGGCACGTACGATTACACCCAGTACACGGTTTTTATGAATACCGCAACCTGCGAATACTTTGTCCGAACCTACGAAAACAGTCAGGTTTTTACCGCTAAGCTTTCCAGGGCTGAAGCCGAAGCCAAGGTTCCTGTGTCCCTCGGAAAGCTGGTGCGCCCGGCTACCTTCGAAAAGCTGTAACCTCCAGATTCATCCCTGCCAACACCCTTTCTATCTGCCTGCGCTTATCCACTACATAAGCGCCTTCACCGATCTCATAAATATCTATATCCGAAGCCCTTGGCGGTGCTTTTCGGGCAATGGATACCCCAAGCAATTGATTGCCACCCCCCGCCAGATACCAAAGAGGTATGTCATCCGTGCTGTTGCCTGCCGCCAGGCAGATCTCCGTATTGGGCAGCAGAATACGCGCCATAGCTGTGATCAAAGCAGTTTCCCAAGGTGAACAGCGGGGTCTGTCCTGATACGGAGTTCCCGGGAAGGGCATAAAGCGGGATAGACGCAGCTGATAGAGATTTCGGAACTGCTTCATAAAAAACAGATGGTCAATTCGGTCTTCATCCGTTTCGCCAAGGCCCAGCAGCATCATTGAGCGGCTGGGTATATCCGCCTCTTCACAGAATTGCAGCAGTTCACGCCACCGCCCCAGACTGTCTCCGGGCTTGGCGGCGGCGAAGACCTCCGGAGCGTTGGATTCCAAAGAGCTGGTAATGCTGTCAATACCCAGTTTCTTTAATTCCAGGATCGTTTCTTTCTGAAAGGAGGGTCCCAGATTGATTTCCAGCTTCAGTCCCGAATGGGCTTTAATCTTCCGCACCAGCTCCAGCAGCTGTTCGTCGTACCCTTCCTTCAGGTCTGTTCCCCCGCTGATATGGAACTGCTGAATCCCCAGGCCTTCAATGCACTCCAGGCCCTTAAGCAAAACATCCGTGGGAAACATAGTTTCCGTATAAAAGGTACAATAGGAACAGCGGGGTTTGACCCGGCAGGGAAAAATTCCCCCTGATCCCGAGGACCACCACAGGGCTTTGCCGGATACCCTGTCCCGGATTTGCGAGGCCAAAGCAAATAATTCATAGGCCTGCTCCGGATTCCGGGCCTTTTCCAAAACAAAAAGAGCTTGCTCCCGGGTTAACTCCTGCTCTCCTGTTAACTTAAAATCCATCTTTTTCCCTCTTTTCCTAAAGAAATCTTAACCTAAAATCCCGCATTTTTTATACCTACAAGAAGAAACGCCTTGGGGAATTCTGACCGGGGAACCACAGATTACACATAAAAAGAACGATAAGAGAAACCACAGATTAACACAGATTTCACAGATTAAGAAGGATTAAGTATAAAAAAATGGCGAAGATGCGAGTCAATGAAAGCGATAATTATTAATTATCTCAAAGCTACAGGATCAAATCGGCCTTTTATCAGCTTTGGCGAATATCAATTGCGTTACAAGCAATTTGTAGTTTAGAGCCAAAATATATTTATTCTGTGTTAATCTGTGTAATCTGTGGTTAATTAACTGAGTACCTGATTAGTCACAAAAATAATGATTTACAATTCAATTTGGGTATAATTTTTCACGGGTATCAAGGATCTTAATATTTCCGCCGGCTTCCCGGTCACGCCCGGAAAGAAGCCTTTAATCGGATTGGCGGCTGCGCCGGCGGACCGTCTTCTCCCCCCAGAGCAATTGCACCGTGGCCGGCTCCCCTTTTTTCATCAGGCGGTCTTCCGCCTCCTCTATCAGAATCCCCGTGGCATTGACAAAACAATCTACCGTGTCCCCCATCCGAACAGGGACAATCTCATAGCCCTCCTCCGTCCAGCTGAGAGCTACATGAGGATGATAACCGGAACGGACTCCGCTCTGGTAATCTGTGTGCAAGCGGGCTTTGATCTCCGGCCGCTCATAGCAGGGGCAGTGAAGAAAGCGTTCCATAATCGCCGGCAGGTATTGCTCGGACTGAGTCAGGGCCGCATGAGGAGGTGCCGGAATCCCCACTACGCATTTTTCCTGGATTTCCCCCAGCAGCATGGCTTTCCCGCCAGGTCCAAAGCCCATGCCCTGAGCCAGAATTCTGCCCAGCTTCTCAACGGCCTGGGCGGTATAGTCCCCATACTTGGCTCCGCTGCGGCCCAAGCCGCCGATCAAAATCAGAAAATCACAGTGGGGAAGGGCCCGGAGAATCGCCTGACAGATCAGCTCTTCGCTATCCCCTGCCACCGGTTCTGTCCAGGCTTCCCCGCCGCATTCCCGGAGAATCCCTTCCACGAGAATGCTGTCCGCTTCCACTACCTGTCCCGGACCCGGCCGACAGCCGGGCCCCACCAAGTCGCCGCCCACGGGAATCACGGCAGCTTTGGGTTTTTTCCAGACCGGCACCCTCTCCACTCCGGCAAAACGCAGGATAGCCAGATTAGCCGGGGTCAGGCGGTAATTGGCGGGGACAACCCGCTCTCCCTCCCGGATACTGGCCCCGGCCCGTCCTATACCTTGTCCCTGGTAGGGCAAGGCCCTGATTTCCGCTCTGCCGTCAGCCAAATGGCTGACCTGTTCCAGGGGAATCACGGTGTCAAAGGGCTCTTCCAGCACCGACCCCATAACCCGAAGGCGAAATTGATTTTCCGACAGCACCCGGCAGCCGCCGGCAAGCAGCTCTTTAACCTCTTCCCAATTCACCATGATTCCATCATGCTGGGCGGTATCAGCAGGAGGTACAGAGAAGGCCGCATAGGTTGGTTCCGCCGTCACCCGACCCAAAGCCTGACTCAGCGGCACAAACTCCTTGGCCAGATCAAACCTGACCCGTTCAAAGAGAATGGTCAGAGCCTCATCCCGGGAAAGGGGGGCTTTCTGCTGCCGGTGACAGCGTGTAGCACAGCCGGTACAGGTTGCGGAGGAACAGATAATTTTGTCTTGCTGATGGTTTTCCATAATTCCTCTCCTTTTAGCAAATAGTCTCTTACTTTTATCCGGCTTTCCCGCACTGTCTGGGCAATCCCATCCGACAGTCCGGGAGCGCCCAGGGAACTCACCTGCTCTTGTTCAGGCAGGATACGCAATAGAAAAACCGGCTGGATCAGGAACTAAACCAGCCGGTTAAAGAGCATGCTTTTTAAAAACAGATTTCTCTGTTTTTAAGCATCATCCTTCTCACAAGTGAAGGCCAGACTGTTTCCTGTCTAACCCCGTAAACCCTCCGGTTTAGGCTTAGTATTCATGGGAAGCTTCCTTTAGAATAAAAAGCTCGGATTCAATATTTAATTATTAAGACTTCCTTCCGCGTATCTCCAAACAGTAAGACTTTGCTCTCCTAAGGTTTATCTTGATTGACTACACTACATAACATAACATAAACTAATAAAAATATAAATAGCGTGATTTTTGTTTTATGTTATATTACCACATGAATCCTAAAGTCGCCTCGGGCGAGGGACTGCCCCGCCAGAAAAAATATCCTCCTTGCGTTTAATCCGCGCAGAAGGATATTTTCATGCTATTTGATGGTCACACTCATCTCTTTAAATGTTCACTGTACATTCGCACCAGATTAATCAGGTTATCTTCAACAGGCCTTGCTTCCAACTATATTATAACTCTGTCCCTCCTATATTTGGTCAGGAATTTAAATAGTATTTTCCGAAATTCGTCACTAGTGACGAATTTGACTCATAGTTGACTTATTTAAGATGTCTATAAAATGCTGTATAGGACATGTTCCTTGCATTCTGTTAAAAAACCGTAATTGCTTAAGGTCGGCTCAGATATGTAAATCCTTTTTGGAAAAAATAACGATCGCTGCGGTAAACAACACAACCGCCCCGGCAAACAACACGATCATCCCCGCAATCGCCCCGGCTTCTCCCGCGATTATCCCATTAGTGTCAAATAACGTGAAGAAGGTGGCGTACTTTATATTTTCAAGTTTTTCGTTAAAATTTGATAGCATCTGCAAGATATAGGCCAGCGCCGGAATTCCCGCGCCCAAGCCCACAGCGTATCGGTTGTCGCTGAAAATACAGGAACACAGGAAGCATATCCCGCCGATGAACAACTGCAAACTTAAAAGACCGGCGTTGAGCGCCAGCAGCTTCCCGATTTCAAGCTCTCCCGGGAAGGATGCCTCACAGATGATAATTTCCAGCACCGTGACAAACAGGACAAGGGCAAAAATTCCGGTCGCGATTACTTTCATCTGCGTAAATACGACCGTCCGGCGTTTTACCGGCGCGGCCAGAAGATAGGTCATGGAGCCCCTGTCCACATGGCGGGCGATTAGCCTGTTGGCGCAAAGTATGGAAAAAACCATAGGAAATATCAACAAAATAAAACCGTACAAATACGAGGACATAAATCCGATCATGGTGGCGGCACCCGCCGTCATGCCGACCGCAGCCATAATTTCCGGCATTGCTTTGGCATAATCATCCAAGAGGCTCATCATTTCCGGGTCAAACATTGAAATGATTATGGAAACATACATGGTTAACACAGCCGCAAAGATCAGCAGCATTTTCCAGCTGCCTTTCATCCCATATTTGTATAATGTAAAATTCAACATTATTGGACACCTCCGTAATACTGCATAAAGATTTCCTCAAGGCTCTGACTGGAAGCGGACAGGTTGACGACGGGATAACGGTTCAATACCGCAATAAATTCGCGGATATTGTGCTGCACCGTGACGGCGGCGCGGTGATGGGTCAACAGCTCGGTTGTGAGATTTTCCGCACAAAACTCCTCCGCAGCTTTAGCGTTTGCAAAGGTTACAATATATTTTTTGACCTGCGCCGCTTTCAGTGTCTCCACGCTGTCCACGGCGGCCAAACGACCGTCTTTGATGATCGATACCCGGTGGCAGGTACGTTCTACTTCCTCAAACATATGCGAGGACATGAGGATGGTTTTGCCCTTCGCCTTCTCCTCCAGGATCAGTTCTATGAATCGGTTTTGCATGAGCGGATCAAGGCCGCTGGTCGGTTCGTCGAGAATCAGGACCTCCGGGTCGTGCATAAAAGCGGCGACAATGCCCACTTTCTGCTTCATCCCTTTACTCATTTTTTTGAGCTTGCCGCGCGCGTCAAGCTCAAAACGGTCGAGCAGTTCTTTTATGCGATCGCTCTTCTTCAACCCCCGGTATTTTTCGGTAAATCGCAAAAAATCCGTACCGCTCATATCTTCAAAAAAATTGATCTCCCCAGGAATATAGCCAAGATTTTTCTGAATGGCCGCACTGTCATGCCAACAGTCCAAACCGTTAATGGCGCAGCTTCCTTTTTCCGGCTGCAAAAATCCCATCAGATGCCGGATTGTTGAGGTTTTTCCGGCTCCGTTGGGACCGAGAAAGCCGAACACCTCGCCTTTTTCCACAGAGAAAGAGAGGTCGAACACACCTCGCCCGTTCCCATAGTCTCTTGTCAGGTTTTTGATTTCAATTATGCCCATTGCCCATCTTCCTCCTTGTGAAATGCGCTTTTCAACAGTTTAAACTGAGCCATTTTCATAGCCCTTGGCACCTATATGTTGATGCCGTCGGCATTCAGATTTCAGTAGACCGTGCCGTCGCCGGAGGTCGGAGCGGAACCGGCCGATTTTCTTTTTCCGTACTTGTGTCCCTATCCTTTATAGTTATTCCACATTTATTTCCTTTGATTCTGTTATCCGCATTAGAAAACAGATACCAAGCACCAATCATTTTCCAAAAACAGAAAAGCCGAACACCGCCGGCAATTCTTTGTTGTCGGCAGTGTTCGGCCTTTCCAGCCTTGCCAATTAAAGGCAATAGATTCTTCTTCCGGCAGGCCAACTATATCTCGATAATTCTGGAATACTGAGGGACGTACCCCAGATCTGGGAAGATTTATATTGCTATGGTATAATAATACAATAATCTTTGCTTGAGGTGCATAATGGCTATCTCTATATCGCCAGTTGCAATAGTAGTAATAATCATTGTCATAAGCAATTGTCTTATGAGTTTCGGAAAAAGTAATGTGCTGAATAAGTGTTATATCCTGCTATCATCAGTTCTTTCTCTCGTGGGGATAGCAGGTATAATAACAACCCGGCCACGCTTCATTGCAAGTTTAAATAAAACGGCAAGCAGGCGGGAATTTGATTCCGACTTTGTAACATGGGCTATTGAGAAGTTCGATTCTTTCGCGATGATTTCTATTATAGCAACTTGCTTAATTATTATATTTTTACTAATTCATTTGTTCTTAACTAGGAATAAAAGAGGTTTTGTCTGGACTAATATTACGGGTATCGTTATTTTTCTTATGATCATTAATTTTCTCGCTGGAGTTTGGTATAGCTTAGGAACCATGAACAAATTCTTCGATGTAGCTGGTTATATTTCAAATCTGTCTGTTTCTGAATTTTTTGCTCTCCATATTCCTTTAATCGTTAAAAGAATGCTCATGCGTAAAAATGAGCATTTCAGGCCAAAGCATCCGCAAATTTCAAACTATTCCTGATCGGCAGAAAATGGTATAATCAAATGGATACATAAGGAGCGTGTTTAATATGCCATTGCCACGACAAGAGCGAAATTATTCATACGCCGATTACTTGACCTGGAATGAGGACGAAAGATGGGAGGTTCTTGACGGTATAGCTTATATGCAATCTGCACCTTCAAGAATTCATCAAGAAATTTCCGGCGAACTGTACAGGCAGTTTGCAAATTATCTGCAAGGTAAATCTTGTAAAGTTTATCATGCCCCGTTCTGCGTGAGACTTGATGTTGAAGATAATGATAATGATGTTAAAAATGTCGTTGAACCGGATATTACCATTGTCTGCGATAGCTCTAAGCTTGATAAAAGGGGTTGTAAAGGAACTCCTGACTTGATAATAGAAATATTGTCCCCGTCAACTGCAAAGATAGACAAAGTATTTAAATTTAACAAGTATGAAGAAGCAGGCGTTAAAGAATACTGGATATTAGAACCGGATCAGAAGATTGTAAGCGTATTTTTATTGCAACCGAACGCCCGATATGGCAGACCTGAAATGTATACGGACGAAGATAAACCAACACTATCGATCTTTCCTGACCTCGAAATCGATTTGAATTCAGTGTTTGCTTAACAATGAGATCTTTCTCCCAGGCTCGTACCAAGAATCTTACGCGCGTAAGATTCTTGGTACGAGCCCTTTTGTTAACCCCCTCTCTTTCCTTCGGCCTCCCAGAAGCGCCTGATCGGTTCTTCCATCGGTTCCTGCCCTAATCGCCCCCCCCCAATGCATCTTATGAACTTCTTAAGTTTTTCTTATATTTATGGGAAACTTGACTGTAAAAGTAATATTTTCCGCATCAACTTGGCAAGATAAATACCCGTCCCACTTTGAACCGCATGCCAAGTGGAACGGGCTGATGACCGCGCTGTATGGGACTCTTCCTAATCCTTCGAAAACACCAAACCTAAATCAATGTCCAAGTCAGTTAATATTCCAACCTTGATTTTATCGGGATATTGATAAAGTCCGGTTCGTTCATATTTGTTATTCTCATTAAGCGCATATACATCGATAACCCTATCCGAGGGAAATACCAGCCAGTATTCTTTTACACCGCTGCGTTCATACACTAAGAATTTTTCCTGCATATCCTTTTTGGCAGTTGCCGGCGATATTATTTCTATTATCAAATCGGGCGCACCTTTACACCCTCTTTTGTCCAATTTACTCCGATCACAAATAATCGCCAAATCGGGTTGTACCACCGTTTCAATTTCTTCATCGTTTTCTTGAGTCAGAGGAAGCCTCACATCAAAAGGAGAATAGAAAACTTCGCAGGTTTTACCTGCTAAATATCTGGCGAATTGCAGGACCAGTTCACGAGAAATTCTTTGGTGCTCAGTAGAAGGAGCCGGGGTCATATCATAAGGTAAACCATTGATAAGCTCCCAACGCCCGTTCTCCGGCCAAGTTAAATAGTCAGCGTAGGTATGCTTTTTAATTATATTTGGTAATGACATAACACACTCCGCTCCTTTTGCCTTTTCTGTATATTACCATAAAAATATGTATGCTCAAACTGTTTAAGGCGTAGGGATTACCTATTTGAGATACTGACCGCAGTAAATAGTTATTGAAGGTAATCCCATTCAATTAATGTGTCCGGGCAATTAACTGTACTTCCTGTAAATTCACAGCCTTCCCTTCGTATTGCCTCAGATTACTATGTTTTTTCGATATTCCCGTTTAAAAATCCGGCGGTTTTAAGATTGACTAATCCAGATTAGCCAGACTCAAAACCGCCGGATTTTAATCATTTCCCCGGTCCGCCTTTATGTAAATCCAGCATTTCCTTAGCCCGCCGGGGATCACCGCCGGATTTAGCAATAATTTCACTCACTTGATCATAGCCTAAGGCGGGAGTATAGGCGGCGGCAAAGGCCCAGGATGACTCCAGAAGCTCCCTGCACCTTTCGGCATTGGGCTTGATCAGCTCAATGCACCTGGTGCGAAACAGCTCCGCGGCATTGAGCAAAAGCCCCAGGCTTTCCAGGAGGGAATCGGCAATCAAGGGCAGGAAAGGATTCAGCTCAAATTCCCCGTGAGAAGCGGCGGCTGAAATGGCCCCGTCGTTGGCCATAACCCTCATGGCCACCTGCATCACCATTTCGGGAAGCACGGGATTTACCTTGCCGGGCATAATGGTGCTGCCCATTTGCAGGGGGGCCAGGGTTATTTCCCCCAGTCCCCCCCTGGGTCCCGAATTCATGAGGCGCAGATCATTGGCTATCTTCATGAGATTCACGGCCAGAGCCTTGAGCAGCCCCGATACCTCCACGAAAACATCGTTGTTCTGAGTCATATCCATGGGATACTCGGCCTGGGCCAGGCCGATTCCCGTTAATTCCCTGAGGACTTCAATCACTCCGAAGCGGTATTTCCGTTCTGCGTTGCTGCCGCTGCCCACGGCTGTTCCGCCCATGTTAACCAGCCGCAGCCTCTCTTCCACTTTGTACAAACGCCAGCGGTCCCTGGCCACGGCCTGGGCATAGGCGCCGAATTCCTGACCCAGGGTAATGGGCACCGCGTCCATCAGCTCCGTCCGGCCCAGCTTCACAATCCCGTCAAATTCATTCTCTTTGGCCTGGAGGGCCTGCTGGAGCCGGGCACAGGCTTCGCTGAGCTTTCTCAGCATCTCAATGGCCGCTATGCGCAGGGCTGTGGGGTAGACATCGTTAGTGGACTGGCCCCGGTTCACATCGTCCAGGGGATGGACAATGTCATAACGGCCCTCCACAAAGCCCAGCTCCCGGAGGGTGAGATTGGCAATCACTTCATTGACATTCATATGGGCGGAGGTCCCGGCCCCGCCCTGGAGGGCTTCCGTTACGAAGGAGTCATCGGCTTTGCCCTGGAGAATCAGGTCGCAGGCCCGGACCATCCCCTCATACACTCCCTCCCGGCCCACCCCCAGCTTCCGATAGGTCAGGGCCGCCGCCTTTTTGACGGTGACAAGGGCATAGACCAGCTGCAAATTCGTTTTTCGATGCTCAAGCTTAAAATTCTCCAGGGCCAGAGCGGTTTGGCTGCCGTAGAGTTTGCCCGCTTCACTGTCCATCGCCATCCTCCACCTCCGCCAGGATATGCGGGAACATGGCAATGCTTCGCTTTAAAATTCCCTGCATATAGGCAATGAGAATCCCGTAATTGGTGAAGGGCACTCCCTGGTCGGCGGCACACTGGCGGCGGTAATGCATTTCCCGCTCGTTGAGCATGCAGCCGCCGCAGTGCACGATCAGCCCGTAAGGGGAGAGATCGTCGGGGAATTCCGTCCCTGAGGTGAACCGGATATCCACTTGCTTTTGGGTGTAATTTTTTATCCAGCGGGGCAGCTTCACCGTGCCGATATCGTCGCACTGCCGGTGATGGGTGCAGCCCTCGGCAATGAGAATCCGCTCCCCCTCTGCCAGGGCGTCCAGGGCTTTGGCTCCCTTAACGGCAGCCTCCAGGGTCCCCTTGTACCTGGCGAAAAGAATGGAAAAGGAGGTCAGGAAAATATCCTGGGGTGTGTCTGCCGCCACCTTGGCAAAGACCTGGCTGTCGGTAATCACCAGCTTCGGCTTTTTGCCCAGGCCGGCCAGAGTTTCCCGCAGCTCAAACTCTTTAACGACAATGGCCGCGGCGTCGGCTTCCAGAATATCCCGGATGGTCTGCTGCTGGGGCAGGATCAGCCTGCCCTTGGGGGCCGCCTTGTCAATAGGGGTAACCAGCACCACAAAATCCCCGGGATTCAGCAGGTCTCCCACAATTTTCAGCTTGGCTTCCTCGCTGACCGCCAAGGCCCCGATTTTCTCCTTCAGTTTTTCTATATTATAGCCCGTCACCGCACTGACCCAGAGTTCATGCTCATTTCCGGGCTTTTCTTCTCCCATCAGGTCCGCTTTATTGTAGGCCACCACATAATTGATCTTTTTCCTGCCAAACAGAGCCAGCAGTTCTTCATCCTCCCGGCTTTTGCCGGCAACTGCGTCGATAACCAGCACCGCCACATCGGTTTTGTTAAGGACCTGACGGCTTTTCCGGACCCGCAGCTCCCCCAGGTCCCCTTCGTCGTCAATGCCGGGGGTATCGATAATCATGACCGGACCCAGGGGCAGAAGTTCCATGGCTTTAGAGACGGGGTCCGTGGTCGTGCCCCTGACCTGGGAAACCACAGCCAGGTCCTGGCCCGTGACGGCATTGACCAGGCTGGATTTGCCGGCGTTTCTCCTGCCGAAAAAGCCGATGTGAACCCGGTTGGCCGAAGGTGTTTCATTCAATCCCATGTTCATCAGCCTCCTAAAACCGGAAATCCCGGCTGCCACTCGCTATTTTCAGCAGGTTCTCCCGGGCGATCTCCCGGACCTTGTCCTTGGGAATGGCCGGAATTTCCTTTTGGATCAGGACTTCCCCGGTGGTTTTGGTGGCCTCTGAAGCGTAATCCTCCAGATATTCCTTGAGGGTCATCAGGGCATTGGGATGGCAGCAGTTCTGAATCTGCCCGCTTTTCAAAAGACTCATAAAGCGGTCGCCGGTTCGGCCCTCCCTGTAGCAGGCGGTGCAGAAGCTGGGAATAAAGCCTAAGTCCATCAGCCATTTCACCACCTCATCCAGGGTTCTGGTGTCGCTGACCTCAAACTGCCGGGAATCGTCGTCTTCCGCTTCCGGCTGGGCATAGCCCCCCACGCTGGTTTTGGAGCCGCCGCTGATTTGAGAAATCCCCAGCTTAAGGACCCGTTCCCGACATTCCTTGCTTTCCCGGGTGGAGACGATCATGCCGGTGTAGGGCACAGCCACCCGGATACAGGCTACCAGCTTGGCAAAGATATCGTCATTAATGCCGTTGGCAAAGGAGGAGGGGTCGATATCGTCAGCCTGGCGGATTCTGGGGACGCTGATGGTATGAGGACCGACGCCGAAAACCTCCTCCAGGTGCTCGGCATGCATAAGCAGGGCCGCGAATTCGTAGCGGTAGCCTTCAAGGCCGAACAATACCCCCAGGCCCACGTCATCAATGCCTCCCTGCATAGCTCTGTCCATGGCTTCCGTATGATAGGCATAATTGTGTTTAGGTCCTGTGGGATGCAGTTGTTCATAGCTTTCCTTGTGGTAGGTTTCCTGAAATAAAATATAAGTTCCGATCCCGGCGTCCCTGAGCTTTTGATAGTTTTCCACCGTAGTGGCCGCGATATTGACATTCACCCGGCGGATGGCCCCGTTTTTATGTTTTATGCTGTAAATGGTGTCGATGCACTCCAGTATGTATTCAATGGGATTGTGGACCGGGTCTTCACCGGCTTCCAGAGCCAGACGTTTATGACCCATATCCTGGAGGGCTATCACTTCCCTGCGGATTTCCTCCTGAGTCATTTTCTTCCTGGGGATGTGCTTATTTTTCAGGTGATAGGGACAGTACAGGCAGCCGTTGATACAGTAATTGGAGAGGTAGAGGGGGGCAAACATGACAATACGGTTCCCGTAAAAATCCTTTTTAATCTGCTCCGCCAAAGCGTAGATTTCCCGGTTTTTTTCCTCGTTCTCACAGTCCAGCAGAACGGCGGCCTCCCGGTGGGAAAGCCCCTGGCGCAATTTGGCTTTGGCGATGATCCTGTCGATGAGTTCCAGATTGTTTTTGTTCTTTTCCGCGTACTCCAGGGTGCTGAGGACTTCTTCATGGGCTATAAATTCTTCTGCTTGGGCTGATTTTGGATTATACATATTCAAAATTCCTTTCTTAGCGGGTCAGACAGGTCTTCCCCTTCAGTATTTGTTATTCAGAGGATGGATTTATGGTCGCCGCGGCTGACGGCTATTTTGTAGCCGATTCCCTCGATCCGCCCCTCCAGGCAATGCCGGCATTCCGCAGCTTCATCCCCGGTGCAGATTTTATTGTCATAGAGCAGGTATTTTCCCCTGACATCCCGGGGCGAGAGATTAGGCATGACCACATTTCCCCCGGCCCGGATGCCCAGTTCCCGCCCTTCAGGATGAATGGTGCCCAGGGCGGTGGTGGCCGGCAGTAGCACTGTGGGCAGGAGCAAGCGGATCAGGCCCATTAAAAATAAGACTAGCTCCAGGTCCCCCGCTTTTTCCCGGGCCAGGGGCGTGTCATGGTGAGGAATAAAGGGACCGATACCCACCATGTGGGGATTGAGTTCTTTGATGAACAACAGATCCTCAACCAGGCAATCCGTGGTCTGAAAGGGCGACCCTACCATAAAGCCGCAGCCCACCTGATAGCCGATCTCCTTCAAATCCCACAAACACTGTTTTCTGTTTTTGAGCAGCATTTTCGGAGGGTGCAGTCTGGCATAATGCTCCCCATTGGCCGTTTCATGCCGGAGCAGGTAGCGGTCCGCTCCCGCTTCAAAAAAAGCCCGGTAAGTTTCATAGCTTTTTTCGCCAAGGGAAAGGGTGAGAGCGCAATCGGGGTGATTCCTTTTAATGGAGCGAATAATATCCGTCATCCTCTCCTCCGTATAGTACCCGTCTTCCCCGCCCTGGAGAACAAAGGTGCGAAAACCCAGTTCATAGCCCGCCTCACAGCAGCCGAGGATTTCCTCCTTGCTTAAACGGTAGCGCTCCGCCTTAGCGTTGCTTTTCCGGATACCGCAATAGTAGCAGTCGTTTTTACAGTAATTCGTGAATTCTATCAGACCCCGGATATACACATCTTGGCCGTAGTTTTCAGCTTGTACCGCTCTCGCTTTGGCAAAAAGATAGTCGGAGAGCTGAGGCGAGCGGTTTTCCAGGAGTTCTTTTAATTCGGCGGCTTCCAATTCCCTTGTCTTATGCAGCTTATCGATCAGTTTTTTCATGAGATCCCTCATTTTCCCCCTTACCTGTTACTTTGGAATAGACCGCTTTGGTGCTGACTCCCGGCAGTCTGCCCAGCTTTCCCGACAGAGCGCTGATAACATCCTGGGGGGCGTCAACAGCCAGGCTGATGATACTGATGGCTTTTTCACGGTAGGGAATCCCCATTCTGCCGATAATGTACTGCCCGTAATTATGTAGAATCCCATTCAATTTTTCCACAGAGTCAATGTCCTCAACAATAATTCCGATAATAGCCACTCTTGTCTCCATACAATACCTCCTTCTGATTTAAAAATAACTTTTAAAAATAAAAAATACGCCGGAAAGGCGCAAAAAATCTCATAAAAGTTATGAAGCTTGCTCTGCCTTTCGCCTCATAACTTGTATTCAGCGTCAGTAAGATTTATAGTTTTCACTTTGCCGCAGGAAGATGCCTTTGGCTTAGATAATATTTATCATAATACCTTTTCAGATATTTTTCAATCTTTAGTTTATACTTATTTATTGAGAATTTCTTAGTTAATTTCAAATTGAGCTGCAAGTTCTCGCTTATAATAGGTCTTAAAAACACTTTGGATCTTTGGTCGATCTTCCACTGCACAGAAAAATGAATCTGTGGTCATATTATGCTTTGTTTTCTGGCCTTGGTTGTCCAAATTAAGTTTCAAAAACTACTTGAAGAAGCCAGAAGCGACTAAGGCTATACGGAAGCGATTCGATCTTTACGAAAGGTTAACATCGTAAAACTGAAAGTTAAAGATCATGAACACCTTGTGAGAACCGAAATCCACGGTGTAGCTAATATTGCTTTCAGAGCCGTAGGAGCGAAAATTCCAGAGAGAGTACAAACTGTACAAATCGTTTAGTATATTCCCGTAAAAAGGGAATTGTTCTCTATTAAATACCCCCTCTTGTGGCCGCGGAAGAAGATCGGCAATCATGATCCTTGGCAAGATTTTTACTGAAATTATCAATGAGATTAGAAATTCGATGATTTTGAGTCTGGTTAATCACCAGATTCACCAGACTCAAATCGCCGAATTTCTATTTTCTCTTAAATTAATGTTGTCTTTCAGCAATAATTACAAAAATATCATCGACCCATTCTTTATCATTCCAAATATTAGGGTCATCAATCTTGCTAATATCTCCTCTAACAATCCCATCAAGATAACTTGCATTACCTGCACTTTTAGAATACCAATCAGAAATTGATAGCTTTCCCTCTCTATTACTTATAATAAATTGATGTAACTCTCCAAACCCTCCAATATCTTGTTTAACACTTGCGATCATATCAATGAATGCATAGCTCTCATTTAAATGCCATTCTATATCCTTTAATCCAAAATTCAACTTTTTAACTCTATTAATAGATGCTTTTGATCCTGTTTCAATTTTTTGCAAAATGTACCTTTTAAAATTAGCATTATCTATATATGGCTCTAGATTCATTGTTTCCCTGCCAGTGGTAGCAAAATAGAATTCTTCTAAAAAAGATTCACACATTAAGTAAATTTCACCAAAATCCAAGTAAGTAAGTCCTATGTTTTCATCATTAATATGAAATTCTATTGGTGTATCTTTATCGTTATCTACAGAATACATCGAACTATCATTGACATTGCAGGATGTCAATAATAGCAACAACAATATTATTATTGGAAGTCTACGTATTATTCTCCTCACTCCTTAGCAACTCACCTTCACAGAAATCGAGTAGAAGCAAGCTTTTCTCCAACTGGCAATACGCCTAGAGTAGAGATCATGACTGGACCTGATCGAACAAATTACTCTATTCTAACAGTTAAATTAAACATTATACAGTTATGTAATACATGCTTATATCATATTATGAATGTGTGAGTATGTTAATATATAACTTAATTATTTTTTGCTTTACAATCTATTACTCGGCGAAACATGCTAACAGTCCGTCATTTTTTGTCGTTTTGTGTAGAATCCAGAAACCTTCCCGAAACGACAAGTTTCGCCGAGCATGGAGAATGGGGCAAGTGGCTGGAAGAGCCGGTGGATTTCTCCAAGCGCAGGGCCAATAAACTGATGCGTATCTTCATAGAGTACGGGGCAGGATAGCTTGTCTCCTCAAATTCGGATTCGAATCCGAATTTGAGGAGACAAGCTATCCTGCTTTTAGGTGTCCTAAAAGAGAAACGGGCGCAATTCATTCTCGATATGGATATTGAGGGAATGACAATCAGGAACTCAGGCAAGTGATCAATGAACGAACGCAGACCCGGCAGGGAAAAGACCGGACCCTGCAGGAGAATGAGGGCCTCCAGAAGACAGTGGCAAACCAATATACTTAGTTCTGCAAAAGGAGAAAAGACGGCTTCCGGCACTGCCAGTCGACGTCTTCTCTCCTTTTGCTGGCTGTGTTACTGCGACAGCCCCTTGAATCAGGTGCGGAACATTCCGAGCACTTTAAAAAATCATATACGATTATAAAGAGGGAAAGGTTCCAACATAATTCCTTGTTACCTTTCCCGATTCTCTATGATTTCTTAACGATTCTAGTTTATGATAACCTTATAATGTTTATAGTTGCTCCGGCAGAACCCGTTAAGAGAATCGCTGTAGCTGCTACTCCAAAAAACTCTACAGAGATAGTAGTATTTGCTGTAGCCGTTATAATAATATCCGCATAATAACTGGCCGTCGATATCAAGGGTAATATGGTTGCCGCTGCAACGTTGCTGCCATTTACAACCAACCGGGTTCCTACCAGTAAAGCTAAAGTGGTATTTGCCGCGTAAGAAATATAATATCTGCCCGCATTAGCCAGCGTAAAAATGGTATTTGACCCGTTTATTGTAATACCCGTTCCCAGGTTCTGCGCACTGGGGAAAGTAATCGTAGCTGGTGTAATAACAGTAACTACATACGAGGTACCTGTAGTATTTGCAGCAAAAGCAGAACTGGCACCAACTGCAGTTCCTGTGGAACCTGTAGCTCCGACATCACCTGTTGCACCTGTCGCTCCCGTAGCTCCGGCATCGCCTGTTGCACCTGTCGCTCCCGTAGCTCCTACATAGCCTGTTGCACCTGTGACTCCTGTAGCTCCTGCATCACCTGTCGCACCCGTGGCTCCTGTAGCTCCTGCATCACCTGTTGCACCTGTGGCTCCCGTAGCTCCGACATCGCCTGTTGCCCCTGTGGTTCCTGTAGCTCCGGCATCTCCTGTCGCACCCGTGGTTCCTGTAGCTCCGACATCGCCTGTTGCACCTGTGGCTCCTGTAGCTCCTGCATCACCTGTTGCACCTGTGGCTCCTGTAGCTCCTGCATCGCCTGTTGCACCTGTCGCTCCCGTAGCTCCAGCATCACCTGTTGCACCTGTGGCTCCTGTAGCTCCTGCATCACCTGTTGCACCTGTGGCTCCTGTAGCTCCTGCATCGCCTGTTGCACCTGTCGCTCCCGTAGCTCCTGCGTCACCTGTTGCACCTGTCGCTCCCGTCGATCCTGTGTCACCCATCGCCCCTGTGGCTCCCGTAGCTCCGGAGTCACCTGTTACCCCTGTAGCACCTGTAGCTCCAGCGTCACCTGTCGCCCCCGTGGTTCCCGTAGCTCCTGCATCGCCTGTTGCACCTGTCGCTCCCGTAGCTCCGACATCACCTGTTGCACCTGTGCCTCCCGTAGCTCCGGCATCACCTGTCGCACCTGCGCCTCCCGTAGCTCCGGCATCACCTGTCGCACCCGTGGTTCCTGTAGCTCCGACATCGCCTGTTGCACCTGTGGCTCCTGTAGCTCCGGTATCACCTGTTGCACCTGTGGCTCCTGTAGCTCCTGCATCGCCTGTTGCACCTGTGCCTCCCGTAACTCCGACATCACCTGTTGCACCTGTGCCTCCCGTAGCTCCGGCATCACCTGTCGCACCTGTGCCTCCCGTAGCTCCGGCATCACCTGTCGCACCCGTGGTTCCTGTAGCTCCGACATCGCCTGTTGCACCTGTGGCTCCTGTAGCTCCGGTATCACCTGTTGCACCTGTGGCTCCTGTAGCTCCTGCATCGCCTGTTGCACCTGTCGCTCCCGTAGCTCCAGCATCACCTGTTGCACCTGTTGCTCCTGTAGCTCCAGCATCACCTGTTGCACCTGTTGCTCCCGTAGCCCCGGCATCGCCTGTTGCACCTGTCGCTCCCGTAGCTCCGACATCGCCTGTTGCCCCCGTGGCTCCTGTAGCTCCCACGTCACCTGTTGCACCTGTGGCTCCTGTAGCTCCCGCGTCGCCTGTCGCACCTGTCGCTCCCGTAGCTCCCGCGTCGCCTGTCGCACCTGTCGCTCCCGTAGCTCCCGCGTCGCCTGTCGCACCTGTCGCTCCCGTAGCTCCCGCGTCGCCTGTCGCACCTGTCGCTCCCGTAGCTCCCGCGTCGCCTGTCGCACCTGTCGCTCCCGTAGCTCCGCGTCGCCTGTCGCACCTGTCGCTCCCGTAGCTCCCGCGTCGCCTGTCGCACCTGTCGCTCCCGTTATACTTTCAGAGCCGATTCGATCTAACTCCGCTGGTAACACACGATGTGCTGCCACCAACCTCCCATCTACATCTTTACCCCAGGCAGATATTTCTACTGCATCTGAGTTTGTAATAAACTGAAACTCAAATACATTTAAATTTGCAAAATAGTTTCTTTCCGTGACTTCTCCAACTCCTAAAACAAAGTTTTCCAAGACATACATAGTCTTTGTTACCCCTGTCACGAAATACCCCATTATTGAAACCTCGACTGGTGCTGAATCATCATTAGATATTTTTATTGTAAATATCACAGTTGGTCGTAAGCCGCCAACAGGGGGATTTTCAATCAATCCGGTAGTTAATTCGAACATAGAAAATTCTCCTCATATTTATAAATTTATTACCTAAAGTTTTGCACTCCTCTAAACGCCTGATCGAATAACCATAATTTTGGAGCATGTTTCCAATTTACTTTGACGAGTTTCCCCATGCCAACGCTCCATTTTATTTGATTTTTTTAGTTTTTTTATTACTTTTTTAACTGAGATTTTCAGGTGTTTTGATAAGTGCAAAACTTCAGCAAAATATTGGCATTTTACATATACTATTAAACTTGTTCACCATTTGTTAAGTTGGTGAATTGATTGCTATTTTCTTGATGATAAGCTTATTCACAATAGAGAGAGGACTTCCTAGCAGAAGTTAAGTTGGCTTGTAACCCCAAAGGCCATGGCTTTCGTTCCAGGCGGGCGAAACCATGGCCTTTTTGAATAGCCAAAACAAACTATATACTTCACCATCTGCAGTCAGAGATACACAGAAGGAACGAGATTAAGACCCTGGGTTCAAAAACGTAGACACACGTTGATTTGTTCACTAGAGCCTCTAGCCCTTGAGTCGCAAGGATTTGAGGCTTTGCGGGAATTCCGATCCGGGTAGAGCAGACCAACTTCGGAGGAGAGTTAATTCAGTGGATTTATAGTATGGGGCCGGATTACTTTTTAATTATTAATCCTGGCACATGGACTCATCACAGCTATGCTGTTCAGGATGCTATAATCAGTGTTCAGGTGCCAGCTATCAAGGTTCATTTATCCAATATCCATACTCAGCGAAACATGCTAACGGACTGTAATTTTTTGTCGTTTCGCGTAGGATCCAGGAATCTTCACAAAACGACAAGTTGTGCCGAGCATGGAGAATGGAGCAAGTGGCTGGAAGAGCCGGTGGATTTCTCCGAGAGCAGGGCCACAATAAACTGATGCGTATCTTCATAGAGTACGGAGCAGGACAGCTTGTCTCCTCAAATTCGGATTCGAATCCGAATTTGAGGAGACAAGCTGTCCTGCTTTTAGGTGTCCCAAAAGAGGAACGGGCGCAATTCATTCTCGATATGGATATTGAGACAATGAAAATCAAGGGAAACTCTCACTGAAAAAGGTATAGTTGCTCTGCCCTACATAGACGCCGGGACTGACCCTTTTCAGCCCTTCTCTCCCTGCGGTTCCCTGAGCGAAATCTACGTCAAGGGCGCTGTTCAGGCAGGGATTCTTCCCAATAAAAAACCAGCTGAAAAACCGGCTATTTGTCACCGTAATGGTTGCGGCATTAGGCTATTTCTAATTGTCCGCCTTTGATGCGATATACAAGCCGGTTTGTTTCGTCAATCCTCCGGCTCCAAAAACCCGCAAGGCTGTAGGACAGAGCTTCCGGCTTTCCTATACCGTTGTTGCCGTTGCGGTCAATGTCCTGTATTAGCTGGTTAATCCGCTTCAACGTCTTTTTGTCCTGCGTTTGCCAATAAAGGTAGTCTTCCCATGCTTCATCAGTCCATATCTTATTCATCGTCTGTCTCTATCAACTCATGCGCCGTACCTTTACCGGCCTCAAGCTGGACGATAGACTTCATTAACCGCGCTTGGTTTGCTTCTCCGTAAAACGGGTCGGCGGTGATTTCGAAAGGTATTTTCCCCTGCCGAACAACCGCCTTTGTGAAAATAGTAAAGGCTGTGGTCATATTCAAGCCCATGGATTCAAAAAGTATTTCCGCTTGCTTTTTTAGGTTTTCATCCATGCGAATAGTAATGCTCGTTGTTGCCATAGTAACGCCCCCTTTCCGCACTAACATTGTGCGCATATTCGTTTACATTGTCAATACATAGTATGCATAATCTGCAAATACTATACTGCTGGGGCAAATATTTTTTCTAAGCTGTAGAGGTGCTATTCTTTTTCAAACCTCCATTTCGTTTGTTACAGGAATTCCTTCTGATATTCAAAAAAGCCTTTTGCAAAAAACTTCCACCCCATGAGAGATACAGACATCTACGATCCCGGAGCCATTGCCATAAAAAAGGCAATCACAACCAAATCTATCACTTCCA
Source organism: Desulfosporosinus youngiae DSM 17734 (assembly GCF_000244895.1). Taxonomy (NCBI): domain Bacteria; kingdom Bacillati; phylum Bacillota; class Clostridia; order Eubacteriales; family Desulfitobacteriaceae; genus Desulfosporosinus; species Desulfosporosinus youngiae. The sequence continues at coordinate 3,592,833 of NZ_CM001441.1, forward strand.
GGTTCAATATCTTCTTCCTGTTTGCAATTGCCCCGTTCTTACTCTTATTTCAGCAATAACAAGGAGGATTACAGGTAAAATCACCTGAAACGGAAGGGCATAATAAGGATATAGCGAAGCAAAAAAGACCATGTCCATAATATTTTCATAAATGATATAGGCAAAGAAAACCATTAAAAGACCGGTCTGAACCACAACTGACCTGTAACTTTTCAGCCCAAATAACTTGCTGATTCCTATACAGGTGACATACAAACATACACTCACTTTTATAAATGCAGTAATTATAAATGTGGTAGCAACAGAAACTTCAATTCTCTGGATAAACTCACCAATACTTATCCGGCCTACTTCAACATAAAGGGGAAAATAAATCTCGCCCACAATATCACCGCCTAGAACCAGCAGATTCCTTAGGGTAAGCAGAACACCAATTGCCCCGAAGATAAACAGTCCCGAAAAATAAACCCTGTAAATTGACTTATCGGTCTTCAAAGCGGAAAAAACAGCCAGGAAAAGTACCGTTTCCGCAAGGGGAAAGGAAAAAATATTAAAACCACTGTTTAGGACAGGAGAAATCCCGTCATACATTACCGGTTTGAGATAGGCAAAATTCAAATATGGAATGACAAGCAAGGTCGTTATCAACATGATAATAATAACGATTGGGAAGAAAACCTTGCTGCAGCGCCCCAGAAGCTCCACTCCTGCCATGACCACCCAAATACATAAGAAACCAACAAACAGCATGGGCAAAAGCATTGGCGTGTCCGGTATGGCCACCGTGTTCATGAATTCGCCAAGATTTCTGATAACCATTGCTCCCAGATGCAGCGGATACCAAATATACACCAGCGCTGCTATTTTTCCTAAAACATTGCCAAAAACCATTTTCAGAATATCAAATATATCCATTCCTTTAAAAAGCGAGAGCAGCCTGGCGTAGATAAAGATCATGGGCACCGCCATAGTCATTCCAACAATAACGGCAATCCAGGCATCACTCTTGGCCCCTGGGGCCAATCCCATAAACAGATTGCTGCCGATCATAAACAAGATTAACAGGTAAACCCCTTGTTTATGGGTAATCATTTCCTTATTCATAACTAACCTGCTTCCCAATGATTAAAGTTATTAAATTCTTGATTGGATAGGCCGGGCTGGGTATGGACACATCAAAGCTGATTAAGAGGGCGATCCCCAAGGTAAACAGGGTAAGGGCCATATTCACCCCAAAATCCCGCCAATGCTTTTTCCTGTATAAAGGAATCAAGTCCAAGTAGATAATCACTGCGTAGGCCAAAATGACTATAGCAACCATATCTTAATCTCCAATTCTCAGGGGTTGAGAGAATGTGGAACTGTTTTTGATGGTAATTTCCGGATAGACGGAAACCTTCACATCCTTAAATTTATCGTCCCACATTGTCCCGACTTTTTTCCAGGTACCTGGCATATCCTCTTTAACTTTAGCTCCAAACCCGAAGATATCGCTGTTGTATTTCGTTTGTACTGCTTTGACTACATTTTCAATACTCTTTCTCATAGTCTCTTCGGCACTTTGCTCCAGCCTAAGTCTCCCGGGTTCATCGATATAGTTTTCCGTGCCTTCGATCTCATCCAGGGCAACCGTAGTTTTAATATCGATGGTGATTTCCACATTGCCATCCTTCTCAACAGGTTTTAGCTTCGTCGTATTATCGAATATTTTTAACGAAACTTTTGGGCTGTTTGCACCGTCCCCATTCTGGACCAGTGACCCGCCAAACACCTTGTTTTGAATAAAAAGCAAATCTTTCGTGTCATCGTCATTTAATAAGCCAACCAGCTTATCTTTTTTAAATACAGCCGTTCCCATCACCGAAGGCAAGGTTCTGCTATTTACTTTCTTAAGCGACACCACCGGAAGGACCGCCGAAATCCCGTCTCCGCCTAACTCGCTGATCAACTTCCATAACTCTTTCTCCGGGGCATTGGCTATCCTTTTTTCATTTTTCAACACCTTATCCAGTTCAAAGGAAATGATTTGATCCGTTTTGCTTCCGGTTTCCAGTATTTCTTGGGCAGTGCTTTCCTTGGATACCAGAACTTCAATATCCTCCCTGAGCTCCACATTCCTGGCTAACCAATCAATAACTTTTACTGCCCCCTCTTTCGCTACATCTTGGCTTAAAATAGCGACCCTGGCATGAGCAACATACAATTCTTTCCCGGAAATAGAATCCATATTCTTTTTGGCGTCAGACAGCGTATCGCCTGCCACGGTAATAGTATTGGAAACCATGTTTGCTTCTCTGCCACCCTTAATATCTACGGTTTCGACGGTTAACAGATATTGATCACCGGTCTCGCTTTTGTCGATGGCCAGCCCTGCCACAACCCTCAGCATATCGATCTCCCGGTAGTTCCAGCAACCCGCTAAAAGCAGGGCATTAGTTAAAATCAAGATCAAAAATAGAATTTTACACCTATGTTTCATGGATCTGCTTACCTCTGTTTTCTATGATCTGCGTCATGATTCTCCGCGACCGAGACCCTGGGGCGAAAATACACTTGCCGCCAGGGTACTCTGATAACCGTATCTTTGATGTTAGCCTCATCAAAGGAAGTAGTCCCCAGCAGATAGGGGACGCCATAAGAGCGCATCCCCATAAAATATATAACCAGTCCGATCAAACCGAAGATAACTCCGTACAAACCCATAAGAAAGGCCAGAAGTAAAAATACCATCCTGAGAATTATAGGAAAGCTTTTAAACTTTACGGTCAAGAGCGCCGTAATTCCGGTCAAGCCGCTGACGATAACCATGGGGGCGCTGATAAATCTTGATTCAATTGCTGCTTCCCCCAGGATCAATGCCCCCACAATAACTACGGTCTGTCCGATTGGCGCAGGCATTCTCGTCCCGGTTTCCCTCAGTATTTCGAACAAAAAACCCATGATCACAGCTTCCACGATGGTCGGAAAAGGCGTGCCTTGCCTGGCAGCTGTAATACTTAATAAAAGGGGTGTCGGGATCATCTCCTGGTGAAAGGTTGTCAGGGATACATAAATTGCCGGGAGAAGAATTGCTAAAAACATACCAATCATCCTAAAGCTCCTGCTGACCGACGCAAACAGGGATTCGTTATAGTAATCTTCATCGGCATGAAAATATTCAACAAACAAAAACGGCAGGGTAAGCACAAAGGGGCTTCCGTCAACGACAACTGCAATCCTTCCTTCCAGCAGTTTTCCGGCCACATTATCCGGACGTTCAGTGGAAGCTACAGTTTCCAAAAGCGACAAGGGAGCATCTTTGATGAGTTCCTGGATATAGCCGGAATCCAGAATTCCATCAATTTTGATCTTATCCAGCCGGTGCATCAATTCCTGAAGAACTTTTTCGGAGGCCAACCCTTCAACATAGCAAATGCAAATTTTGGTCTTGGTGGTCAAGCCTAATTCTTTAAACTGAAACTTCAAATTTGGATTTTTGATTTTCCGGCGGATTAAAGACAGGTTTGTGATTAAAGACTCGACGAAACCTTCTCTCGGTCCGCGCACGACCCGCTCAGCCAGCGGTTCATCGATGGGCCTGGTCTGCCAGCCTTTGCTGCTGACAATCAGGGCCTTCTTGTAACCCTCCACCAATAAAACAGTATCCCCATTGATTGCGGAACCCACCAGATCGTAAATATCGGCGGATTCTTTGACATCACTGGAGGGGATCACTTTATACTGTAATTCTTCCAGCAGGTTGCCGTTCGAAATCTCTTCCTTTAAATTCCCGCCCAAAATAGGCTGAATAATATTCTCATGGATCACTTCAGTATTGACCATGCCATCAATGTAGATAACGCAGCAGGCTGCAGCCTTTAAATACTTATTCTGAAACTTCCTGACAATCAACGTATCATCATTCGTAAAAATGTCTTTGAATAGTTTGATGTTTGCCTCAAGGTCTGGGGTTAATTTTTTCTCATCTTTCTTGCGAAAGAACATAGCTTAACACTTCCTAATTTGGATTAGACACCTTATTATGTGATATTATGTATTTTGTTATGCGTGAGCCCCATCTCCGGGGAAATTGAGCAAGCATTATCCTCATAAGAAAAAATCCCGTGAACCACTCGTCCACGGGAATAACCAAGTTCAAAAGCATTTTTCATCAGTTCAAGATTCAACCAAGCAGCGCCAATGAGTACGGACAAGTCCAAGCCAAAAGACTGGACTTGTCCGTCTTAAAACTTATTTCTGTGAATTAAGTATAAATAATGATGCATCATGATTCATGAATAGTTTACTTCCAGTATAAAAAGTCTTGGATTGAATTTCTTTAAATCCTATTTTAGTCATAAGCTCCCTAAGTTCTGCCTGATCAAAGCCGTTATGAACCATATCTGAGACTACTTCTTCATTTTTATTAAAATCGACGATTATTAAATGCCCTCCTGCATTTAAAACATCATATAATCTCGATAAAATTAACTCCACATCATTAATATGCAGCAAAACCTGAGCCATAAAAATATAATCTGCCTGTAAATCCAATAAACTTTCTTTTTCGAAATCGAAACATAAGGTATCTACATTTTGAAGATTAAAGTCAATAATCTTTTGTTTTATCTGATCAATCATATTCTGAGATGTATCCAAAAAAAGCATAGACTTGAAATCCTTTAACAAGTTCATTCCAACAAGACCGGTTCCACATCCAAAATCAATAGCACTCTTATGATCAGCGTCGACCGAGTATTCACGAATAGCATCTGACATTAACTTGGCCATTTGAATTCTTTCCAAGGTGTCATATCTATCAGCCATCCTATCAAAGATATCGGTATTCCCCATCTTTAATTCTCCCATCTGTTTTATAGTTGCTTTTTTATTTTGGCCATCTCCTTCAGCAACAGACACGAAAATGGAATTGCTCTAATGAAAAGGCTGCCATTGAGACTGCCGCACAAGGGGGGTAAAGCAGGTACGTCTCTTTATCGATATTGTAAATAATCCATAAACCGTTTGACAGCTAAGGATGCGGTTTTTTTATCCCGCAGAGCAAGACCGATCTGGCGATAAGCGGGTGTATCCAGTTCTTTTGCCACAATGCGATAAGGGACTCGCTTTAAGATAAGCTGCGGCAGTATGCTAATGCCCAGACCACTTTCTACCATAGACATAATGGCGTAATCGTCCCAAGTGGTGAAATGTACCTTTGGGGTTACATTGCAGCGCTCAAAAATCTCTGAGACTTCAGCCTTCGCACCCTTTTCCAGCAGCATAAACGGGTCGTTGCACAGGGCTGTAACCGGGAATCGTTCACAATTCGCCAAAAGATGGTTCTCCGGTAAAATGACCAGCAACTTATCCTGTTCTAAAAAAATGGTTTCTAAATCCGGGTGGGTAGGCAACCGCAGGAAACCGCAATCCACACGCCCCTCCAAAATCCAATCTTCAATTTCCGTATAATCGCCTAAAAGCAATTCATAGTCGATGTTTGGGTAAACCTTTTGAAATTCTTTGATGATGTTCGGCAGCCAGTGTGTTGCCACACTGGAGAAGGTGCCGATGCGAATCAGACCGGATTGCAGCCCGTTTAGTTCGTCTACTTGCATTTGCAGCTTCTGATATTCACTACAGACGCTTTGGGCGTAGGGCAGCAGCTTCAAACCATCGGAGGTCAGGCGCACCCCGGCACGTCCGCGTTCCAATAGAGATACTCTCCATTCCTTTTCCAAATCGTTAATCATGCGGCTGATGCCGGATTGTGAATAAGACAACGCTTCGGCGGCCTTTGTAAAACTGCCATACTCAACGGTTTTGATAAACGCCATATATTTTTGAATGTTCATATCCATACAGCGCCACCCTCTTAGTATCTGTTTTAATCATCTTATCTATGCTAAATATTCGTTTTTGTGATTGATGGAGATATGGTACACTATATTCACAAATAGTTCAAGAAAAAGAGTATGCTTATGAAATATACATATTTGAAGTACCTTCTTGCGCTGTTGCTATTTGGTTCCAACGGAATCGTAGCCAGCCACATTTCGCTTACCAGTTATGAAATCGTATTGCTGCGGACGCTGATTGGCAGTCTTTTGTTGATTGCGATTTTTATGCTGACGAGAGGAAAACTGACGTTTTGGCAACACAAGCGGCAATTCTTATTTCTGGCCATATCCGGCATAGCGATGGGCGCAAGTTGGGTATTTCTCTACGAAGCCTATCAACAAATCGGTGTCAGTATCGCATCTTTGGCTTACTACTGCGGACCGGTTATTGTAATGGTGCTTTCTCCGCTTCTGTTCCGTGAAAAATTGACCCCGCCGAAAGTGGCAGGATTTATAGTGGTCTTATGCGGGATATTTCTCGTCAATGGTCAGGCGTTTCAGGGGGACAAAACCGGATGGGGATTGTTCTGCGGGGGAATGTCTGCTGTAATGTATGCATTTATGGTAATTTTTAATAAGAAGGCTAAGAATATCACAGGCTTGGAAAACTCTATGCTTCAACTTTTCATCAGCTTTTTGACCGTTGCGACATTTGTTGGATTAAAGCAGGGGTTTGTATTAACGGTGGCGAGCAGGGATTGGGTGTCAATTTTGATTCTCGGTCTTCTCAACACAGGTATCGGCTGCTATTTCTATTTTTCTTCGATTGGTCATTTGCCGGTGCAGACAGTGGCAATCTGCGGCTACTTGGAACCGCTGTCGGCTGTTATCTTTTCTGTCCTGCTTTTGCAGGAGACGATGCAGGCTATTCAAATCCTTGGTGCTGTCCTGATTATCGGCGGAGCGGTATTGGGAGAATATGCAGCTCATAAGACTGTGCTGCGTAAATATTAAAATATCGCTTTTCTTAACCATATGAACCGTGGATATGTTGACGAGTCAGACAGCAGAATAAGCTGTCTGACTCTGTTTTTGCCCGGATCTTTTTCAGCCGAATTTAGTTTAAGCTCTCTATTCGTCGTTTCCTTAACTGCGTCTTTTCTCTTTCAATCCAATTCCAGCAGCGTCCTGACCGCCTCCCAGGTGGTCTCGGAAACCACCGCCGGGCCGCCAAAAACGCTGACCTCCCTGACGTTTCCTTTCGCTGATTTAAGCAATTGCTCCTGTTCAGCCGTCAAACCCCTGGGATTCTGGCCTTTTCCGGCCTCCCCCGTCAGGATCAGCCAGGCGTTAGTTTGAGCCGCTACTGCCGCGCCCGCCAGGGCATCGGCAAAGTCCTTGCCTGTGGCAGCATATACTTTCTCCGGATTGGGCTGCAGTGCTTGCAATACTTCTGCATTAGTGGCATAGCAGTCCGCTCCCCCATACCGTTGGGGGTCAGGCACCAGGGACTCCAGCCGGTTGGGGACCACCGCCGGCCCTCCAACCAGAATGGTCCGCGTGACCTTCAGTTCGGCCAAAGCCTTTGCTGTTTCTTCCGGCAGCCGATCCGCGGTACTATCCGCGTAGAGAATAGGCACTCCGTGATAGCCGGCCCAGGAAGAAATGGAAAGAGTATCTGGGAAGGTCGTTCTGTATTTGTCCCCATTGACCAGCACGGCCTGGCCGGTTTTACCTTCCAGCTTTCCGGCGATCACATAAGCCGTGTCATAGTGAGTCCGGCCATAAATCCGTTCCACTTCAAGGCCGTCGGCTTTCAGGGTATTCTCAACTTCCGGTTTCACAGCCCCTGGTCCACCGATAATGATAACTTTTTTTGCGCCCAGCTCTTTGATTTCATTCAGAACTTCTTCCGGGAGATTGCCGGGCGGAGTGAGAAGAAGGGGAGCATTGTACTGTTTGGCCAGCGGCACGGCCGGCAAGGCGTCCACAGAGCTATCCCCCCGGGTCAGAACAACGGTGTCCGCCCCTTTGCCGAAATAGGCTTTGCTGATCTTTATCGCCGTCTGGTAACGATCCTCGCCGAAGATGCGGGTGGACTGCCCTATTACGTTTTCACCTGTTAATCTCCCCTCGGTGAAGACATAGTCTGAGCAGCGGGACTGGCGAATTGTGACCGTCCCGTCCGTTCCCACCACCGCGGACTGAACGTATTCCAGCTGCCCGTTGGCTTCATTATAGTAATAGTAGTAAAGGGTTTGGCCCTCATAGGAAGTTCCCACATTAAAGGTGATGGCTGCTTCCGCAGGCAGGGGGCCACTGTGGTTATAGCTGACTACGAGGGTCAGGCTGCCCTCCGCCAGGTCCGCAATTGCGCCGTAATTAGGTCCGGCGTTCATCTGAAGTCCGAAATCGTACTCTGTCTGTCCGGGCACCGCCTGCATGGTTCCTTGGGCAAAGGTAATGGTATATTGATCGCCCTGGATGACCACCGCGCTCTCCTGGTTGGCCTTGATCAGGTTATTGGTTTGGGTCGGGGAAACTCTGGTGGCGTTGGGAGCCAGGTCAACCGTAACCTGGTCGCCCCCAGTCGCGATGGATGGATTGGGAACATATCCAGCCGAAGTATTATTTGTGCCGCTCGAACCGCCGTCATTTCCTCGGCCACCTCCGCCACCGGAAGCTGTTACCGCCAGATTATTGGTATAAGCGGTCCGTCCGTTGCAGCTTATCTCCACCGGCTGATTGTGGTGACCCGCCACCGAAAGTGCGGTCCCCTGAGCCGGATTAGCGGTAATATCCATGTAGCTGAAATCCTCATAGCCTACTTCTAAGGTTGACTCGTCGTTATAGGTCAGAGTCACCACCAGACCGCTTAAGTCCAAACTCTGCCCGGCAGTGTAGGTTAGATCGGCCGGTTGGGTTTTAACGGTTATGCCGGTTACCTGCCGGCCTGTCGATGCTGTCACCGTCAGGTTATCCGTGAAGGCCGTCTGTCCGTTGCAGCTTACCTCCACCGGCTGATTGTGGTGGCCCACCACCGACAGCACGGTCCCCTGGGCTGGATTGGCAGTGATATCCATGTAGCTGAAATCCTCATAGCCTACTTCTAAGGTTGACTCGTCATCATAGGTCAGGGTCACCACCAGGCCGCTTAAGTCCAGACTCTGCCCGGCGGTGTAGGTTAGATCAGTCGGTTGGGTTTTAACGGTTATGCCGGTTACCTGCAGGTCTGCCGGTTCTGTCACCGTCAGGTTATCCGTGTAGGCCGTCTGTCCGTTGCAGCTTACCTCCACCGGCTGATTGTGGTGGTCCGCCACCAACAGCACGGTCCCATGGGCCGGATTGGTGCTGATGTCCATGTAGCTGAAATCCTCATAGCCTACTTCTAAGGTTGACTCGTCGTCATAGGTCAGGGTCACCACCAGGCCGCTTAAGTCCAGACTCTGCCCGGAGGTATACTCCAGATCCGTTGGCTGAGTCTTCATGGCTATATCGATTACTGTCGAGGAAGCGATGCCATCCTCAAGTAAAGAAAAGTAGAAAATTTCCTCGCCGTCAATGCCTGTCTCTTCCATCCCGGCACCGGTAATCGTCGGCTCCGCCGCCAAGGCCGCTCCCGGCCACAGCGCCAGCAGCATGGCCAGAGCCAGAACAAGGGCAAGTCCCTTGCTTTTTCTTGAATAACTTATCACAATAATGCTCCTTTCTTTGTTCCTGTCTTCCTCCACTTATCCTATTTTTCGGCTTCTAATGCACCCAACGGCTTTCTGTACCTCCTCTGCCAAAGGAGAGGCATATTTTCCATGGGTTCAGTTAAAGCCCAGACCCACAGCTTACATATTTGACACTATGATTTTGGCAAGGGAGATCAATTGCACTTCATTGAGCAGCCACTTCCCCTCTTCATCCCTGGCCAAAACCTGGGTCATCACGCCGGTCCCGCCAGCATTATGGCGATCCTCACAGATTCCTTCCTTTTTAATTTCATTGTTTTCCCACCTCTAACAACTTAAAATTTGGCTTTCGAGAAATTTATTGTTGCGTTTTGATCGCGGTAAGGCTTAACTGCTCTTCTTCATGGTTATAGCCGAGCTGGATGTTGATACCCTGGCCGTTATCGGCCAGATAAATGCTGTTGATATCGTCGCTGTATGCCGCTTTGTCACCGGAAAAACCCGCAGCCCGGATCACGGCGAGATAATCTTCCACGTCATTCTCCCTCACCTCCTGGAGGATGATGTTGCAGGACTTATCATCATTGTAGACGTAAGCTACCCTTCCGCAGGCCATGGCGGGGATTTCCCTGCCCACCTTATCCGTGGGCCATTTATTTTCCCCAACGATCAATTGGCTGCCGTCTTTTCCCGTAACGCTCACTTTATCGCCTTCGATGTCCAATTTCGATCCGGTGGTATTTTCAAAGATCTTCTCGGCGGCCTTTTCCGTCGCCGCTTCCGCCGGGCTTTTGCAGCCGGCAAGGGAAGCGGCCAATGCAACGGTCAGGATAAAAATCAGCACTTTCTTCATATCTTTTTTCTCCTCTCCTTCCTGTTTCACCCGCTTTGCAGGTTCTTGTTTTGATCCGTTGCTTCTTTTCCCTTACTGCCCTTTCGTTCCGACACCATCTTACCCTACGGCTATGAAAAAAATATGAAATGAAACTATTAGGATGTTTATCGCTTACACCTTGATTCATGGTAAAATAAAGAAAATAAGATGGGTTAATAAGGTTGAAATAGCATAAATGCACTTATGAGAAAATGCATAAACGAGGTCGATGGCATGAATCATATTCCCGTGTTAAAGAGCAAGCTCATTATGCCGGATTTACCCGCAAACTTTTTGTTGACGGACCGGCTGGAAAAACTTTACGCCGCCATGGATTCCTCCAGGGTAGTCAGTGTCTGCGCGCCTGCCGGGTACGGGAAAACAACCCTGGCCGTCTCGTATTTCAGCCGGCGGGCTGCCCTGCCTTTCAGGATATGCTGGTACCGTTTGGACCCGGAGGACAGGAATCTCCCGGTGTTCATCGCCCACCTTGCGGAAGCGGTATTCCCCTCGGACGCCGCCTTGTTTTCCGAATCCCGGAAAGCCCTGAAGGAATATGCCGATGTGGAATTGCAGCCCCAGCATGCCATCGCCATGATCTGCCAGGAAATGTGGTCTCATCACAGCCATTCCAAGACCCGAACCTATTTGGTGCTGGACGATTTTCAAAACGTGACCCAAACCCCGGAACTATGCGATGTCGCAGCCTTTATGCTGGATAACCTTCCTCCCTCCTGTACCATGTTCATCTTAAACCGGACAAATTTTAAAGTCTTTACCGAAAAGCAAAGACTGGAGCAAGAGATACTGGAGATCGACGCCGAAGACTTGGCTTTCAGTCCGTCTGAAATCAACGATTATATGTTTCACATGAAACAGCCCGTTTTAGATCAGAAAACAGCCGATTTTATCCGCAAAAAGACCGAAGGCTGGATAGCAGGCGTCATCATTTTATGCCAGGCTATCCAAAACAAGGGCTCCGATATCGCCGCTTTTGAGGGGAGCGGGCTGGTGCACGAAGAGACGCTGTTCCGGTATTTGTCTCTGGAAGTGTTTAAATCAGTCGAAGCCGCTACTCAGGATGCTCTAGCCCGGCTGGCACTGCTCCAGGATTTTTCCGAACTGGAAGCGTTGGAACTATTCGGGATCGTCGATATACAGGAACTGATGGCCCAAAGCATGGGGTTCGGCATCTTCATCCAGAGGATTCACGGGGATCCCGTCGTTTACCGTTTCCATTCTTTATTCCGGGAATTTCTGCTCTATATTCTGAAACGCCGCTGCTCCGGTGAGCAGGTTGCCGGGCTTCGCCTGAAAACCGCCGCCTGGTATATCAGGCAGGAAGCCTACGGTCGTGCCGCCGAACACCTGGCCAAATGCGAAAATGCTGTTTTGGCCAGGGATATGGTGACCCAAGTGGGTTTTAATAAGTTTTTAATCGGCGAGACCGGGCAATTGAAGATCTGGCTGGATTTGCTCCCGGAGGATATGATCAGGGACAATCCGGTTCTCCTCATGTATAAAGCGCAGCTCTTGCCCAACAACAGGCAAGGGGAAATGGTGGAACCCCTCAAAAGGCTGCTGCAGCTGTCCCTGCAGGATAACCAGCCTGAGATGTATTTTAATGTGTCAACGGTTCTCATCTATATCCTAACCTGCAGCAACGATATGAAGGGATTGCAGGAAATGACCACAGGCCTTTCCTGGCGGCTGGAAAACCCTTCGCCGGAATTGAACAACACCCTGGCTATCCTTGATATGGTGCAATCCATGGCAAAAGAACGATTTCCTGCAGCGGCGGCCCAAAGCGAAAGCATCTTGTATGACCTTCTGCCGGAAGACAGCCAATGGCTGTATTTAATCCTCTCCTCCATCATTTATCACTGTCTCGGCAAGCTTGACCAGGCGGAGCGCTGCATGGAAACTGCGCTGGCCTTGCATCACTTCAAAAAGGTTGAGCCCGCCAGAGGATTTATCCTGCTTTTTCTGTCCATCGCCTTATCCCTCAAAAATGAAAAGGATCGTCTGCCTTCACACCTATCCGAAGTCATCGCCATCGGCGAGAAATACGATTATGACTACCTGTCGGCTAACGGGAGGCGCTTGGCCGCCTTTGAACGGTACTTATCCTTTGATAGGGAAACCTGTATCGAGATGCTGGATTACGCCGTTTTTCACTACCGCCGGATGAACAATAAAGTCATGGCCGCAGCCTGCAGGCTCCTCCGGAGCCTTTGGTCCATCCGGCCGGGCGGTGCCGGCCCGGATCTCGGGGAAGCCCGCCGGGACATGGCCGTGATCAGGAAAGCCAGGCCCGGTATGATGGTCTGCGAGACATCGCTCTGCATCCTCGGAGCCATTGCCGGAAGGTCGGGGGATTTTCAGCTGGCAGAGCGCAGCCTGCTCTCAGCCGTCCGTTCGGCCAAAGCGAAAAAAGCCTATCAGGTGCTCTGCGGCTCTTTTTTCCACCTTGCCGGGCTGTACTTCGGAAACGGGGACAAGGAAAAGGGACATGGTTATCTGAAGCAGGCTATGGAACTGGCCGCAAAGAACAGGTATTTTATGTTCTGGGATATCCATATCCCCACCCTCACCGAAATGACCCTGCGCTGCCTGCGCTACGGCTATGGCACCGGCTTTGCCGAGGAACTGTTGGGGAGGTTCTACGACGGCTCTACGGTCAAGTACCTGGCAGAAAAAATAAAAATCATTGACGAAAGCCGGATTACGGCCTTTGTCAATGATTTTGTATCCCAATACAAGCCCGATCAGAAGGAAGGTCTTTATCTTGTCAAAGCTGCCCTTTTCGGCAAACCGGAAATTGCGGTAAACGGCGTCAAGATCCCGGACTCCGAATGGAAGACCAAAAAAGTAAAGGGCTTGCTGGAATACCTGCTCTTACACAGCGGCAAGACGGTATCGAAGGAGACCCTGCTGGATATCTTCTGGCCCGAGTCGGACGGCAAATCCGCCATGGTATCCCTGCGCACAGCCTTGTATCAGCTCAGAAAAACCCTGGCCAAATACAACGTAAGGGTTTCCGGAAATAATGCCTTTATCCATGAAACCCTTACGGGCTTGCAAATTATAAATAACGATATCCTGGAGCTGGATATTGTCGAGTTTCTGCGCCTGAACCGGGAGCTGACCGGCCCGGCAAAAAACAACCCGGATGAAACCTGCAAAAGGTTGGAACTATTGCAGCAAATGGTCTCTCTCTACCGAGGCGAGCTGCTGGAGGGCAGTGATTACGGGGATTTGGTATTTCTGGAGCGGGAAAGGTGCAAGGTAATCTTTGAAGATGCCTGTCTGAAACTTGGCCTGATCTATATCCAAGAGGGAGAGCTGAGCCATGCCGAAGAAATTCTCAGACTCGCCCTGGCCCTGGAACCGTATAACGAAACTATCTGTCTGGAATTGTTGAGGCTGTTTATGTCCCAGGGGATGCGAAGTAAAGCGGTCAATCTTTATTATCGGTTCAAAAAGCGTTTTGAACAGGAGCTTGGCATTAAAATTGACGAGAGATTGACGGAGGTGATAACTACAATCTTGCCGCTGTTATAGTTTTTCCCTTCATTGTTGTGGGTGTGAATCACTTATTGATGCATACTATAGTTAGAGGTACAAAAAACTTCCTATTATAAATCATGATTCATGGATTACATGTACAGTTATTTAATGAAATAAGAAAGTGGGAATGTGTAATGAGTGACGATCAGAAATGCCCTATCTGCCCGAAATGCGAGCAGGAGTACGATAATGCAAATTCTAGAGAAGAAATTAATGTCTGTCCAAATTGCGAAACGATGGAAATCCTAAAAATTTACGCCAAGCATCTAGTCCAGGGAAAATAATATTAAACGGATCCAAAGTTATTCGGTACCGGGTAATTTCTTATCTTTTTGCGGAAATACCGCTGTTACAACCCCCGATCCCGCTGGATTTGCCGCTGCTGCGCCCGGCACTGTAAAATAATTCTTGCCAATCCCTTCCAAGGTATATCCTTCTTTGGGAACCAGCGTGATAGTTGCCGTATATTCCCGGCCTTCGACAAAGGGGTCGTCGGCAGGCGACCAGCTGATCGTCCCAATATACTGCTCCGTTTCGGTAATCGTTTTTACAGGTGATGCTCCCGATTCAGGCGGTATAACCCCCCTAACTTTCGAAAGGCTGATTGCTGTCGCTGGTTCATTTGGTTCATTTGGTTCATTTGGTTCATTCGGTTCATTCGGTTCTGCGGGTTCCGCCGACTCATCCGGTTCTGCCGGCTCAGACGGCAACGCCGGGAACACGGCCGTAATTATCCCTGATCCTGCAGCATTCCGGGTGGTGGATGCTCCCGGTACGGCAAAGAAGTCCGCAGCGACACCTTTTAAGGTATACCCTGCTTTGGGAACCAGGGTAATCGTCGCCGTATATTTCTGACCTGCAAGAAAGATGGCATCGGCAGGCAACCAGGTGACCGTCCCCGCATACTGCTCGGTTTGAATGGTTGTCAGGGGTGTTTCTCCCTCTTTGGGGACAATAACTCCTGGTATTTCGGGTATGTCGATAACATCTTCCTTCGCCGGAGCAGCAAGACGGGCTTTCACTTCCGGATCTAAGGAGGCCAGCACCGAGCTGTCCCAGATATCATCGGCAGTTTGGCCCAGGAGAAGATTGCCGGCCACCTCTTTCGCTTTATCCCGGTTTACTTCCCAATAGCTTAACCCGTCCAGCATAATCGCATCTCCGGGCAGTGTTTGGGTTACGATTGTGGCGTCGTCAAATGATTTTGCCGCCCCGGCAAGTGTTAGGAGATCTTTCAGAGACAAGTCCGTTTCCACTGTTTTCATTAACTGCGGGACAAGCTTGGGCAGTTTAAGAATTGTGGCGGGTTCAAGCATTTTTTTGCCTGCAGTTGTCAACACTTTTTGCTGTCTGGCGGTTCTTCCGATGTCAGCCGTTGTGCTGTCACGGTAGCGCGCATACTGCAGGGCTTTTGAACCGTCCAATTCCTGCACCCCGGCCTTCAGGTTGATATAGCCGTCCTCTTTGTCCCCGGTCACGTGCTGCATGTCTTTTTCCACGTCAATGGTGATCCCGCCCAACGTATCGATAATATCCTTGAACCCGGCGAAATTCGTCAATACATAGCCGTCCAGCTTGATGCCGGTCAGCCCGGTAACCTGTTTTTCCAGCTCCGGGATCCCTTTTAACATCGGAACGGCGTTGATTTTATAATAGTTTTTTGATCCCGGCAGGGTTACCCGGGTATCTCTGGGAATGGACAGCAGGGAAATGAGTTTCGTCTTCGGGTCAAAGCTGGCCACGATGATCGAGTCCGCATTATAAGAACTTTCCCCCGGCCTTTTATCGGTTCCAATCAAAAGAAAGCTGACCCGGTTGTTCAAGCCAGCACTGACGCCGACTAGTCTTTCAACGGATAGTCCTTCCTCTCCAGAATAGAAAACGGCAAATGCCGCCCTCCCGACGAGGACTCCTGCAATCAACAGTGCTAAGATAATAAAAACTCTTTTAAGTTTTTTCTTTTGGTTCCTTTTTTTAATCAATATGTTCACTCCATTTTTTGATTTTACTACCATAAAAATGGTATGGTCGGGAAATCAATGAAGGGAATTCCCGACCATCTCCTGACGGAAATCCGTAAATGCCACGCATCCGCGTACTGCTTCACAGTTCGCACCACAACGAAATTATATCACAGAAACTTGTCAACAACTTATGAAATGCTATTAAAAGTACTCTAAATAAAAATTCGGCCGTTTTTGAGTTTGACTAAGCTGGCTTAGTCAAACTCAAAAACGGCCGGTCTCCAGGTGCCTTAAACAGTCAAAAAAAATGCCGCCTGAGCCTGATAGGGCCTTGGCGGCAAGTGTGCTTTCCGGTAACATATACTACTAACTTAAACGGAAAACTCCGCCATTCCCAAATTCAAATGTTCCTCCTGTCTCTATCTCGAAATGTTTCTTTGCAATACCTAAATCAATCAAATCCATGGAATAGTCGTCCGCAATTTGAGCGCTTAAGATATTGTTCTGATACTTAAACATTGCTTTTTGGGTATTTTTAGCGCTTGGGGCAAGTAACGCAGCCTTCATTCCGTTTTGTACCCATTGAGGCAAAGGTTGATCGCTGATGATTCTTTCTGCCATACTTTTTCCGTTTCTATGTGTAGCTGACCGTATCATCTTTTCCGTTAGTGAGGGCGCTGCCACTTTACCTACTAAGACAACACAAACCAGTTCCTCGCTGCCATCAACAATTAATTCGTCCTTGTCAAAGGTGCCTCCGACCCAGCAGGTTCCCAAACCTAAATCAGTTATAGCAAGAACTAAATCTTCTCCGTAATAGCCAATTCTTTCTTTCAAATCTTTGAGTTCTTTGTTCCCTTTCACCAATATAACTGAACGCACATTGGTAAATAAGCCGTAACTCTTTCTTAATTTCCGAAAAGCATTGCTCCCGTCCTCCAAGAATTCCATGGCTAAACCAGATGCTTCATTTAATTCCCGGTAAAACCTTTATCTGCAAGGCTTTATGCTTGCTCAATTAAGCAAACCGATGCTGTAGCCTTGAGTGGGCGAAAATGATGTCATTTCACGCATCTCTGTCTCTCGATATTAGTTCCTCAAAGATTGGTGCAAAATCAATATCCTTTATTGCTTTGTATTCGCTAGCAAAGTTTTGGCTCTGATCGCCTTCTCAGTTTATGCTCATTTTGTTTGATTGAGAATATCTTTAATTTGCGGAACGGTTTTGCCTTCCTCTCTCAAATTTTTGATGTAGAAAATACGCTGTATCGTATCGACACGTTTGTATCTTCTCGTTAAGTTTTCTTCTGCTTGTTCAAAATCCAGCATGCCTTCTTCGGTATAAAATTTAAGCGTGCTGTATCTCATTCCTGTTAATCTTACCAACTCTCCAATCGTAACGTATAGAGAGTTCTCTATTACTTCCATACTTCTTTGCCTTGACATTATGCACAACTCTCCTTATATAAAAGAGTTAACCTAATCCAATCATAAAAGAATCAACATAATCCAGCATTTGCTTTAGCAATTGATTGGAAGGAGCTTTCTTAATTTCTTTCAGACGAACCTTTAACTGTTCAGATTCATATTTGGAAAAATAGTTCTTGATCTGCCCGCCCTCTTCCAGCAGACTAACCAATGCTATTGTTTCATCAGACACAGTTCCGCTTTCAAGCAGCTCCGCTCTTATTTTTTGTATCACACGGTCAACTTCGTCCGGATTGGGGATAAAATAAAATCCATTGCCAAAAATACCGCCCTTTTCAGGGGTCACGCAATCTCTGTCAGCCAAAGAATTGCCAATATCAGCGACCAATACATTCAGCTTCTTACTGGTAAATGACAAGTTATACTCCAGGGCTATTTCTTGGATTTTTATTGGTTTTGGCTTATTGAGCGAGTCATAAAGAGATTTCAAATAGACTTGTTCCGCGCCTAAATCGCTTATCACACAAAGCTTCTTATTCTCGTCTATTTTAATACAATTATTCAGCAACAACTCAATTAACCCGCTTGCTACAACGCAAACCGGAATTTTTATACTAAGCGTAGGGAAATTCCCTTTTTTGTTTAAAGAGCACAATACGTATTCTTGAGTGATGGACAAATTTTTCATTGCTTTATCCCCCTTTATTTTAGTACTTAATACTTATCACTTACTACTTATGATTTGATTATAGCATAAAAAATCAAGCTGTCAATAGTGCATTTTCTGTAAGCCTAGCCGGGTTTCCACTCCTTCCAGAGTGTCCAAAAACTCCAATTTTATCTCCGATTTTAAAGTGTAAAAACGGGGTTATTACCCCCAAAATGCTGATGCCATGCGAGTTCGAGCGCATGGCATCTTTTTGCCTAAAATCGTGGCCAGACCGTGTAAAAAGTATCTGAACCAGTATCTCTATCAGTTTCTATCACTTCTAACACAACGAGTGATAGAAAGCAAGAATAACCTTCTGACAGCTTACGACAAAGGAATAATCTCATTATCCTTTATAATAGTACAATCTTTAATGCAATAAATATGAGCACCGCAACTTTTAATGGACTCTTCCATACCTTTTATCCTGCTTCATATCGGTACATAAAAAAGCTAAGTTGTAGATTATTAAATGATCCACCTCTTAGCCTTAATATACTGAATTTTCTTTGACCCTCCATGTCATCTATGAAATGCCCCAAAAAAACGGCTTAAAAAATGGACTTTTTTGCCTCGATTTTGGCTCATTTTTTGCTCCAAACCACTATATGTTGTGGTTAAAACGTCTTATTTATCTCTTTTGACCACAATACGTCATCATTATTATACACTCCACATGCACCGCCCACGGAAACATATCCACCACCACAGCCACCCACTATCCCTCGCTCCCGCACCAGCGGGTTGGTCATAGGCTACCCCCTTGACAGTCCTGCCTACTGATTTCCTTCTGCCAAACCTTTGCCCAGCTGACATAAGTCACTATATAGAGCCAGCACACTTCACCTTAATTTACTCATCTGTTCCTGGAATGGTAAGAGCATGTTCTTATGTGATCGTCCACCATGCCGATTGCCTGCATAAATGAATAGATTATTACAGGCCCGACAAATTTAAAGCCTCTTTTCTTCAGATCTTTACTAATTTGTTCCGACAAAGGAGTCTGAGCAGGTATTTGCCCCTCGGATACCCAACTGTTTATCACTGGCTGACCATCGACGTAATTCCATAAGAAGGTTGAAAAGCTTCCAAATTCCTTCTGCAGGTTGAGGACAGCTATAGCATTGCTTCTGACAGCATTTATCTTAGTTCGATTTTTTATAATATTATATTGGTCTTTGATTGTCTCCAATTCTTCATCCGTCAGTTTGGCGCAATAGTCAATGTCAAAATGTCGAAACGCTTTTTGATACTCTTCTCTTTTGGAGAGAACGATATTCCAGGATAATCCGGCTTGAGCCCCTTCTAAGATAAGCATTTCAAATATATAAACATCGTCATAACTTGGCACACACCACTCGTTGTCATGATATTGCTGCATTGTTTGATTTTTTCCGGGCCATGAACAAGAACTCATAAACGTTTCCCCCAGTCATTTTCCTTTATCATCGCACTCTTCTTATAATGCCCTTTGCTGCCCTCAATATAGGCCAGAAGTTCTTCCAACGGAATCGCCGGGCTGTACAGATAGCCCTGATAGCGGTCACAGCCCAGGTCATGAAGGATCTGGCGCTGTTCCTCAGTTTCCACAAATTCAGCCAGAACCGCATAATTCAGCGATCTGCTCAGATAGATGATGGAAGAGATGATATCACGGCAGTTGACATTGGCAGAGATTTCGCGCACCAGGGAGCCGTCCAGCTTAATCGTATCAAAGTTGTATTCCTTCAGGTACATCAGGGAACTATGGCCCATCCCGAAATCGTCCATCTCCAGCTCCATTCCCATATCTTTGATGGCGCCCAGCGCATCCTTGATCCTCTTGTCATTTTCCAAGGCCACCTGTTCCGTAATCTCAATCTTCAGGGCCTTAGGGCTGATCTGATATTTTTTAATGAGCTGCCTAAGCTTAGGGGGAAATTCTTCGTTTTCAAGCTGAGAAGCGGTTATATTCACTGAAATGGCCATATCCCGGAACCCCAGGGCCTTCATTTGCCCAAGGGTGCTGCAGGCCTGCTCAATGATCTCCAAACCCAGTCCATCAATAAGCTGATACTCCTCGGCCAGGGCAATGACGAGGGGAGGGTAAACATAGCCATAATTGGTGTGTTTCCATCTCAGCAGCGCTTCGGCACAGAATACATTGCCCTCATAATCCACCTGAGGCTGATAAAACAGCACCATCCTTTTTTTCCGGATATCATTTTTCAGATCCTCTGCCAGGGCTTTGGCCAAGCTTCCGATCACATCCTGACGGTCCAAAAGATTATGCCGTTTGTTGCTTCTTTCGATCTTCTTGAATTCCGCACACACACCCTCGAAGTTCTTTTTCATCTTGGAGGCCGAAACGGCCTGGGACAGCTTAACGAAAGGAATATAGCATAAAGTCCCCAGAATCAGGTTGAAGAGCTGCAATAAGCAGCCGCTCACAGAACCCGTTGCATAATATCCGTTGATAAAAACCGGCGTGGTCCATTCCACCGTCTGCACTGTGAAGGGGACCAGCCCCAGACTTAGAGCGGCAAATGAGGTCACCGTCAGAAGCAGCGGAACCAGAATAAAGGGAATCAAATAAATCGGGTTCAGCACCAGCGGAAAGCCAAAGACAATCAGCTCGTTGATATTGAAGATAAGGGGAAAAAGCGAAAATTTAGCGATCCGGCGCTGGTTTCTGTTTTTTTTGAGCATGAAAACAGCAATGATCAGGCATATGGTGCTGCCGCAGCCCCCCATCAGCACAAAGGTATCAAAAAACGTCTTGGTGAAAATCTGGCTGGGCGCGTCTCCGGCGTTAATCAGATTCTGATTGACGGCAAGGGCCGGAACATAAATGCTCTGGGCCACATGTTCCAGCATATTGCTGCCATGAATGCCTAAAAACCACAGGAAGTGAATCAAAAAGATAAACAGCAACGCCCGCAGGAATGAATTGCCGATGTTGGAAAACCAATTATACAGCACTTCAGCAAGGAAATCGTTGATATCCGATATGTTCAAAAAGGCGAATAAACTTTGATTGGCGGCGGCGAAAAGAGCGATGGTGATTGCCGCGGGTATAATGGCGGCTACGGCGTTGCTGAAGCTAAGGGAATCCCCGTCCGCAAAGGGCCTGATCCTCAGTGCCTTGATCGAACTGAGCTTGTAGAACAAGAGGGTGGCGGTGACCGCCGCCAGTATGGCCACAAACACGCCTGTAACCCCGTAATTGGTGATTTCAAACTCGTCTTTGCTGATTCCAAAGAGCGCGATAAAGGAGCACAGCGCTACTGAGGAAACGATGATGGGGTTGATTCTGAGTTTGTCCCTGTTCTCCAACTCGGTGACCAAAGAATAGCTGATGCAGATGACCGTGGCCAGGGATAAAATGCCGATCGTACCATCATGCACATAAGTAAAGAAGTTTTCCCAGTCCAATCCGAACACCTTTGCCATCAGATCCCGGTACTGGGGTATGGGGAAACTGGTAAACAACAGCGCGATCGAACCGATCAACACGATGGGGATCATTAAAATCAGCCCCCGCCTGACGGAGGCAAGCAACAGGTTTTCTCCGGCTCTTTCCATCAATTTCGTGTAATGGCTGATCATTTCGGTAAAATCAATCCATCTGCGCTTGTGCACTTTTTATCATCTCCGGTAACAATGAATCGTCCCTGACATTTGAACTAACGGTGAAACTCATCTCTAGTTAATTCTTTTTCCGGGGGAATGTCAAGGCTATTTGGGTTCGTTCATGATTCAAACCCAGTCCACCCTCAAGAAACCAAAAAAGCGAATGCAATTTCTCTCCGGAACTGTACTCGCTTCTCTATATTATCGGCCGGCTAAAACACCTTCCCCTCAGGGCTATCCTCTCTAATCTTTAGCACTTGGTTTTGGAGCTTTCACAACGGAAGTGGACGAAGGCGAAGTTGCAGACAGCTGCCCTTCCTCTGCCACTTTGTAAAACATTGAGTCACCGGACTTGTCGTTTGTGCTCCATTTAACATTTTCCCACCTCCCCTATAAGGTATGTTTATAGGGAAATATGGGTTCGGCAGACGCTAATTTAAATTGAATAATAAATGACCATATTAGCCCGGGTTAATTGATCAGATCTATTGAAATATGCATGGGGCCTATCCGCCATGAATTTAATCGAGTCCCCTGCTTTTATAACATATTCTTCATCATCCACCCGAATGGTTAAAACACCTTCGTAGACCGTAATCAATTCCTGAGTCTTTTCTCCATGAGTATTTGAAGAAAATGAACCGTTTTTTTCAAGTTCGATCCTATAGATTTCCACTTTTCGTCCGTCTTCCGAGGGAAAGATCGAGTATACCTTATATCTCCCCTCGTCCTCAACTTGGGGTTCGATATCCTCTCCCAGGACAAGGAAGGTATCCGGCTGGGGAATGTTAATGATTGAGGTATAAGGTATTTTCAAACCCGAGGCAATCTTCCAGATGGTTTTAATGGTGGGGCTGGACTCACCTGCCTCGATTTGTCTTAACATCCCTTTACTGACATCGGTCATATCAGATACCTTATCCAAGCTTAATTTCATTTCTTCCCGGATTCGTTTCAAGTTATTGGCAACAATCTGATTCAAATCTCTCAAGTAGGTCTTCCCCCTTGTATCTTCTCCCCCGGTCATATATAATTCCTGTATGTTATATTGTACACAAAAAGCCATTATAACATACAGGAAAGTGGGATATATGCTTTTTCATTATACCATTGTGGTTTATAAAAGATAACCACAGAGCATCGGAGGGAGAAAATGGACAGAAATCAGATTACAGGCAGTATCAAAGAAGGAATCATCTCTGCTCTTCCCCTTATCTTTGGTTTTTTCCCCGTGGCTATGGCCTTCGGACTTCTTGCCAAAAATGTTGGTATTTCGCTGCAGGACAGCAGTTTGTTTTCCCTGATGGTTTTTGCCGGGGCCAGTCAGTTCATGGCCTTGGATATGATTAAAGATGGCATTTCAGCGGGAAGCATTATCCTTTCCACCTTCCTGCTGAATTTACGGCATTTTATTATGAGCGCTTCCCTGTCGGTAAGACTGCAGGCAATTAAAAAACATTGGCTTTTTATCATTGCTTTTGGTATTACCGACGAAGCTTTCTCCTTGATCTCCTTAAGAAACAGAACATTAAACCTTCCATTTTTGCTTACTCTGCAAATTGCACCCTACATATCCTGGGTGACTGGTACGATTGCCGGGTATCTTGTCGGCACCCTTCTGCCGGAGGCTGTTCAGCTCAGTCTGGGGGTAGGCCTTTACGCTATGTTTATGGCCTTATTGGCACCTGAGGTCAAGAAATCCTTTTCTGTTCTGTTTTTGGCGGTTATGTCCGGGATTTTTTACCTGACTGCATCATACTTTAAGCTCCTGCCCGCCTCCTGGTGTTTTATTGCGTCTGTCATCCTGGCGGCTGGAATCGGCGCTATTATTATAAAAGATGAGGTGGTATCCCCATGAAAAGCTATCTCCTTTTAATTACCGGGATGATGGTTGTCACATATTTGCCCAGGTTACTGCCGCTGCTTATTATGACGGGAAGACCTCTGCCCCCTGTTCTCAAGCGATTCCTGCAATATATACCCTATACAGCTTTAAGTGCTTTGATTGTACGGGGGATCATGCAATCTGCTCCGGACATGAGACTGGCTACGGTTGCCGGCATTATCGCAGCCGGTATCTGTTCCTGGCTGAAAGGCAGTTTAGTCTTATCCGTCTTGATTTCCATCATTGCAGCATATCTAATTCTGCAAGTATAACCGTCATTGAGTGAGTCAGGACGATTTTGGTTTATCGTTTTAGTCTGAGAGCAAAGCTTCGACCATCATTTCCCCGTAGGCTTCCACCCCGACCTGAGTCAGATGAACTCCGTCTGCATAAAAATAATCCTTATGGCCGCTGCTGGCTGAATGCCAATCGATCAGTCTGGTCTTGGGGTAAGACTGGGCTGCTAGTCTCAGGGTCTCATTCACCTCTCCTTCCCAAGGCTTGGGGACCCGGGTATTGACCAGCAGGATCTTCGCACTTCCTTGCAGGGACTCCAGAGTCTCCTGTAGTTGTTTTTCGCTGAACGAACCGTTCGTTCCTAATTGAATAATCACGATTTTCCCCAGCTTACCTTCTTCCCGAAGCCTGGCAATGGCATCCGGGGCCTGATACATCTGTCTGCCGAGCTGGGCGTCGATGACAATCCCAGGCAGGCGTTCCTGGAAAACAGGCTCCACATTGATCATTACGGAATCACCAATGACCGTAATGTCATCCCCCTTGAGCCCGCTCTGCTGATCTGTCCCGGTAAGTTTTCCCTTGGCGGCACTATCTTCTTTGTCCAACTCTTGATTTTGAGCTTGAGCTTGAGTTTGAGTCTGTTCTGCCGTCTCATAGCTCTGCGCTATAGCTTTTGCTGAAGTTTGCCTCCCTTCATTCGGCATCACAAACACCAGCAGAAACATCAATACCATACCCATCATAATTTTAGCACCGTGGGCCAATGGTCTCCGCCTCCGCACCGGTTTGCGCCGTCCGTAGCGGATCGGGTCTTCGATCAGGTAACGGGACAGGACAGCCAGGATAATGCTTAAGGCAATTTGCCAGAGTGTGCGGGAAAGGTTAAAGCCTTCCGTATTGACAACCGGACTAGTCAGGATGATGACCGGGTAATGCCACAGGTAAATTCCATAGGAACACCCTCCCAGCCAGCGCAAGGGGCCCCATCCGAAGAACCGCCCCAGATAGCTGGCCGGGTGAGCCAGAACCGCCACCAGACAAGCTCCCGCCACAGAGAAGAGCAAGAGTCCGCCCTGATAGAGAGAGGTCTGGTATTGGCTGGTTTTCCCGATCATCAAAAGGACCACCAATAACCCCAGACTCCCCACCCCATCCAGCGCCAGTCTCTTTTTGCCGGACAAGTCCGGGTTCATCTTACTGCTGGGCCATACCATAGCCAGAACGGCCCCCGCCAGCAAAGCAAAAGCACGGGTATCCGTTCCATAATAGACCCGGCTGGGATCATGCCCCGGTATATAAAGCAGCGCCATTGCTGCAGCGGAAGTCAGAGCGACAGCAGTTGTGGCCCCGATCAGCCATTTGCGCTGCCGGAAACAGTGCAGTCCCCATCCCAAAAGCAAGGGCCAGAAGAGATAAAATTGTTCTTCTACCGCTAAAGACCAGAGATGCCCCAGCGGAGACGGCGGACCGAAACTTTCAAAATAGGATACCTGATGGAAGATCAGATACCAGTTACTGGTATAGAATACCGCAGCCAGCGCTTCCTGCTTCAAGGCCGTCAGGCGTTCCGGAGCCCCAAGCATCATCCAGGACATCACGCCTGCCAGCATTAAAAAAAGGGCCGGCAGCAACCGCCTGGCCCGGCGCAGCCAGAAATCTTTCAAATCAATCGCTCCGGAGTGCTCCCATTGCTTAAGCAGAATATTGGTGATCAAATAGCCGGACAGCACAAAGAAAAGGCTTACCCCTAAAAGCCCTCCCGGCGCCCAGCTCAGATTGAGATGATAAGCAATCACGGCAAACACCGCTAAGGCTCTCAGTCCGTCCAATCCGGGCATATAGCCGCTGGAACCCGCCCGCAATCTCCTTTGGTGTAAATTCGATTGATTCGTTTTCTTGCTGCAATTCATCTTACTTTCACTCTCCACTTGTGCCTGGCTTAAGATTCTTCTCATCACGCCATAGCCATTCCTTCCTTTTCACCTTACCAAGTTTTGAGTTTCAGTGCTTTACAAACTATTTAAAATTCCTTACGAAAAAGTTAAAAATTCACGAATAATGGCAGATCGTGTACAATTAAAGAACAAGAAAACAATGACTTTTTTGAACTCCATAACTTTTATTCTTATTGTCATCTTTCTTATTTTACTATATAATAAAAATTATAATCGTTACAATTTTACATACCCATTATTAGATCTCAATATGTTTGACAGGCAGTCATTAAAAATGTAACAAACTTATGAATTTCCGGCATCGTTGTCAAGGTCGGAGACAGTATTTCCCCTTCGCCGAAAATCTCTGCCCTTCCCTTGACAATCCAGATATGCAGCACCTATTCAAGATTTTATTATGAGGAGGAAGTTTATGGATGAAAGAAGCAAATGCCCGGTAACCGGAAGAACGCAAAATGCCGCTGCAGGCGGTGGCACCTCTAGCAGGGACTGGTGGCCAAACCAGTTGAACCTCAAGATTCTTCATCAGAACTCAAGCTTAGGTAACCCGATGACTCCAGAGTTTAACTATGCTGAAGAATTCAAGAAGCTCGATCTGGCAGCTTTGAAAAAGGACTTATATGCCCTGATGACCGACTCCCAGGATTGGTGGCCCGCGGATTACGGTCACTACGGGCCGCTTTTCATCCGGATGGCCTGGCACAGTGCAGGCACCTACCGCACCAACGACGGCCGCGGCGGCGCAGGATCCGGTTCCCAGCGCCTTGCGCCCCTTAACAGCTGGCCTGACAACGTGAACCTCGACAAGGCGCGCCGTCTGCTCTGGCCCATCAAACAGAAATACGGCAGGAAAATTTCCTGGGCAGACCTGATGATCCTGGCCGGCAATTGCGCTATTGAGTCAATGGGACTTAAAACCTTCGGCTTTGCCGGCGGACGTGAGGACGTTTGGGAGCCGGAAGAGGATATTTACTGGGGTTCTGAAACCGAGTGGCTTGGCGATAAGCGCTACTCCGGCGACCGGGATCTCGAGAATCCCCTGGCCGCCGTACAAATGGGCCTGATCTACGTGAACCCGGAAGGGCCGAACGGCAACCCTGATCCCGTCGCCTCCGGCCATGATGTTCGGGAAACCTTCGCCCGCATGGCCATGAACGATGAAGAGACAGTCGCCCTCGTCGCCGGCGGACACACCTTCGGCAAGTGTCACGGCGCGGGGGATGCGGCGCATGTCGGTCCGGAACCCGAGGCCGCCGGCCTTGAGGAACAAGGTCTCGGCTGGAAGAGCAGCTTCGGCAGCGGCAAAGGCGGGGATACCATCGGCAGCGGCATTGAAGGTGCCTGGAAGCCGAACCCCACCCAATGGGATATGGGGTATCTGAAGGTACTGTTCAAATACGAGTGGGAACTGGTCAAAAGCCCGGCCGGTGCCCATCAGTGGCTGGCCAAAGACGTGGCCGAAGAAGACATGGTAGTTGACGCTCACGACCCGTCCAAGCGGCACCGGCCCATGATGACCACGGCAGATCTCTCCCTTCGCTACGACCCGGTCTACGCACCCATTGCCCGGCGCTACCTGCAAAACCCTGAGGAATTCGCCGACGCCTTCGCCCGGGCCTGGTTCAAGCTAACCCACCGGGACATGGGGCCTCGTTCACGCTATATCGGTCCTGAAGTTCCCGGGGAGGAACTGATCTGGCAAGACCCGGTGCCTGCAGTGGATTACGAATTGATTAATGAACAGGATATTGCGGATCTCAAGGGGAAAATCCTGGCTTCCGGCCTGTCTGTCTCCCAGCTTGTCACAACCGCTTGGGCGTCGGCCTCCACCTTCCGCGGCTCTGATAAACGCGGCGGGGCCAACGGGGCGCGCATCCGTCTGGCACCCCAGAAGGACTGGGAAGTCAACCAGCCAAGTCAGCTGAATACTGTGCTGCAGGCCCTTGAAAAAATCCAAACAGAATTCAACAGCGCCCAGTCCGGCCAAAAGAGGGTTTCTCTCGCCGACTTGATCGTCCTGAGCGGCTGTGCAGGTATCGAACAAGGGGCAAGAAATGCCGGCAACAATGTATTGGTTCCCTTCAAACCGGGACGCACAGATGCAACCCAGGAACAGACCGACGTGCATTCCTTCGCGGTACTCGAACCCAAAGCAGACGGGTTCCGCAACTACCTGAAAACCAAAGTTTCCGTATCGGCGGAAGAACTTTTGCTTGACCGTGCCCAACTGCTGACCTTGACCGCTCCCGAAATGACGGTTTTGCTTGGCGGCATGCGCGTCCTGAATGCCAATTACGGACAGTCTCCGCACGGTGTCTTCACCAAAAAACCGGAGTCACTGACCAATGACTTCTTCGTGAATCTCCTGGACATGGGTACAGCCTGGCAGGCCGCATCCGAGGATAAAAATATCTTCGAGGGCCGCGACCGCGGAACAGGCGAACTGAAGTGGACCGGCACCCGTGTCGATCTCGTCTTCGGTTCCAACTCCCAGCTTCGGGCCATTGCAGAAGTCTATGCCTGTGACGACTCTCAGGATAAGTTCTTGCATGATTTCGTGTCCGCCTGGAACAAGGTGATGAACGCAGATCGTTTCGACCTGGCCTGATCACAGCCCAAATGGCTTTGCACTAAAAGACATTACTATCAGACATATTAACCATTGTTAAGGCGGAAGCACTTTGAGAACGTGCTTCCGCCTTATATTTGAAATTAAACTAAATGCTCAGGCCCGCATAACAGCTCCGCCTCAACTTCGTCGCAGACTTGATACTCTGAGACACCTATAGGTGCGATAAAAAGGGCGTTCATTTTCAGCAGGGAGTCGGGCAGGTTCTGATCCCAACCCAAGGGGGTGGCTTCATAGCTCCCGTCCCGCCTGGCCAGAATCAGCCTGACATAGGTTTCATAATCCGGCCATTTCTGGAGAGGCTTGGTCAAGCTGACTCTGAGCTTCGGGCGCCGGGGCGCCGGCAGGCCGTAATAATGGTGAACCAGTCCGCATACACACCAGTCCATAGCCAGAAAAGCGGCAAAAGTAGGGCCGGGCAGGTTAATCACCGGTTTACCGCCAATCATGGCAATACCCACCGGCCTTCCGGGAACGGCCTTAATACCGTGCTGGAAAAGATCGGCCTTTTTCTCAAGCAGGCCGGTATTAAAGTCCTCGACGCCTTTGGAGGAGCCGCCGTTGATGAGAACCAGATCGGCTGTCATCAAGGCTTTGTCCAGAGCTTCCGCCAATTCTTCCGGTTTGTCCTTGATGATCGGATAGCATGCCACCTCCGCTCCCCATTGCTCCAGCAGGGCAGCAACCATCAGACTGTTGCTTTCGATGGTTTGGCCCCGCTCCGGTTTGATTCCGGCATGGATCAGCTCGCTTCCCGTAGGTATATAAATGACTTTGGGTTTTCTGATAACTTCCAATTGATAAATTCCGCCCAGGGCCAGCATGGCCAGGTGCAGGGGAGTCAGCCGGACATGAGCTTCCACAATCAGATCCCCCTGCCGAACCGCAGTCCCCGCCTCTCCCACACAGTCCCCTTTTTTAAAAATAAAGCCCTCGGCCAGGCCAAGCCGGTTGTTGCTGTCGTAATAGATCTCCTCAACCGGGATGATGGTATCGAACTCATCGGGGAAATCATCCCCGGTATCGGCCTGAACATAGTCAACACCCTTCACCCAGCGGAGGGTATCCGGCAGTCCGTTGATAAAATCAGCGGAGCGGACGGCGATTCCATCCGCCTGGGAAATGCGGTAAACCGGCATAGTATTTCGGGAATAGAGGGGCTTTGCCGTGACCCGTCCCAAAGCCTTTTCCAAGGAAATCCATTCTCCTTCATCTTTCGGGTTCCAAGCTTTTAACAATAACTCTAAGGCTTCCGCTCTGGTGACGGAAAAATCCGTTCTTTCACTCATATCTGTTTCTCCCTTCGCCATAAATTGCTGCTCTGATCATTTTTATGTACTCCTTATCTGAGGAAATTTTCTGCGGAGCGTTTCCCTTCCGCCCTTTATTTATTAATCGTAAACTGAAAGTGATTGTGATGAAACTTCAGCAGGCCTTCCTGCCGGAGCTTGCCCAGCTCCGTGGACAAGGAACTTCGTTCTACATACAGAAAATCTGCCATTTCCTGCCGACTGAAGGGAATATAGATAGTATCGCTTTGCTGTTTATCCCGCTCCTGGGACAAATAAGTGAGGATTTTCTCCCGCAGGGTTCTGTGAGCCACGATATCCATTTTTTGGAGCATTCGCTGATTCTGCTCCGCCAAGATCCGGATCAGATTTAAACTCAGCCGGGACAGACTATCCCAACTCTCACCATTCCCCCTATCCAGCTTTTTCAGATCCAGGTACAGGCAGATACACTTCTCAGCCGCTACAATACTGCTTATCTGACAGGGCATGCCGGCAAAAGCCTGGCTGCAGCCTAACAGGCTGCCGGAGACTATATACTCCAAAATCGAGCATTTACCCCGGACGTCGTATTTGATGTGCTGAGCGCAGCCGGCCAGGATACAGCAGGAGCGAACAGAATCATCGCCACGGCTGCCCACAGTATTGATCGGTGTTCCTGCCTCAATGGTCTCCACTGCCGCTGAAAGATAGTCGAGGAGACCGGGAATCTCTTCCTCCCTCAATCCGCGGAACAGCGGGTGGTCTTTGATGAGTGCCAGGTATTTCTGATATGGTTTTTCGCTTTTCATCGGCTCACCTCCTAAGAACCCGCTGTTCCCCTTACCCTTCCGCATCTTATCTCCGGAGGGGGGCAATTTCTTCCAAAACCAACAATAGAAAAAACCGGCTGGATCAGGAAATAAACCAGCCGGTTAAAAGGACACGCTTTTTAAAAACAGATTTCTCTGTTTTTAAGCATCATCCTTCTCACAAGTGAAGGCCAGACCGTTTCCTGTCTAACCCCGTAAACCCTCCGGTTTAGGCTTAGTATTCATGGGCAGCTTCCTTTAGAATAAAAAGCTCGGATTTAAATATTCAGTTATTAAGAGTTGTTTATCTTACACTACACTACACTACACTACACAACATAACATAACACAAACTAATAAAAAGATAAATAGCTTGCTTTTTGTTTACATTATATTTTATGTACCATTAGTACCATTATTTGTATCCGGGTAGATGGTCTTATTTTTTCTTATGCACAAGCAATAAGCAGATTATAGTTAAGCACTCTAAAAAAATATCCTTCTTGCGTTTAATCCGCGCAGAAGGATATTTTCAGCGATTCAACGTTTACCGGTTCCTGATCATTATTTTCAGGAAAGTCCGTTGCTCTTGGCATGGTTGAAATTGGGAGCCATAATCTTCCAATCCTCCGCGCCGAGATCATAGTTCATAAAGGTCTTATAAAACTTTTCCGCCTCTGCTTTAACATCAATATCTTTAAACTGCTCGGGATACATAATCTTGGCCATCTGCAGCACTCCCAGGGCCATTTCCACATCCCCGTTCCACTGGGTGACCCCCATGGGCATGATATAAACGTCCCCGCTTTGGATTGCCTTAATATTCTGGTAGCGTTTATCCGCCTTCCACTCGTCATAATAGGCAGCCATTTTTTCATCAAAAGGTGTGGTGACAATGGTCTGGAAAATAAAGTCCGGGTTCCACTGGGTGATATTTTCCGCGCTGGTCGTGAAGTAACGGTTGCCTGCCTCGGCCGCTACGTTAATACCGCCTGCCGCCTTCACAGCCCAGCCACAGGAAATATTATTGGCAAAAACCTCAAGCATAGTGGTACGGACGACAAGGGCTGTCTTGCGCTGGGATTCCGGAATCCCGTCCACCCTTTGTTTCACCATCGCCAGGATATCATTGGTATATTTCAGGTATTGCTCTGCTTTCTCCGTCTCGCCAATCAGATCGGCAACCCCCAGCAATTCCTTGTGCCAGCCTTCAAACACGTCATCGGAGTTGGGCGTCATCATCCCGTCAATATACACAGGCATATTCAGGGACTTCATTTTCTTATTGGCTTCAGCAGCCGAATTAGGGGAGATAATAACATCCGGGTTGGATTTCAGCATTTCTTCAACGTTCACTTTATCGAAGCTGCCATAATCGGGAATGCTGAGAATCTGGGGAAAGGCATGCCGCATCCAGGCATAACGGCTGGTATCCGCCATGGCAGACACCAAATCCACTCTTCCCAGCAGGGCAACTGCGCCAAAGGAACCCATCCAGGAGGTGATAGCCACTTTATTCAATTTGGCGGGTAAGGTAACACTGTTTCCGGCCATATCCACTTTGGTGACAACCTGGGATTCCTGCCCGGCAGCTTTATCTGCCGTTCCATTGGCAGCTTGAGGTGCATTGTTGCAGCCCACTACGGAAAACATCATTAGAAACCCCAAAACGATACTAATTACTTTTATGCTCTTGTTCATGACAAATTTCTCCTCTCTTAAATGACCATGGTAAAATTTTATATCCTAGGCATCTGCCGGTTCACAATTATTTGGCAACTTATTGCTTCCCTCCTCTTTTCCGCCCTAGGACAGCGGAACGCATACTTTTATGTCTGTCGAGCCTGTTACGGCGGAACGCGGCAGAATACCCGTGTTGATGATTTTCGTCTCAACAGCATAAAGATCCCTCAGGCTATGCTCTGTGATGACCTGATTGGGGCTGCCCGTTGAATAAATCCCCCCGTCTTTCAGCAGGAGCGCTTTGTGAGAATACAAAAAGGCATGATCGGGAAAATGGGAGGCCATGATGATGCTGAGTCCTTTCTCAGAAAGCCGGTATATCTGGTTCAGCACCATCTGCTGATTGCCGAAATCCAAAGCTGCCGTCGGCTCATCCATGATCAGGATTTTCGGCAGTTGGGCAAGCGCCCGGGCAATCAGCACCAATTGCCGTTCTCCTCCGCTCAGTTCCTGATAGCGCTTGTCAATCAATCTGGCAATGTTAAGCTGCTCAACCACACCCTCTGCGATCCTTTCATCCTCTTTTTGCGGGGAGGCAAACATTCCCAAATAGGCTGTCCTGCCCATTAAAATCACATCCAACACCGAATAGGAAAAGGGCGGATTATTGGCCTGGGGAATATAGCCGATAGTCCGGGCAATTTCAGCTCTGGACCATTGGCTGATGTCCGCCCCGTCAACAGTAACTGATCCGCCTAACATCCGGATCAAGCCCAGCATGGATTTGAACAGGGTGGATTTCCCTACGCCGTTTGCGCCTAAAATGCACAGAACTTCCCCCGCCGCAACCTGGAAATTTATGTTTCTTAAAACCGGCTTGTCCGCCGAATAACCGCAAACCCCATTTTTCAAGGCAAATAGCATTAGGCCGCCTCCTTTCCGCGCAGCATGAGGGAAATAAAGAAGGGCGCGCCGACAATCGCCGTCAAAACACCTAGAGGAATTTCCACACTGGACAGGGAGCGGGCAAAATTATCCACCAAGAGCAGGAAACTACCGCCGATAATCAGGGAAGCGGGCAGCAAAAACTTGTTGTTGGGTCCGACAATCATGCGTGCCAAATGAGGGATGACCAAACCAACCCAGCCGATCAAGCCGCCAATGGAAATAGACGCGGCAGTCAGTATGGTGGCGCAGACAATAACAACAATCCTCAATTGTTTCGTCTCAACACCCAAGGCCTTAGCTTCATCTTCACCCATGGAAAGAACATTCAGCCTCCAGCGCAGCAAGATCAGAGGCACCGCTCCTATCACCATGGGGATAAGCGCCCAGCCGATATCGGTTATGGTAATATTGGCCAAGGTGCCCAACAGCCAGAAAGTGATGGTCGGCAGTTTGTCCAGCGGGTCGGCCAGGAATTTCAGCAAAGACACCAGAGCGCTGGCCAATGAGGATACAAAAATCCCGGAAAGAATCAGGGCCAGAGCGGGGTCGCGCTTAATCCTGCTGCCGACAAGACAGGAACAGCCCACAGCCAGCAAGCTCATGGCAAAAGCCGAAATCTGAATCCAGACCGCTCCCAAGCCGTTAAAAATAGCCAAAGCCGCTCCAAAGGACGCCCCTGCGGAAGCTCCCAGGATATCCGGGGAAACCAGAGGGTTTTTAAAAACGGCCTGATAAGAAGCCCCGGCCAGCGCCAGCAAGCCGCCGATCAAAACTGCCGCAATGATTCTGGGAAATCGTATATAAAAGACAACTGTCTCAAAAGAATCCGGCCAGGTAGGGCTTATAGGGAACACTTTACTCATAAATATCAAGGTAACTTCGCGAAGGCTGATGCCGCTGTAACGTCCAAAATTAAATGAGCCGATGAAAATGACTATTAAAACCCCTAACAGGACAAACAGCTTAAGGTTCAGCAGCCTTTTTTGTTCACTGCGGCTTAAACTTTGCTTCATATTATTCTCCCTTCTTATTTATATATAAAAATGCGACCTGCTTTGAGGAATTAAAAGCAAGCCGCATCAGTATCTTCAGCGGTAAGGCATTCTTCTGCCGCAGCTTTTCCTTCTCAAAAGTGAAGGTTAGACCGTTTCCAATCATAACCCCGTGAGCCCGTAAAGTTCAGACTCAGGTTCTGACAGCATGAGTTATCCTTTTAGCTGTCAGAACACGGAAAAGACCTATTATTTGTATTATTTTACGATATAAAGGTGGAAATTGTCTGTTCGATTTATAACCTGTCCTAAAATATTTGATGATCAGCAGGTCAAATTGTGCAACGTTGCATAATTCGACCTGCCAACCCCCTGAAGGAGGATTTAAAAAGCCAAAAGCAGAACCTTACAAATTAAATATAAGAATTTGAACACGAGGGTGATTGCAAATGAAGGAAGCACTTTTTGACCACGTCGCCGCACATTATGATTCCTGGTATGGTACAGAGCTTGGCTCCGTATCGGACCAAGTTGAACGTCATCTGGCTCAATCCATGTTTAAGGCACCGGGGCCCCGGGTTCTGGAGATCGGCTGCGGTACCGGACAATATACCGGCTGGCTTGTGCAGGAGGGATACGAAGTCACTGCTGTGGATATTTCCGCTGAAATGATGGCTCTGGCCCAAACGAAACTAGCGGCCCTTGCGGAAAACACCGCAAACGCTAAGCCTGTTCACTGGCGTCATGCGGATATTACAGAAATTCTGGATCAACTTGTATTCTATGATGGGATTTTTTCCATGACCGCCTTTGAATTCATACCGGAACCGGAAAAGGTCCTGCAAAAACTTTTTAGTCATTTAAAACCCGGGGGCTGTATGGTGATCGGACTCATCGCCGGCAGGAGTGCTTGGAGTGAATACTATGCGGAGGCAGCCCGCAGCAATCCCGCTTCGGTCTTCGCCCGTGCTGCTCTTTACAGCAAAGAAGAAATAAGCTCCTGGCAAATCGGTGTACCTGCCGAAATCGGCGAATGTCTCTTCTTCCCGCCCAAGGTTCAAACAACAGCCGAAGCCCTGGCTATGGAGGAGAAAAAAGAAGGCAATCCTGGGTTTGTGGTGGCCAAGTGGGTAAAGGACTGATGAAAACCTCAAAGCTTATGGAAATGATCAGGACTAACCCCAATGCCATAGCCTACATCCCTAATCCCTCGGATGAGCTAAAGTTATTGGCTGTTCAACAAAATGGACTTACCTTAAAATATATAGAAAATCCAACTCCAGAGATGCAGAAATTAGCCCTGGACAATAATAGCCGGGCGATTCAATTTATCAATAACCCTACCGAGGATATGATGACCAAAGCAATCAATGACAGCTGGGTTAACTTAGAGTATATTGAAAGCCCAACCGATCCGTTAATCAAATTGGCCATCAATCAAGCCGGCTGGGCTATCAAATATGTTCAGAATCCAAGTGAGGAATTGCAGTTATTAGCCGTACGAAAAAATTACGATTCCATTAAGTTTATCCAGGAGCCTAGTGAGCGTGTCCAGGAAGAGGCTGTAAAAATCAGTTATGATGCCTTAAGATATATTAAGTCTCCAACCCCTCAAGCGGAGCTTCTGGCCATCAAGAAGAACGAGAGGGCTATTACCTTTATCAATAATTTAGATAAACCTAAAATCTTAGAATTTCTGAAAACCAATAGTTTAGTGATTAACTATGTTATGCAGAAACTATCTAACTCTGAATTAGAACAAGTTTTAAAGGAAGTCCTAGCCAGGGAAGATGTAGACGAAAACTATGTCCGGGATTTTTTAAATTGCAGTTATATCCATCAAAACAGCGGCCTTCTGCCCATGGACAAGGTCATGTTTATTTATAAATATGGAAGCAAAAAGGCGAAAAAAATAGCTGTTGATGAAAAGCTGAAGATGCTGTAGGAGTGAGACATCATGAATTTTACAGACACCTTAAAAAGTGTTGACTTAGTGCTATCCACAGGAGAAGTTCCTTTAATCGTTGGGGAAAGCGGCATCGGCAAAACAGCCTTAGCCAGAGAAATTGCTCAGGCAAATCATTGGAGTTTAATTGTTATAAATGGGAATCTCCTTAAAGAAGGGGAAATCGGCGGTCTGCCCACCATAGAATCCTATTCAGGGGTTAACGGCAAAGCAGACCCGGTGGAAAAGAAGGCGACAGTCTATGCCGTCCATCATAAGCTGCGGGAAATCGATGAAGAAATAGCGCGGGGCAAAACCGTTCTTTTATTTATCGACGAAATCAACCGTTGTGAACATACCGTCCAGCAGGAACTGATGAATCTAATCTTAAATCGAGAAATCAATGGCTATAACCTGCCTGAAGGGGTAAAAATCTTAGCAGCCATGAATCCTTCCAATAAATACGGTTCGGATTTTGATTACCAGGTGGTCGATATGGATGCCGCTCAAGAAAATAGATTTGTCTGGTTATTCATGGAGCCTGATTATCATCAGTGGATCACTTGGGCCATTGAGGCCGGAATTGAGCAGAAGGTTATCGAGTTTATCTCTGTCTTCCCCGAATATTTGCATAAGATCAACGAAGATGATCTTAGAGCCACGCCCAGAAGCTATGAGCGAATTTCCAGCAGTTATAAGGTCTATAAAGAGAACAACGATTCCATACCCAGATCCGTGTTTTTAAATGTTGTCCAAGGAAACGTCGGACGCTTAATAGCCGAAGAGTTTATGAGCTTTGTGGAATCCGATTATCGCCCGCTTATCTCTTATGAGGATGTTTTTTCAGGACATTTTCTGCCTGAATCCCTCAGAGAAAACGTAAAAAAGGAAAGTCATACCCGGCTTTATCTAGCCGCCAAAAATATTCTCAAACGCTTAGAAGCAGCTATCTTCAATGATCGTGATGATTCGGGTTTTTACGTGGACAGACTGATTGAGTTTTTAAACCTCTATCCCGTGGATTTAAAGATAGGAATCATGAAGGATATAAAAAACAGTTATCCTGAGGTTTACAAACCGGCCATCGAAAATGAAGGGTTTATCGAATCCTATTTTGAATCTTATGGTTTAATCCGGTGATCAGCCATGGAAACTTTTTTTGATAAGCAGGTTAAAAGGCTTTACGAAAAAGCAGATAGTATTATCAATAATTTCTTCAACGCAAAGCGCAAAAATAGTCATGCCAAAATAACTATACCCCAAGAGTTTAAAGACGATTTTTTCAGCCTTGTTAATAAGGTTAATTTAAGCCTTATGGAAGACAAGGATAATTTCTATGGCTATTTTTTGCTGCAAATGGCCAGAGACATACGCTTTGACATCAGCAGCCCTACTGCCGTGAATTTTAAAGGGGCTAAATATGTTATCTATTTTAACCCTGTCATTTTTTTAAATCTTAATCTCAAGCAAATGGAAAGTACCATTAAACACGAAATACTCCATATCTTATCCCTGCATTTAATCAGAGCCAGAGAATTTAAGGCCGCCTACAGCACCTTAGCCATTAATCTGGCCATGAACATCGTCGTCAATACCTATTTAGATCATCTCCCCCCCTATTCGGTTACCTTAGAATGGGTCAATTTAACTTATTCGTTGGACCTCCTGCCCTTTAAACCCTTTGAATATTATGTGGAAGAGATTCAAGCTGCCCTGGACTTGCTGGAAGCGGATGAGGATGAGGATGCTGCACCTGATCGCGCTCAGGACGAAACAATAGAAACGGAGTATCATCCTGAAAAAACTCATGACCTTTGGGCAGACTCCAGGGATATGGATGACAAAACCCTTCAGGAATTTACGGAGAAGTTTATTGCTGATGCCCAAAAAGGCAGCATTCCCAATTACTTAGCAAGCATGATCTCATCCCTGAAAAACAGCAAAAGTGAATTGCCCTGGAATTTATATCTTAAGCGGCTGATGGGAACGGTTGAAAGCAATCAAAAGAAGACGATGACCAGACGAAACAGAAGACAGCCCGAGCGATTAGATATAAGAGGTCAACTTAGGAGTCATAAAGCCAAAATCCTTGTTGCCCTGGATATCAGCGGCAGCATCAGTGATCAGGAGTTTAATCAAGCCGTTAAAGAAGTCCTGGATATCGTTAGAAAT
Source organism: Desulfosporosinus youngiae DSM 17734 (assembly GCF_000244895.1). Taxonomy (NCBI): domain Bacteria; kingdom Bacillati; phylum Bacillota; class Clostridia; order Eubacteriales; family Desulfitobacteriaceae; genus Desulfosporosinus; species Desulfosporosinus youngiae. The sequence goes on from NZ_CM001441.1 coordinate 3,631,015, forward strand.
TATAATCAGGAAATTACGCTGATCGAATGTGACAGTGAAATCCGGCGGGTGTATAAGGTCAGATCGGTGAAGGATATTAAAGATCGAATCAATATCAGAGGGGGCACCCGATTTACCCCGGTTTTTGAATATGCCAATCAGCATAAGGTTAATTTGTTAATCTATTTTACGGACGGCAAAGGTGAAGAAAAGCTTCTGACAATACCCAAGGGGTATAAAACCTTATGGGTTATTTCCGGGCAAGGAGATAAGCTTTCCTTGAAAGATGCCTATGGAGCCGTTAAAAGACTCAAGAAGATTGAACTAAAAGACGACTCCTTAACGATGAGCGATGTTAAACGAGAGGGATTTTCAATGAATGACCAGGAAAGCCTGAATTGAAAAACATTAGCGACCTCTCTGGATTACACTGTGGCCGGCTGTATGTTAAATGTAACACAGACATTCGTACCCCAATGACCGCTTTCAATGGTTAACGACGCATTATGGCGGATCACGATACTGTTGCATATTGCCAGCCCTAAGCCAATTCCAGTGTCCTTGGTTGTCAAAAACGGGGTTCCCAATTGGTTGATAATATCCGACTGTATGCCTGATCCATTATCTCTGATTATTAATGATAAACTATTAATCCACCGGCAAGTCTCAATAGTGACCTTGCCTCCTTTGTCGAGGGCCTCTAAGGCATTGTTGACGAGGTTCTTTATTAACTTTTGTATCTCAAATTCATCTAAACATATCTCCGGGAGCTCTTCCAGTTGGATGTCCAATGTTTTTCCCTGAGACCTTGCTAAAGTTTGCAAGGCTGGAGACATTGCCAAGAGAATTTGATTCAAATTCTTTATTTCCAAATTCAGACTTCTGTTTGGATCAACCAAGATCAATTCACTGATAACGAAATCAGCTGAGTTTAGTTCTTTAAGCATAAAGCCGGCATTTTTCAAAAATCGTTCCGGAGTAATCATGCCATCCGCCGCAAGTTGAAGAAATCCATGCACACCTGTTATGGAGTTTCTAATTTCATGAGCGAGACCTGCGGCAACCTTGCCGATAACCTTAATGCTTTCATTCTTTAAAGCCTCCCGCTCCCCTTGCCTGCGTCGGGATATATCCTGAACAAAACTTAATAATAAGGTTTCAAATCGAAAGGCTCGTACTTCTACGGGAAAACGCTCTCCGTTCTTCCGGAGATGATCCGTTTCGAAGGTAATTCCTTTGTGATAAGCTTCATGCATTTGCCGCCTGATTAAATGTCTGCAATCTGCTGCCCTTAAATCATGGACTCTCATGGTATTTAACTCTGCGCGGGTGTAACCATAGGCTTCTAATGCCGCTTTATTCCCTTCAAGGATATTTCCCTGTAAATCAATTAATAAAAAGATATCCGGTGAATTTTCAAAAAGCAGGCGATACTTTTGGAGCGTATTCCGCCTCCTTGCTCCCTCAAACATAATACAGCCTTGATTGATAGCATTCGGGTACGCCCTGCAGTCTTCCTGGCAGGTTGTCGTTTTTCTCAGGAAGCTTCTTCTGTTGACATCTGAACTTTTATTGACCTGGATTAACGCTAAACGTGGCTTAGAAAGGCAACATGTACTAAAGGGGATTTCATTCTTCCAACCATCGGACATGGTATTTTCCAGAACATTTCCTTTGCATTCTTCTCCCACAATAATCATCCCTTTCTTTACTCGATTGAAAATCCTGTCATTTCCTGAATGTTTTTAATGATTGTACTTTTTTGAATTAATTATAAAATTGTCTTGTATATTACTTTCAACATATGATGCAAAATCCCTCTAACTTTTTACATTTTTTTTCTTTTATATCACACTTTGTAATTTTTATATCTACACCAACTAAAAAGCACCGGCAATTCTCTGCATGCCAGTGCTCTCTTTATTCAGATTCTTCTAAATTGATCCCCTTAATCTGCTCACTTGTTAACTCCATTTTAACTGATTGAAGCTTTCCTGATTCTATCTTTTTTACGCAACCCTGCCAAAGACGCGATAACCAATCCGGCAAAAACTAAAATCATCCCGACCTGGGAAACGAGGGATAACTTTTCTTTCAGCAGAAATAACCCCAGAGCAGCTGCAGTAACCGGTTCCGCAAGGGTCAACGTAACTGCCTTAGGGAATGATATTTTTGCCAAACCATGAGAAAATAAAACATAAGCAAGGGCAGTAGCAACCAATCCTAAATGTAGGGCAACGCTGATACCTTGAATGGTCTTCAGCCAATCCAGATTGTAAAATAACAGAACCGGAGAAAGGAATAATGCACCAATGGAAAACACAACCCCGGTCACAGCTTCAGGGGGGTGAGACTTCAATAGTTCCTTGCTGACGGCGGCATAAAGTGCATAAGAAGCACCGGCCCCCAAGGCAAGAACAACACCAATGGAGTTCACTTCCAATTTCTTGCCGCCTGTAATCAATAAAACACATCCAATTACAGAGAGCAGGGTGGCTGCAGCCCATTTCAGTCCAGGATTTTCCCGGCGGAAAATCATAGAAATCAAGCCGGCGAACACCGGCGCGCTGCCGATGGCCACCACCGTTCCCACAGCTACTCCTGTTTTCAAAACCCCGGCAAAAAAGAAAAGCTGATAGGCAGACATACATCCGGCAGCAAAAAATGTATTCCACTTCTGCCATAGTGTTTTTCCTTTCAAAGCTCCCCGCCGCCAGGCAAAAATTAAAAGAGCCGCTCCGCCTACCGCCAGGCGTACAGATCCTACGGATAATGGCGAAGCGCCGGGTGGGGCGAAAGACTGGGCTGTGCCTGTTGTTCCCCATAGCATCGCCGCTGCCAGTACCAGTATCGAAAAAAAAGTCTCATTTTGTTTCATTTTGTTCTCCTTTAGGGTATTCAGCAATTCTTGTCTGTAACCATAATAAAACCTAAGGAGATCGTTGTTTTTACCGGAATTAGGATATAATTTAGCTCTTCTTCATATTGTTCCGCCTGAATTCTGCCGGAGTAATGCCTTCGATATCTTTAAAAATCCTGTTTAGTGAAGATTGATGGGCATATCCCACTTCCCAGGCAATCTGTAAAATATTAAGATTTGTCCCGAGAAGGAGTTGTTTTGACCTCTCAATTCTCGTTTTTTTCAGGAATTCCATCGGAGTACACTGCATAAGGCCTTTAAACCAGGAACAAAAGTAGCTAACAGTATAATGTTCTAAGGCGGCGAGCTTCTCCAAGCTTATATCTTCGTTATAGTGCTGCTGAATATATTTGGCCGAATCCGGAATCTTATTCACTGTTAAGATGGGATAAAAATAATGGAAGAGAGAACTGATCCTTGATGGTTCGAGGGTATTATCAGCTTCACTTAGCAGAAGGAATCTGATTGCTTTCCATTTTTCATCCATTTCATAGTTTCTTCCCCCTGGAAATCTGTCCAGTTCCCCCAATTGAAACATAAATTGGGGAATATCTAAGACAAGAAATTTATTACGATCTTTTGCCCAGAAGGTGTGCCGGCAGGAAGGGGGAAGCAAAAACAGATGAGCTTCATCCAACTTTAATTCCTTTGCGTCGGTCTTGATATTTAATGCCCCATGAAGCGGCATGATTAACTGAACAAATTTGTGATCATGGGTTTGCATGGCATCCGCATAAGTCCTGCTTTCACAAATTATTTTATTATCCACAACTGCCTCACCTTTCTTATAAGTATTGAAGTAACTTACTCATATAATATCAGTTTAACACCATACTTTAACATTCATATAAATAATTTATCCGAGGGGATTTTTATACCAATGTAACAATCAACAGTCTTTCCTTCTCCTCCACACAGGAAAGTTAAGGATATTTCTTTTCTTGACACTTCGCGCCATTTTGATAATCTTTAATTATCGAATATGCTGAATTAGGGGAGGCCTTTATGAACAACAATTCCATTCCAACTGAGATCGTGGATACTATCCTTGCCGAATTAAATATTGGTTTAACTCTGGTTGACAATACCGGAAAAATTATTTATTTCAATCAATTGGCCGGCGAATTGCTTGGGTGGAACTATAACCTCCCTGATAACAACATTCTCTCCTGTCATAAAAAAGAAACTCAGCACAAAGTCCTTGAGAAACTCAATCAATTTACCAATATGGAATGGCACAGAGTGATTAGAACTCCCCACAAGTTTATCGAAAATACCTATTCCCCCATCAATATTCCGGATAGATTCGCCGGAGCAATGATTATCACCAAGGATGTCACAGAAAGAGAGCAAAGCCTGGAACGATTAAAGAAAAATTCCGAGACCGATCTCCTCACAGGACTATATAACCGCAATCTCTTCCAGGATATTATTCAGAGCTATATCAGGGACTCCAAGCCCTACGGACTTATTATGCTTGATGTTAATGGCCTGAAGTATATTAATGACCATTTTGGCCATGAAGAAGGTGACCGAATCATCAGGGAAGCTGCAGCCGCGATCCGAGACAGTGTCAGGGACACCGATTTCGTCTTCCGTTTTGGCGGTGATGAGTTTCTGATTCTCACCTCTTATCAGGAATCCGTTCTAAAAATGATCGAAAACAGAATCAAGGACAAAAATAAGCTTCCCACCAGGAACAGCCCCGCGGTATTAAACTTAAGCCTGGGCTATGCTACTTCCTGTGAAGAAAAGAAGATGGAAGCTGTTTTGTCTTTGGCCGACCAACGAATGTACCAAGATAAGCAAGCCTTCTATTTGGGTGAAGGGAAGTACTTTAAGCAATCCGTATCGTAAAATCAAATTCTTGTGCCGACATTTTGCAAAATAATAAGGGCATGAATCCACTCCCTGACTTGGATTCATGCCCTTATCCCTATTTCGGATGACATTTGCCTTAACTTCATAAATGTTTTGAATCAGCCCCGGTGTAAGGATAGCCTCCGGGGCTCCAACTGCTTATTAAGGCCGCCTGCAGCATCTCAATAAATATTTCCAGTTTATTATTTTTTAATTTGGAAAACCTGAACTAAGTTAAGTTTAAACATGAAGATCAACAGAGAAATCGGTAAAGTGCAAAACAAAACTTATATATGGATGTTAAGTGGATTGATCGGTACGATCATTATGGATATATCTATGTATTAATTTGCAAAGAGCAAGTCAATTCTCTTTTTCGCTAAAACGAATAAACAAAAGTATGAAGCTTAAATACTGAAGTAAATAAACTAGATTAAGGAGAAAAACACTATGGAGCAACAAGTAAATAGGGCTCAATCAGAACAAATGCCTCTAGGAATTCCCTCTTTGGCATTACCCAATTCATCGGAAATCGGCCATCTCTGGACGAGCTACCAGGCGGAAACAATTTCTGTTTGTATGCTGAAACAATATGTCCAGGAAACAGGAGATCCCGATATTCGGGCATTATTACAGCAGGCACTTGATCTATCCAGCCAAAGGGTACATGCCATGGAAACAATATTTAATGCCATTCATCATCCCATTCCTTCGGCTTTTGGAGAGCAGGATGTTAATGTTAGCTCCGAAAATTTGTTTAATGATGAATTCAAACTGGCCTATACGCGTTTAATGCATAAATTAGTTCTGATCAATTATAGTCAGTCATTTACGCTTTCCGTTCGCCTTGATATTCGAAACTACTTTAAAGAGTGTATTGATACCTCTCAAGAGCTAATCGAAAAGGCTACAGATCTTCTAATAACTAAAAAAGCATTGATTCATTCTCCTTATATTGAGATTCCAAAGAGCATAAAATTTGTAGAAAATACGGATTATGCCGGTTCGTTGCTTTGGGGTAATACGAGACCTATAAACGCCATAGAATTAAGCCATGTGATTTCACTCTTGGAAGCAAAGATACTCATAAGGCTCCAAACAATCGCTTTTAGTCAAATTGTTAGTTCCAACACGGTAAGAGATCATTTTAAAAAATCCATCCTTATTTCCGATAAACAAATTGCAAAATTAGAATCTTTTTTAGACAACCAACACTTACCGAAACCCTCAGCAATTGATTATCATGTTACAGACTCTGTGAAGTCACCGTATAGTGACCGATTAATGATGAGTCATGCCACAGCATCCATAGCCTATATCATTGCGGGATATGGAATTGCCATACCCAATAGCCCAAATGTAAAACTCGTTGCTGCTTACCGTAGTTTTGCAACCGAGCTTATAGACCTATCTAAGGATGCTGCAAAACTGATGATAGAAAATAAATGGTTGGAAAAAATTCCAGAGACAACTGATCGAAAGGAATTGTTGCATTAATACATAGTTCTATTCATCATGAATGAAAAACCTGCCGAAAAAAACGGGCAGGTTTTAGATACACAGTCATACAGAGCCATAGTTATCCTGCTTTGTATTCTAAACCTATCGAGTTTCGATAGGTTTAAATTTGTCTTCAGGATTACTACACCAATCGAGTTATATAAGAAAATGAGCCCTCGGGTGTAGTTTCAAATGGTGCATCGGTGCACCATTTGAACGCTCATTCAGACATCCCCCAGCTGACAATCCGATAATACACTCTGGCGTCAGCCCATAGACAATGGCATAAAACAGCGCAAAAACAAGATGGTACCCACTCGTGCACCAGGCGAACAAACCCACATTGGTGAGATTCAGCACGGCCAGCAATTTGATTATGGGATATCAATGATTGCCTTATACAGGATAGCAAAAGCCCTTGATGTAGATCCCAGCCAGCTTCTTACCTTTAACTAATTATTTGCGGAAAAAGAAAAGAGCTGTTTCGCCATGGCAATAGTAGCGAAACAGCTCTTCTTACTTCCATCTACGGAAAATCACTCCCTCAAAAGACCTGCCTTGATGCCGTTCTCCTGTTCATTCGGCCATCCTCAGCCGTTCCACAATGCTTTGGTTAGTGGTTGCATAATAAACGACATAGGGAACGAGGGCTCCCAGCACAAAGAGCAGGGGCAGAATAATCAGCAAAGGCCAGAAAACGAAACGATAGCTTAAAAACCAGATTTGTTCGCTCAAAGGACGCAGGATAAGCAGTGAGAAACCTAAGCTCAGCAGGATGGAGCTCACCCCAGTCAAGGCTGCATAATAGCCGCCTTCGCTGCAGAGCATGCCAACCAACTGCCGGCGGGTCATTCCGATACTCTGCAGCATGGCCAATTCCCGGCGACGGGTCAAGATGCCGGTCAAGACGGCATTGACAAAGTTGAGTATACCAATCATCCCAATAATCGCCGCTAAGCTGCCGCCGATCAGAACGGCGGTGTCCCGCAGGCCCTCCAGGGAGGACAGGGCGGTAAATTTCGAGCTATAGTTCATAGTAGGCTCAATTTCCGCAGTATATCTTTTCAGGAAGTTCTCCAGGCCCTTCTCCCGATCTTCCGTAGCATTGAAGGCGTAGCTCATGGGGAAGGAATTATCGGTCAGCTCCCGGTAGATATCAGACGGTAAAAAGAAGGCCGAGCCTATCCAGGAACCATTGGTATTGGTCTGGGGATTGGCCACCACATGGCCCAAAACTGTCATTTCCCGTTCTGTGCCGCCGCAGTTCAAGGTGATCTTATCCCCTACCTGGTGATTAAAACGGCCGGTCTCCACCTTTCCCTGATCATCCGCCTGTACACCTTCCAGGATATAATCCCCGGCAGCCAGTTTTTCCTTATCCAGCTCACCGTCCACAAGCTTCAAGCGGGAAAAGGGGAATTCCTCCAGCCCATAAAGGGCAGTGGCCAAGGAACCGTCCGGCTGCCGGTTCATGGTTTGAGCTGAAGTCCTGCTCTGATAGCTGGCCCAGGAGCCATAGAGGCGTCCCCCTATTTCAAATCCTTCCTGAGCGCCGGCAGCAGAGATAAAATTCTCGCTGAGGGCACTGCTTTCACCGTCGTATTGGTTCTTGAACAAATTGGCATGGCCGAGCAGGAAGTCTGAGTCGCTGAACTTCTCCAGTCCTTTATTCAGGTCAACGCTTTGCGACATTGTAAATACCGTGTTGGTCAGCACAATGCTGAGACTGAGACTGAGGATAACCAGCACTGTGCGGCGTTTGTTGCGCCCCAGGTTAGCCACGGCCATCCGCCAGGGTTTAGCGCCATGGCGGGATTTTTTAAGCTTTTTGCTGCCGCTGTGCTCATGATCCGTATAGCGCACCGCTTCCACGGGGGATATTCTGGCCGCCATTTTTCCCGGTTTATGAGCGCTGATCCAGACCGTAAATAAAGCAAACAGAGCAGCGCCCGCGAAGATGAGGGGATCAGGAGATACAGAAACCCCGCTGCCGGCGTAGCTGGAGCGCTCCATCAAATAGGGCACCAAGGCCTTCCCCACAAAGAATCCTGCCAGAAGCCCCAGCGGAATGCCGATCAGGGAGAGCCTCAGGACCTGACGGCGGATGATAGCCCGCAGCTGACGGCCGGTGGTACCGATGGTTTTGAGCAGGCCATAAAAACGGATATCCCGCAAAACCGAGATCTGAAAGATATTGTAAATAATCAGATAGCCCGTCAGGACAAACAGGAGCAGGGCACTGGCCAGGGCGGTCATGGTTCCGGCGTCCATCCCCACTCCTGTGGACAGATAAGCCCAGTTGATGCCGGTAGCCAGGTAGTTAGAGGCGCCCTCCTCCATGGAGAAGCCGCTTTCAGTCACAACCCGCTCCAGATTTTCCGCAATGTTCAGGCTGCCGGCGAATTTGATGTAACCTGTGACGGCACCTGTCAAAGAGTTATCCTCGGCATAGGTATATTGCAGCTCATCCGAATGGACATCCAGATAAGCATGTGAGGCAAAAATCTGACCGATATTGAATCCAGGATCGCTTTCCCACCAGCCGGCCAGAATGAAATCCCGCAAGACCCGCTGGCCATGAACCGTGAGCTCCAAAGTAAGCGGTGCCCCCACTTCCTGAGGAACCCCTAACAGCTCCAGGGTTTTGGTATCGGCGATCACTTCGTTCCCGGCCTGAGGCTTGCGCCCGCCTGTGGGCTCCGCAAAACCGTACTTCAGCCCCACATCATCATAGTACCAGAATTCTGTATGCCGCCTGATCAAGGCCTGGTTATCCACGCTATCGCTCAGGGTTTTGCAATAAGCCATTTCCTTAACCAGAGGATGCTGTTTGATCCGTTCATAGTCTTCATCCCTGACATATTTAACAGCGGCATGCCCATCTCCGCCGGACATGATCATGGAGGCCCGCTGGATGCTTTCTACCAGGCCGAAGCCCATGGTAAAAACACTGGTGAAGAGAATGGCCGTCAGGGCGATGGCAATAACGGCAATCACGTTGCGGGTTCCGGCCGCACGGAAGTTGCGGTCAGCCAGAGTGCGGATGGCTTGGTTGTTTTTCACCTTGATCATATTTGTCCACCGCCCGCTAGTTTACCGTCCTCAATCCGAATGATCCGGTCGGCCAGCTGGGCCAGTTCTTCGTTATGGGTAATCATGACGATGGTCTGCCCGAATTTTTCCCCGGTCACTTTGAGAAGCCCCATCACGTCCTGACTGGTTCTGCTGTCTAGATTCCCGGTGGGTTCGTCGGCCAGGATAATGGCCGGTTTGGCGGCTATGGCCCTGGCGATGGCGACCCGCTGCTGCTGGCCTCCGGAAAGATGGTTCGGAAGATTCTGCAGCTTGCTTTCCAAACCCAAGGTTTGAACGATCCGGGTGACATACTCCTCATCCGGCTCGTTGCCATCCAATTGGATGGGCAAAATAATGTTTTCATAGACATTGAGCACCGGCACAAGGTTATAGCTCTGGAAGACGAAGCCGATCTTGCGCCGCCGGAAAATCGTCAGCTCCTCATCTTTCAGGGAGAAAATTTCCTTGCCATCCACGGAAACAGTCCCGCCGCTGGGCCGGTCAAGTCCCCCGAGCAGGTGAAGCAGAGTGGATTTGCCGCTGCCGGAAGTGCCCACCACAGCGACGAATTCCCCCTTTTCCACCGCCAGGTTCACCCCGTCCAAGGCGCGGACAGCCGTATCACCATCCCCGTAATATTTGCGCAGGTCCGTTGTTTTTAAAATAACCATGATCATTCCTCCAAAAGAAAAGTCTGTATCACATTCTTCCTTGATACAGACAGGATAACACAACAATCTTTCCTTATTCTTTCTCAGATCTAACAGTTTTGTAAGATTTCAGCGTTTTTCAGTAGGCAAAAAAACCGAGAATATCGAGCCTCGCCCCAGTTTAGAGGATGCCTTGATATATCCGCCGCCGGCGGCAAGAATTTCCCTGACCAGAAACAGCCCCAGCCCCACGCCCTCTTGTCCGCTCACTGCCGGAGAACGGTAAAAACGGGCAAAGATTTTGCTTTGTTCTGCCTCTGCTATGCCCATTCCTTCATCGGAGATATCAATCCGGTAAAAGAGCTCATAGGGAATAGCCCGGATTCGGATCAGGCTTTGCGGGGGAGAATATTTCACCCCATTGTCCAGGATGTGTATAGAGCCTCGACCGTCCATTTGGGATCGTAGTAGGCCGTACCCACTGCCCTTTCTGCTTCAAGACGGATTCCTTTCTCCTTGGCTTTTAATTTGATTTGAGCTATGGCTGCTTCAATCAAGGCCTGCACCTCACCCTGCCGGGGGGATACCGCAATGATTCCGCTTTCGAGACGGGATGCTTTCACCAGGGCTCCGATCAGAAAATCCAGCTTTTGGGCCTGAGCTGACAGCGCATTGACGCAGAGGGAACATTCCTCCGGCAGCTCATACTCCTCAAGAAGCTGGGAATACAACAGGAGATTGGCAATGGGTGTCTTGGTCTGATGGGAAATGTCCGCGATCAGGCCCTTTATTTTATCCTTTTCCGCAGCCAGATTTCGGGAGGACACCGCACACACCGCTAAGAAACGTGCCATTCTGGCCTCTGTAGCCGACAAGAGGGATTCATCGAAAGCGGTTTCGGCGAAGCTGCCCTCGATAGCCTTGTCCAGCATGGCATTTAAGGAGTCCATGAGCCGCCGCATTTTTCTCCGTTGCCAGAGAATTACAATAGCTGCCAGGGCAGTCACAGTTACAGCAACAGCGACTCCCCCTGCTGCCCAGATCCACTTATCCATATCAGGGCACCGCCCAGGTGTAACCGATACCATAAACGGTCTTGATGAAACGCGGGGAGGATGGCATGTCCTCCAATTTATTGCGCAGGCGGTTAACGGTTACTGAGAGAGCATTCTCATCCACATATTCGGCACCCTCCGTCCAAATGGCATCCACCAGCTGAGCCCGGGTCAAGGTGTGCCCGCGGTTTTCCAACAAGATGCGCAGCAGCTTTTGTTCTGTTTTGCTCAGCTCAATGGGAACACCCTTCTTGGCAAACTCCATTTTGGCAAAGGAAAAGCAAAACCCCTCAATCTCTACCATGTCGCCGGCTGAAGTACTGGTGTTTCTCAGCCTGGCGTTGACCCTGGCCCGCAGGATCATCAGGCTGAAGGGTTTGGTGATGTAGTCATCCGCTCCCAGTTCCAGACCCCTGACCACGTCGGTTTCCAGGTCATTGGCGGTCAGGATGATGACCGGAAGGGCTGAAGTTTGGCGCAGCTCCTTAAGAAAATCCAGTCCGTTGCCATCAGGCAGGTTGAGATCCAGAATCACCAGCTGAAAAGGGGTACTCCGAGCTGCTTGTCTCGCTTCAGCTAAGTTCCGGGTCTGTACAAAGGCAAAATTACTGTCTTTAAAAGCCAGAACTATCCCTTCGCTCAAGGATAGATCATCTTCAACGATCAGGATCTTATTTATTTTGCTCACACCTCCCGGGTGAAATTATGGAAATCAATCCATCAAAATCCAGGTTTTTATCCTATTCTATACGGAACTTGTGTGAAATAACACCCTTTTCCCGATAAACTCTGATGGATTAGCGTGTCCACTCGCATCATCCAAAACATCGGCGCGACATTCGGCTCCGCCATTTTAGCAACCGTTGTCAGCAATTCCATGAGTGGAGAAGCGGCCACAGCCAGCACTATTTCCGGTGCTTATCACGCCGGGTTTATGGTTTGCACCAGGCGTCCACGGGTTTTTCTGCATCTTTTAGTTTAAAAATTCGGCGGTTTGAGATGACTAATCCAGATTAGTGGAGGGCTTCCTATGAAGTCTTATTAGTTTGCTTAGCCTTTCTCACAATGGTTTAGGGCAGGAGCTGGACTATTATTACACACGGAAAAGCTAAGAATGGAATTAAACAGCCTATGAAACTAATAATAAATCCAATTATATCTGAATGCTTTCCAAAAGGCTTCCATTGATTTTTCTCACAACTAACTCTCATAAACCAGAGAAAAACCATCAATGGTACTAAATATAATACTAGCAAAGTCCAGGCATTATCAGAATGCTTTATAAGGTATTGTTGGTATGAAACAAAAAAACTTACTATTATCCAATAGATTACACCCAAAATCAGCCTATGGAAAAGAAACTGTATTTTATCAAAAATCATTTTATCTTTGATGTTATTCACTCCTTGGCACCCCAATATCTTTTGTTCACTTTGTCTTGAAGAACTGCACCGCACAGTTGATTACCTGCTCTTTTCCGCCTGGATTCATAATGCGGTGATCCGCACCATGAATCTCGGTGAGTCCCGCACCGAACCGCTCGGCAAAGCGCCTTGCCGCCTCCACCGGGGCGGTCTCATCAGCGTCACCGTGGACCATTGCCAGCTCGGCCATATCCGGCCGGCAGAGTTGGAACAAGTCATGGTCCCCAAGGTCATCGTAGAATTCTCTGGTGATCTTCAACGGGTGAAGATAGTTAAGATCCAGGATAATGTAGCCCTGCTCTCTTAGCTGAGCATACTGCTCCGGCGAAGTGCCGTTTCTAAACAACCCCGGCATATCCACTGCCGCACAGCGCAGGAAGGATTTCTTACCCAAATGAGGACGCGTCGCCAAATAGATCAGGTTAATGTAGGCGCCAAAGCTGGAGGAGAAGTAAGCAATTTCTGCGGCGGGCCTGAGTTTATGTACATGGGCTTCGACGGCGGCCAGGTCGTTGAGACAGTTGGCTATCCTTAACAAATCACCTGTCACCGGACTATCACCGTGGGCGGGAAAATCAAAGCTGTAAGTGCCTATGCCATGTTCGGACAGCGCCGCCGAGATGGCTTGAGCTGTGGGACTTTCTTTGCTGCTGCCAAAACCATGGCTGATAATGACAGCCGTCCGCTCGTCACCTCTTAAATTATTCACACAAGGAATATGATAACCGTTTAATCCGCAGATGGTTTCTTTTTTCATGCTAACCTCCTGGATGTTTTTTCTAACTCTTCGATTACTGATTGCTTTTTTCCTGCCCCACTGATCACGGGATCTGCAGACTTCTTTCGCTTAACGGCTTCCCTGCGATTTCAATCAGGGGCACGCGATTTTATATTGGGAATAAGAATGCCGCAAAGCACCATAAGCGCGCCGATGTATCCCCTGATTGCAAGTATTTCCCGCAAAAGGACAAAAGCAAAAAGGGCGGAAAATACTGGTTCCAAAGCATACAGCAATCCGGTATGTTCCGGGGTGGTGTACTTTTGGGCGATAGACTGCATCACAAATCCGAAAGCGCTGGAAACAAGGGCCAAGCCCATAATAGCACCCCATTGCGCCGCTCCCACAGGCAGCGATGGCATCTCAAAAATAAAACTGGCGATCAATCCATAGAGACCGGCAAAACCGAGCTGGTAAACACCTAAGAGCAGGCCGTCTACCCTCCGGATGAACCGGTCGGTAAGAATGATATGGCAGGCATAGAAAAAAGCACCGGCGATGCAGAGGGCCGCGCCGGTATCGAAGCTGAGAGATTCATGAATTGTCAGTAAAGCAATGCCCATAATGGTGAAAACCGTCCCCGCCATCACCTTTGGCTGCGTTTTTTTTCTGGTGATAATTATTTGCAGGATCGGGACAAACACCACGGTCGTGCTGCATAAAAAGCCTGCCGCCGAGGCCGTGGTGGTTTTTAAGCCATACATAATGAAACCGAAAATAGCGAAAATGACCAGCCCCAGAACAGCCCCGTACTGAAGCACAATCCCATCGGCTTTTCTTACTTTTTTATTAAAGATCAAAGCGGTTGCCGCAAAAGCGATACAACAACGCAAGGCGATCATATTGAGGGGGGCAATCCCTTCGAGCCCTACTTTCATCAACAGATAAGACGCGCCCCAAACCATGGCGACCAGAGCGATGGCACCATCGGCTTTCTTTTGCGTCCAGCCTCCTGGCACCATTTTTTCCCGTATCACGGTATCGGCTTGCATATATCTGCCCTCCTTTGTAATCCGTTATAAAATGATCGATCATGTTCAGCAAATACCGATAAACGAAATCAAACCGGATTTGAGGGAAATCGGATCTAAACCCTAAATTTCTCGATCAATACTCTTAGTTCTTCCGCGATTCTCGCTAAGCTCTCCCCTGAGTTGGCAATTTCTCCGATTGCAGCGGCCTGTTCTTCCATAGCCGCTGACGCCTGCTCCGTGCAAGCCGCATTCTCTTCAGAGATTGCCGACAGATTTTGCGTCAAGTCAATAATTTTGTTTTTATTCTCTGCCATTAAGCCCGCAGAATAATTCAGTTGATTAATGGTGTTTTTTATAGTATCGATCCCCTCTGCTATCCCTGCAAATTTTCCTTCAGTTTGTTTAACACTTCCCGCTTGTTCCTCAACAATCTGCTGGGTTTGCCGCATCAAATCAACGGCAGTTTGCGATTTTGTCTTTAACTCATTGATGACCGTTTTAATGTCATTGGTGAAGCTATCGGATTGCTCGGCAAGCTTTCTGATTTCCTCAGCAACAACCGCAAAACCCCTGCCTGCTTCCCCTGCTCTGGCCGCTTCTATTGCGGCATTTAAAGCTAAAAGATTGGTCTGGTCTGCAATGCTTTGAATCATGGTGCTGGCGCTTTCAATTTTCTCTGCACTTTCATTGTTGCTCATGATAATCTGAAAGGCATTGCTTGCAGCTTCATGATTATTCTGAGTTTTATCAATAAGCTCAGCCAAAATTAAGAAACCTTCTTCTTTTTGCTTTTCAATTTTCACGGCCGCTATATTGAATTCTTGCAAATTATTGAAATCTTGTTCCAATAAATTACCCAACTCTTTTATATGACCGGCTGTTGTTTCGGTATCTCTTGCTTGGTCACCGGCACCGCCGGCGATTTCCCCAATCGTTTTGGTAATTTCATCTGACACTGTAGCTGCTTGCTGGGAAGCAGCCGTTAATTCCTCCGCTGACGCTGCCAGCTGTTCCGCGGCACCGGCGGTTTTGCGGATAAATTCAGCCACATTACCTCTCATAATTCCCAGCGCCCTCACCATATCCCCAGTTTCATCGTTTCGGTTCAAGTACTTTTCGTCATATGCTTTTTCATCTGCGGAAAAATCCAAACCGGCAAAATCTTGTATTTTCCTTGTAACTGCTAAAATAGGTTTTGTTATACTACCCGAAACAAAATATAACAACATAAAGGTTAGTATGAGGATGGTTGTTGCGGAAAAAATAATGATATTTATAATTTTCCTTGCACTAGACTCTAACTCTTTTTCTGTCATAAATGACCCTAATATCCAATCGGTTCCCTCCACTTTAGAGGGACTGACAATATACTTTTCACCATCAATCAAGACATCAAATGGTTTTAGTTCTTTAGCCAAAAGCTTATCTAATCCTTCAATCCCAACTTCTTCGATTTTTTTAAAATTGTTATCGGATTTTTGTCCATCGGCCATGATAACACCTGTATTATGTACAATCAGAGAATATCCTGTTTCGCCGGTCTTCATTTGCTTTAACATATCGCTAATAGCCGATTGTTGGACATCAATAGCAACGACACCGAGGAATTTTCCATTTTCGTCCGTAAATGAACGGGCATTGCTGGTCAGCATTAAAGACTCGTAAGTGTAAGGATCAGTTCGGATAATACTTCCGTTTTTGTGCTCGGCGTCACGGTACCAAGGCCTTTGGGTAGGGTCATATCCCGCTGTTATACTATCTTCCGGCCATTGTATATATCTACCGTCTTCCGTTCCCAGATAAACATACATTGTCCCTTCGTGACTATCGGCATATTGCTTGAATACTTCGTAGATTGCCTGTTCAATGCCTCCATTGACCGAAGGCTTCATTTGAACAGCCTCCGTTGTATTTTTATAGGTTCTAATACTGTCATCGACCTTCATGACCAAAGGATTTGTCGCCATCATATCGATATTTTTGTCCAGCTGCTCATAAAAAATGTTAATTGCCTGAGAAACGGTCTTCATTTGTTCTCTGGAATTACTAATATAACCATCATAAGCCTGTTTATTTACTTGATAAACGACAATACCGCTGACACTTGCCAACATTAGCAAAAGAACAGCGGTTGTAGATATGAGAATCTTCCCCTTTACTCCAATAACCCTTTTTTTCATAAAATCAGCCTCTTTTTTCGGTAAATTTTCCACTTAAAGGGATTTTGTTAACCAAAAAGTTGACCACCCTAAGACAAAACCCGATCTGCTGGTTTTGGTAAAAACCAGCAGATCGGGAGGAAAGATGGTCAAGCTGAGAATCTATCCTCATTTATCTTCTTTCTGCCTTGCCCTGGCCTAAAGCTTTAACCAAGCTCACAACCATGAGGAGCATAATAATCATGAAAGGAAAGCTAAACATAAGTGCCACTGTCTGAACTGCGGAAAGCCCACCGGCTACAAGGAGCATAGCGGCTAAAGCTCCTTCCACAACACCCCAAACAATTTTTAGCCGGGCATCCGGGTTAAGTTCTCCGCCGGAAGTAAACATTCCGACAACGAAGGTCGCGGAGTCAGCAGAAGTGATGAAGAAGATAGCCAATAAGATCATCGTAAGCAGTGCCAGCAGGCCACTAAAGGGGAAATGACTGAGCATTGCGAAAATACCGCTGGAAACATCTTCAGCAACGGCGGCACCAATTCCTCCGCTGCCAAACAGCTCAATGTTAAGAGCACTGCCGCCTACGATGCTAAACCATATTGCGCTTAACAAAGTGGGCGCCACAAGTATGCCTACCATGAATTCACGAATGGTTCTGCCTTTAGAAATCCGGGCGATAAAGCTTCCGACAAAGGGAGCCCAGGTGATCCACCAGGCCCAGTAAAAAACTGTCCAGGAGCCAATCCAGTCATAACCTGTATGTTTGGCAACGGTTCCCTGAGTATCCAGAAAGAAACTCAAAGAAACGATGTGTTGCAGATAATTGCCGAGTGATTCGGAAAAAAGATTCAGGATATATTTTGTCGGGCCAGCGAATAAAAGGAAAAGCATCAGCAGGAAAGCAATCACCATATTAGTATTGCTGAGAAATTTAATACCTTTATCAATTCCGGTCACAGCTGAGATGGTAAACAAAACCGTGATGATGGCGATTAACACAATCGTTACAGTGGTGGTATTAGGAAGACCGTATTCGTAGTTCATTCCTGTGGTAAGCTGTTGGGCACCCAATCCGAGGGACGTTGCAACTCCAAAGAGAGTTACGATAACAGCAATGGCATCAATGATTTTGCCTACAGGTCCTCTGATGCCCTTCTCTCCAATTAATGGGTAGAGAGTGGAGCTGATCAGGCCAGGAAGACCTTTGCGGAATTGAAAATAAGCCAGAGCCAGGGCAACAATTGCATATAAAGCCCAGGGATGCAGCCCCCAGTGAAAAAATACCGTACGCATTGCAATGCCGGCAGCCTCCGGGGTCTTGCTGTCCGCGAAAGGGGACGTGTCAAAATGCATAATCGGCTCAGCTGCACCCCAGAACACCAGGCCGACACCCATGCCTGCGGCAAAGAGCATGGCAAACCAGCTTCCACGACTATGCTCGGGTTCTTCATCATCTTTACCGAGCTTGATATTGCCGTATTTGCTTACTGCCAAACCAAGACAAAAAACAACAAACAGAGCCGCAGACAACATATAGGCCCAACCCAGGTTCTTGGTGAAAAAAGAGAAGATCTCATTAAAAACTTTGGCAACACCCTTTGGAGCCACCAGTGCAGCAACTACAAATGCTGCCGAGATGATCAGTGAACTCCATAATATCGGTTTATCTACTTTGCTTACACTTTTCATAGACACCCCCCATTCTGCAATTTTGGCTTTGATGTTGGGCGCAGAAACAATCCTCAGCAGAATTCTTAGATGTTACTATCTAGCCAACTACTTTCTTAGTTTAAAAACCAGTGTAGATGCTATCATACATTTTGGGATCATAAACAGCTTTTCGGTTGGGACATTCTTTGGAACATAACATACAATTCTCGTAGTTATCGCTGGGGAACCAAATACCGGAAACTGACTTCATGGGTAATATCAGAGAACTATCGGTCAGCTCAGCACCAATCAGGTCTTTAACATTACCGATAATTGCAAACAACTTTTGTTGTTCCTGAATACTCCAATCCACAACGGAACCCGGATTCATCTGGGCAATTGAGTCTATTTTATAGTTCTCTTGCAAATGAATATCCAATGCTTCTTTGGCTAAACGCATGGCCTTTTCACTCAAGGCGTTGGCCCAAAAGTTTAAGAGCATATCATCAATGGAATCAGCCCAGTCCGCCAATTCCTTACCGCAGGTAACAATAGCCGGAAAGAATTCACTTACCCCATCCAAATTAACCCTAAGCACACGACTATTTAACTTAACCCCATTAATTACCACATAACTGTCCCCACTTGCTTCCACAACGGCCTTTCTATAGACAGCCTTGGGTCTGGCGATGGCGGCAGCCTGTTCAACTAATTCTTTAAACTTATTGAGATAAGAATTTTTCACGTGCAGCTCATCCACAAGACTTGGCAGATTTGCCTTGAAGAAAATATTATCCAGAACCACTGGCTCCATCTTCAATACCTCCTTGACCTAACCGGCTACAACCAGTTCGGACGACCGAGAATCGTTGCCTGAACTTTCGTATCCAGGTACAAATCATTTGTCTGACTTGTATTCGTTTTTAAATACTGATCTTGGAAATCCACCGTCAGATCGTAATAAACAACACCTGCTTTCTCAGCCGAACGTTTCGCTTCTTGTTCGAATTGTTGGCGGGCATATTCTTTGGCTTCCGTCAAGTTTTCAAAGACTTTACGCTCCCAAGGACTATGCAGGATAAATCCACCTCCGGCGTTGGGCCGGATAAGAGCATCCATCGTTTCTATCAGCTTGCCTGAAGCAGCCCCAACAGCATTGGCTACTTCGGAATGTTCAGGAATCATTAACTTACAGCGTAACTTCTCGGCAGCCTTGGGCAAGTAATCCTTGACCGGTGCACCGATAGCGATCAGCGGATAGTTCACTTGTACTGCAAGATTAAACGGTTCTTCGCTGCAAGGATCAAAAATCTTATCCAAAAAAATTTCTGCTTTTAGATTCTGCTTGATATTCGGAGAGGTTTCATTATGATTCAGCATACTGTCAAATAAGGCCAGACAGAGATTTTCCGTAACCTGATTCAGGGCAAGTTTGATAAACTCTTCAGAAGACACACCCAGTCTGTGGGCCATAATTTCTATACCCAGCTTAGAAGCGTTTACATTCCCCGGAGTATAGGACCCTTGGACATGCAGGAGATCCGTCGGGGTAAGAGATGCCTTAACGAGCATACCAAATTCCACGAGGCGTTGAAGGTTTAAAAAATACGGTTCTATACCTAACTGTTTAGCCAGGGATAAATGAGTATGAGCTCCGGATTTCAAGGTCTTCAGTGCTGATAATTCCACCTCACTCAAGATTAGAGGAGATTTGTCTTTTAGGAAAATATAACTGTCCGTGGGCTGAGCAAAAGGAACCGTCCAAACAGCTTCCATCTGATCCTGCAGCTCTTGAATAAGGTAAGGGTACTTGTCCGCGGCAATGGCCAATGGCCATACCCGCTGGGGACCAACCGACAATCTGCCTTTGCTATCTATCTTAATGTAACTGTCTCCGCCGAGACCGCAAGTAACTATATCTGCGGCCCGTACCCTGGTTAACCATCCCCCTACGGTAGCCCCTTCCGGGTTCACTTTGGGTACACCGTCTTTTAAAACAGCAATATCTGTGGTAGTTCCGCCCATATCCAGAATGATCGCTTTATCCGCGCCTGTCAAAGAAGTTGCACCGACAATACTGGCAGCAGGACCGGAAAGAATGGTCTCAATAGGTTTATCCATCGCCCCTTCCTCCGTCATTAAGGTGCCATCGCCTTTAACGATCATTAACCTCGCCTGAATATTAAATTCTCTTAAGACTGCTTTTACCGAAGCCATTAATTCTTTGATGACAGGGATAAGTTTGGCGTTTAATACGGCCGTAACCGTACGTTCGCGGAAACCTAAAGAAGAGGTCAGTTCGTGGGCACAAACAACCGGAACACCTAAAATTTCATCCACAATCTCCCGTACCCGGAGTTCGTGTTCAGGGTTTCTGACACTTAAATACCCTGAAATCGCCATAGCATCAACGTTTCCTTGAAATTTAGTCAGCGCTGCGCGAATTTCCCGGATGTCCAGATCAGCCAGAGGATTTCCGGAGATATCGTGCCCGCCTTGCAAAACTGCATAGTTCTGAGTGGGGAGCACACCAGGCAACTCATTTCCTATTAATAATAATCCTGCTTCACATCCGCGCCCTTCTACCACAGCATTGGTCGCTAAAGTGGTCGATAAAGAAACGAGTCTGATCTGCTGCCAATCACGTTCTTGGAGATTATTAATGCAATTGCGAATACCAATGGCTAAATCCTGATGAGTGGTTAAAGCTTTAGCTTTGGCAATGACCCGTTGTTTGGAATCTAAGAGTACACCATCGGTATAAGTTCCTCCTGTGTCGATTCCTAGTATCAAATAACCCGCCCCCCTTACCGGATGGTCTGAGCACTATCTTTGTCAATATATTTCATAGATATCCTCTGTCGATAAGTTCTCTATACGGGAAATCACACCGGCACCCACTGTTCTTTGGGGATTACCCAAAGAACAAATGGCTAAACTCCTGCCGGAAATTCCTATATCAAAAGCCACCTCTACTTATTAAACTTCGTATAAGCCTTTACGATGAGCCGTCAAATAATTCATACAATAGGAGTCCTGGCCCAATAATGCCAGCGAAGCATAAATAACTCCCATCATCTCTTTATCCGTAGGATTAAGAATATAACCATCCATCCCCACAGTCATGGTCTGCACAACAAACAGCCTGTTCAATACCTTGCGGTTGGGCAGTCCAAAGGAAACATTGCTGAGACCACAGGTAAAATGCACCTTAGGGAATAATTGTTTAATGAGTTTTATGGACTCCAATACTTCAACACCCGCTTTTTCTACCGCACTAATCGGTTTAACCAGGGGGTCAAAGTAAATATTTTCGTCGGGAACACCGGCTTCCGTAAGTTTTTGATAAAGGCTTTGGGCTACTCGTACACGATCTTCGCCGGTTTCCGGCATTCCCGTATCATCCATGCATAAGGCCACAACTTTAGCATTGTATTTAACGGCTAAGGGCAAGATGCTATCAAAACGTTCCTTCTCATCAGAAATGGAATTAATCATGGGTTGGCCATACTTAACAAGTCTTAAACCGGCCTCAATGACTTTGGGATCCGGGCTGTCAATACTGAGGGGCGCCTCAACCGCTTCCTGTACCGTATTAACCAGCCATTCCATGACCTCAGCCTCATTATTAACCATGGTTCCGCAGTTGACATCAATATAATTGGCTCCGGCTTCCAGCTGATCTTTAGCCACCTGTTTAATATAATCGGCATCTTTCGTTTCTACTGCTGCTTTAATGGCTTTTCTGCTCGTATTGATAAGTTCTCCGATAATTAACATCTTCTAACCCACTTTCTAATAGTTTTTAGTTTCCGGTCAGTAAGTTTAAGGAAAAGGTTCAGGCAGTTGCATTACTGCCTGAACCCTATTCAGATCGATTAAACCGCCAGCTTCTCGCACAGCTCCTTGGCGGCCATAGCATCCGCCGCATAACCGTCCGCACCGATTTGGCCGGCAAATTCCTGGGACAAAGGCGCTCCGCCCACAATAATTTTTAAGTTCTTGCGTAAACCAGCTTCCGTAAGGGCATCTATCGTATCCTTCATGGCAACCATGGTTGTGGTTAACAGAGCAGACATGCCAATGACCTGGGGATTGTATTGCTTGGCCGCCTCCACGAATTTTTCCACCGAGACATCGACACCTATATCGATAACCTTAAAGCCGCCGCTTTCCAGGATCATGGCTACTAAATTTTTACCGATGTCGTGGAGATCCCCGGCCACAGTGCCGATGATGACGGTTCCCTTGGAAGGAATATCAACATCATTAATCAAAGGTTTAACCAATTCCATACCCGTTGCCATAGCTCTGGCCGCCATCATGACTTCCGGCACGAACATTTCCCCGGCTTTAAACTTAGGGGCTACGATATCCATACCGGCGATTAATCCCTGGTTGATGATGGCTAAGGGCTCCGCACCGCTGTCAATAAGTTCCTTGGTGATTTGTGCCGCACCACCAAAGTCTCCCCGGAAGACGGTATCCGCCAATTTATTGAAATCACTCATTGTTTTTCCTCCTTGTTAAGATAAATGATAGTTTATATCTTCTCAGATACGCCTGGCTTACTGTTTGTCAGATTTTTCTCCCCAGGATTTCCCCGCAGTTTTGAAAAACCCGATCAATATGATGGCCATAATGATCATCGTCGGCAGAGAACCAGCTGTTGCCGCCGTTTGCAGAGGTGTCAATCCTCCCAGGAACATTAAGGTCAGAGAAAGACCGCCAATGATTATGGCCCAAGACAAGCGATTCCATTTCGCCGGATTTTGCCCTTTTTCCAATTTGGTCGATGAAACCATGGCAAGGGTATAAGCAATGCTATTGATGGAAGTAGCCGTGGAAATAAACACGAGTATCAAAATAGCTACCAGAAAAACACTGCTGAAGGGCAACGTACTCCATATTTCTACGGCGGCTCTAAAACCACCTGATTCCTCAACAATTCTGCCAATGTCAACTTTGTTATTCACGAAAACGTTGATGCTGTAGTTGCCCAGGACAGCGAAATACAAGAAGGCACAGAGGACTCCCGAGAATGTTGCACCTAAAGTAAATTCTCTTACCGTTCTTCCTTTGGAAATCCTGGCCAAGTAAATTCCTGTGCTGAGCGCAAAAGCTAAAAACCAGGCAAAGAAGAAAATCGGCCAATTTTGAGGGAATCCCGTTCCCAAATGGGCGTCAGTATAAAAACTCATCCTCAAAAAATCGTTCAAGTAAACTCCAAGGGCGTCGAAGGTATTGTTAAACATAAAGGACGTCGGGCCTAAAATGACCACCAAAGCCAAGATAGCATATCCTAAATAAATCCGGAAATTACTTAAGCGGGCGATCCCCTTTTCAAGGCCACCATAAACGGATATGGCAATAATAACTGTCCAGATCAGGATGATAACAGCATCCACTGCGAGAGTACGCGGTTGTCCGGATAATTTAGTGAAGATTTCACTGATGATCGGGGTACCTAAACCAATGGAGGTAGCAACACCGGCGATGATCCCGATCATGTAGAAAATATCGATAACTTTTCCTAAAGGACCGTGGACGCGTTTGCCTAAAAGACCCTCGCAGGCAGTGCTTGGTCTAAAGACGTCTTTTTTGAGAACGTAGAAAAAGTATCCAAAAACCACACCGACAGCTACATACAAACCGTAAGCGCTTATTCCCCAATCGAAGAAGCTAAAGGCCAAAGAATACTTCCAAGCCTCCGCCGAGAGTGGGTCCGCCCCAAAAGGCGGAGCAGTGAGGAAAAAGTAAAATTCCATGCTGCTCCAATATAAAATCGTCCCGGTGGTTCCGGCACTAAAGAGCATGCCTAACCAGGTCAGGGTACTAAATTCCGGTTTTTCATCTCCCAATCGTTTATTGGCGAATTTGCCAAAGATAAAATAGAGAATAATCCCTAAGTTGGCAAAGACGAATAGCTCGTAAGCCCATCCCAAGTCCCCGGTAACGAAAGCAAACACTTTGTTGATTGTAGCGGTTCCGGCTTCAGGATATTTAATAATATAGGCACATATTAATGTAACTAAAACTAACGGGGGAAAGAATATTCTTTTATCTATTTTGGCGGAACCTTGCGCCTCGTTCATAAATTCCCTCCTCGTATCAATGAGATACTTATTCCTGAAGTTCCTTGATCAGTTGTTCATTAAATCCGCAGCCAAGGACATAGTCTGTTAACTTATTCTTTATATCCGCCGGCATTTCGGGTTTACAGTAACTTTCAAGCATTTTGTTTTCTTTATGCTTGACATTATTGAGAAGACTTTCACCAGGATCACCTGTAACTGAACCTCTTAAGCTAACGTCGGGCAGGAAAGGTTCCTTACGGCAATGTTTCATAGTATGCTCCGAACTTAAAAACTCTCCGGCTACCCCCACCTTCTGTACAAGATCTACCGCCAGTGTTTCTTCATTGACCGCTAAGCCGGCAATATAACGTTTAACCATCCCGATAATTTCCAGGTCAACGATAAACTTCTCATAACTCATGGCGTTATAACTGTCCATAATCCCGGCGCTGTGGATAATGATATTCATTTTCGCGGAATAGGTTGCCAAAAATGTCAGCATACTTTCATACCCAGCCTGCACCGACAAGGCCTTTGCATCACTAACAGTACCGCCGCCCCGGCAAGGCAGACCATAGGCCTTCGCTAAACGGGCAGCATACTGATAACACAACGCTCCTTCCGGAGAGCCGCAGGCAATACTTCCTGTTTTCATATCGGAAGTCGTTGATTGGGAACCGTAAATCACCGGGGTGCCCGGATTAATCATTTGGGCAACGGCAATACCCGCTAATACTTCTGCATTAGTAATAGCTACCGTTGAAGCAAGAGTCACCGGCGTAGTCGTTCCAGCCATTGCACAAGCGGCAATAATTATGGGCTGTTTATATTTGTTGAACACCATCATGGTGTCCAGCATATTGGTATCCAACTGGAGGGGGGAATTTGTATTAACTATCGTCAGACATCTTGGTTTCTCTAATAAAGCTTCTTTACCTCCAAATACAATGGCGAGCATATCCATCAGTTTCTCGACATCTTCCGCGCTGCCCGAGCCCGAAACAAGGACCTTGTCCGAGTGCATTAGCGCGGCATAAAGCATTGCCACAATCTGAGACTTTGAGATATCGGTAGGTTGAACCAATACTCCGCCATTGCCCTTATGATGATCCGATTGATGGAAAAGCTTAAGGAATTTAACATAGTCGCTCATTAAAGCATCGCGTCTTTTTCCATCTGCATTGCAAATGAAGGGAGAACCATATCCGGGTAAAAGTTCTACATGGTCGCCGCCAACTTCAAAATCATACTTGGAATTTCTGGCATACATTTTAAATTGACTTGGGGCTTTGCCGACCCATTCCATTAGTTGTGTACGGGTAAAGAAAGCAGTTGAACCTTCAACTTTGACTCCGTTTTCTTTTAAAATTTCCACCACTTTAGGATGGTTGAACCTCATACCTGTTTGCTCCAAAATAAGCATCGATGCCCTGTGAATTTGTTTTAAATCATTATCCATCGCTTCAAGTGCCATCATAGAAAACCCTCCCTTAAACCGCCAGCTTCTCGCACAGCTCCTTGGCGGCCATAGCATCCGCCGCATAACCGTCCGCACCGATTTGGCCGGCAAATTCCTGGGACAAAGGCGCTCCGCCCACAATAATTTTTAAGTTCTGGCGTAAACCAGCTTCCGTAAGGGCATCAATGGTATCTTTCATGGCAACCATGGTCGTGGTTAACAGAGCAGACATGCCAATGACCTGGGGATTGTATTGCTTGGCCGCCTCCACGAATTTTTCCACCGAGACATCGACACCTATATCGATGACCTTAAAGCCGCCGCTTTCCAGGATCATGGCTACTAAATTTTTACCGATGTCGTGGAGATCCCCGGCCACAGTGCCGATGATGACGGTTCCCTTGGAAGGAATATCAACATCATTAATCAAAGGTTTAACCAATTCCATACCCGTTGCCATAGCTCTGGCCGCCATCATGACTTCAGGCACAAACATTTCCCCGGCTTTGAACTTAGGTGCTACGATATCCATACCTGCGATTAAGCCTTGGTTAATGATGGCTAAAGGATCCGCACCATTATCAATGAACTCTTTTGTGATTTGACCGGCACCGCCAAAATCTCCCTTGAAAACTGCATCAGCTAATTTAGCGAAATCACTCATTATTACTTCCTCCAGCTTCTGTAAATTGACCTAACTTTCTTTATATTTTCTTAAAGCGGCATCAACATCTTTATCCAAAACAGGCTCTACGTATTCAGCAAGTAATTTCTTCCACCGGGCATTAGCTCTCTTTTCTGCAGTGAGAGAACCTTCAGCTTGCCACTGGGTAGGATTATTGCGATCACTCAGGATTGGACGGTAGAATTCTTTGCGGAAATGGGTGAAGGTATGGACATGAGTGAGGAATTGACCCTGAGGACCGACCTCCTTGGTGACATCGAAGGCCAGGGTTTCTTCATTGACGACAACGCCCTGATTAATACGGCGAATCATACCAATAATTTCATCATCAAACATCATTTTTTCCAGCGAAACCGTGTTATAGGTGTCAATGATGCCGGCACTATGCAGAATGAAATTGCCGCCGGCCATTTGAGCCATACTCAAGGTAAGCATCGATTCATAGGCCGCCTGGGCATCCGCACATTTGCTGTCGGAAAGAGCGCCGCTGATCCGGCAAGGAAGATTATAGAATTTGGCTAACTGACCATTGACAAGTGAAAATACCGCGTCTTCCGGAGTGCCAATCGCCAGAGAACCGTTGCTCATTTCGGCATTGGAAGACGATGCGGAATAAATAACAGGCGTTCCTTCACTGACCAGCTGAGCAAGAACGATACCTGCCAGAACTTCTGCGTTCTGGAGGGCTACAGTGCCGGCCACAGTGACAGGAGTCGTTGCCCCGGCGATACAGAGGGAATTCACTAACTGGGGCTGCCGGTATTCGGCATAGGCCATAATAGCCCCTGCCATTTTGTCATCGTAGCTCAGGGGGGTTAAGGTACAGGGAATGCCTACGGCAACGGGTTTTTCCTTGATTGCCTCCAAGCCGCCAAAAACAATGGCCGCCATTTCCAGGTTCCTTTTGGTCATCTCATAACCTAAAACAGTGGCCATCAAAGGTTTGTCACTGTGTTTCAATGTCTGATAAACCATCTCCAGGCTGCGCAGCTCCGCATCCACGTCCTGAGGCTCACAGGGAATGTGACTCATGATGTCGATATTGTCCATCTTGTGTTCCAGCTTGCAGATGTTAACAAAATCCTCCAGCTTAGCTAAACGCCGGCCCTTATCCATATCCATGACAAAGGGTGAACCATAAGGACCCACATAGGCTGTTTTCTCAGTATTAATCAGAACATTCTTTTCCGGATTCCTGGCGTAAAGAGTAAAGGAAGAGGGAGCTTTTTTTATTTCCCGTTCCACCATGGCTTTGGGAAAATAAACTTTTTGTCCGTCAACCTTGGCCCCTCCTTTGGCCAGGATTTCCCGGGCGGGGGCATAGCTGAAAATCACGCCTACTTCTTCCATGATCCGCAGGCTTGTCTCGTGAATTTGTTCAATTTCATTTTGAGACAAAATCTGATACCTTTGCATGACTGCAACCTCCTTAAATTGTTATGACTACAACCATTAATACACGCAATATTCATGCCATCAGAAAAATTGTGAATTATACTATGATTTCACGCCTAAGTCAAAATATTTTGACTACAACCGTTTATATTTCAACATTATTGTCTAAAATTGTATAGGTCTTTCTGTGTAGAGGAATTGTTAGAGAATAAATCCTCAGAAAAAAAACAAGCCCGCCAAAGAGGCAGGCTTATTTGTACAGGCAGTTTGTAATTAATCCAGGGATCTATCTTTGTATTTATGTTATATTATATTTTTTAATCCTATAAATAAGAGACTGACGATGCATTCCCAATTGTTTGGCGGTTTTAGAGACATTCCCTTTATTCTCCACTAAAGCTTGGATAATCTCTTCTTTTTCCTTCTCAAAAATTGTTGAAAATACACCGGTACTTTCCGGCTCAGGATGTTTGTTTTTATCAAGAGACTTTTTAAGAAGATACCCACCCGTGGCAAAATTATTTCCGGAAAGCAGGTAAGCGGGTAAATGCTTCATTTTGATTTTCAGATCGTCACCGCTAACTAAGTTCATGGCCGCTTCCAAACAATGCTTCAGCTGGCGGACATTGCCGGGCCAGGAGAAATCTAAAAAGAATTTTAAAACTTCGTCATCCGGACCAACGATGTGTTTTTGAAAGCTCTCATTATACAGCTTGATAAAATGTTTGGTTAATAAAAGAATATCGCTTTTGCGGCTGGCCAAACTGGGGATCATAATGTTCACCACGGCCAAACGATAAAAAAGGTCTTCCCGAATCTGCTCTTTACTGATGGCCTCCTCTGGAAAAACGTTGCTGCTGCTGATAATACGGACATTGATCTTGATTCGCTCTTTACTGCCAAGATGTTGAATTTCTTTTTCCTCCAAAACCCGCAGTAGTTTTGACTGGGAAAAGAGGGGCATGGAATTGATTTCGTCCAAAAACACGGTACCTCCTTCAGCCTCTTCAAAAAGGCCTTTCCGTTCCACTGCCCCGGTATAAATACCCTTAGAAGTACCAAAAAGAATGCTCTCCAGCAAAGTTTCCGGAATAGCTGCGCAATTTATTGCCAGAAACGGACCATCTTTCCGCTTGCTGTTGCGATGGATACAGCGCGCAAAGAGTTCTTTCCCGCTGCCCGTTTCCCCGACGAGAAGAACTGGGGAATCGCTTCTAGCCGCCCTTATTGCCATTTCCTTGCATTCCCTGAAAACAGGGTGCTCGCCGAGGAGACGGTCTGCGCCAACAATATCCTGGCGGGATTCCGCGAGATCATCCTCCTTTGGCGAGAAAACTTTCTTTTGCAGACTGATATTTTGTTCTATAACCTCCATCAACTGAGTCACATCTTTTTGGATAGTATAGGCACCCACTTTTTCCCCTTCGAAAAAGACAGGACGGGCATTACAAATCTGATAAACCTCCCGGCCATTAACAATATAGCGGTAAGCTTTATCCACCACGGGTTTTTCCGTAGTCAATGCCATTAACATCGGGGTTTCCCCATCTATGCCATAGGCCTCCTTCACAGTGCGGCCATAAAGCTCTTCGTTGGTATACCCATCCAATCGCTCTGCCACTTTATTAACATAAAGCATACGGCCATTAACATCACAAAAGTATATAGCTGAACCAATGATTTCTAAAAAGTCACAAAAAAAAGGATATTGATTCATGAACTCCTCAAACCTAGTCTCCATGCTTTCACCTCAATCCTATTGCGCTACCTTTCAGAAAGGATTTAGTATCTTCGTTATCTATGTTATATTATATTTTTTAATCCTATAAATAAGAGACTGGCGATGCATTCCTAATTGTTTGGCGGTTTTGGAAACATTCCCTTTATTCTCCAGCAAAGCCTGGATAATCTCTTCTTTTTCTTTCTCAAAAATTGTTGAAAATACACCGGTACTTTCCGGCTCGGGATATTTAAGATGTTTAGTTTCATCAACCGGCTTTTTTTGGATGTAACCACCAGTGGCAGCATTATTTCCGGAAAGCAGATAAGCGGGTAAATGCTTCATTTTGATTTTCAGATCGTCATCGGTAACTAAGTTCATGGCCGCTTCCAAACAATGCTTCAACTGGCGGACATTACCGGGCCAGGAGAAATCCAAAAAGAATCGTAAAACTTCGTCCTCCAGGCCAATGATATGTTTTTGGAATCTCTCATTATACAGCTTAATAAAATGTTTGGTTAATAAACGAATATCGCTTTTACGGCTGGCCAAACTGGGGATCATAATGTTCACCACAGCCAAACGATAAAAAAGGTCTTCCCGAATCTGCTCTTTACTGATTGCCTCCTCCGGAAAAACGTTGCTGCTGCTGATGATACGAACATTGATCTTAATTCGCTCTTTACTGCCAAGATGTTGAATTTCTTTTTCCTCCAAAACCCGAAGCAGTTTTGACTGGGAAAAGAGAGGCATGGAATTGATTTCGTCCAAAAACAAGGTACCTCCTTCAGCCTCTTCAAAAAGACCTTTCCGTTCCACTGCCCCAGTATAAATACCCTTAGAAGTACCAAAAAGAATGCTCTCCAGCAAGGTTTCCGGAATAGCTGCGCAATTTATTGCCAGAAACGGGCCGTCTTTCCGCTTGCTGTTGCGATGGATACAGCGCGCAAAAAGTTCTTTCCCGCTGCCCGTTTCCCCGACGAGAAGAACTGGGGAATCGCTTCTAGCCGCCCTTATTGCCATTTCCTTGCATTCCCTGAAAACAGGGTGCTCTCCGAGGAGACGGTCTGCGCCAACAATATCCTGGCGGGATTCCGCGAGATCATCCTCCTTTGGCGAGAAAACTTTCTTTTGCAGACTGATATTTTGTTCTATAACTTCCATTAACTGAGTCACATCTTTTTGGATAGTATAGGCGCCCACTTTTTCCCCTTCGAAAAAGACAGGACGGGCATTACAAATCTGATAAACCTCCCGGCCATTAACAACATAGCGAAACGCTTTATCTACCACGGGTTTTTCCGTAGTCAATGCCATTAACATCGGACTGGTTCTCTCATCTAAGCCATAGGCCTCTCCTACAGTGCGGCCATAAATTTCTTCGTTGGCATACCCATCCAGTCCCTCTGCCACTTTATTGATATAAAGCAGACGGCCATTAACATCACAAAAGTATACAGCTGAGTCAAGGATTTCTAAAAGGTCACAAAAAAAAGGATATTGATTTATGAACTCTTTGAGCCTGGTCTCCATGCTTTCACCTCAATCATATTGCATTACCTTTCGAAAGGGGATTTAGTAGCTTAATTCGTCTTCTAAATGTACAGCCTAAGTCAAAGGATGTAAAGCTTTCCACATCCTTCACCTTATATAATTTTGAATTCTCACATAAATCTAAATGCAAGTTTTGTGCCATTCTAGTCAAATTATTTTATTATGGTGCCGCGGTGAAATTTAAACTGGGATTTGGCCCATCTGGTAAAATTACAAGAAAAAGGTGCCGATTTCTCAACACCTTGCCAAGTACCCGTTACGCTCATACTGCCGCCGATAAGTGGTAATTTATTTTTTTCAACTTCCCGTTTGACTCCTCCGCTTTATCATGAGTCATATTCAATGAAAAGTAAAGAGTTCCCTGTTTCCCGGCAGGAATTTCACGGCCCCGCCTCTTACTTCAATTCAATTGTAAACTGACAATTCCCCAGGAACTCCTCATATTCAAACCTGCTTGTGCAGGCATAATACCCTTTGCTGAGGTCAAGAAGGGGGAATACTTTCGTAAATTCCTCCGGGTGCGCCGCGTCCCTTCGAATGTCATAATTTTTGGCTGCCACATTTTCTCCTGCAGCATCTTTAATGTATAAGGCTTTACCCTGATGATACGGCGCTTTACCTACGGCCGTGTACCGGATGATCGTTTCTCCCTTCTCGTTGGCAATGTCCCTGATAATCAGTTTGCCCAGCTTTCCCTGGGGAAGCTCCAGTGGGAATTTGCCATCTAAAACTCTGCTTTCGCTGGGAATTTCTATGACTTGGGCTACCTGAGTCTTCTGGGCCTTAGGCTCCAAGCTAACCTTAACATCTTTGGGCAAACTATGAAGGTAAGGAATGACGGTCAGATAGCGCGAGAGGCCATTGGTTTTTTCAAACTGCATCGATCCTGTAAAGGGGCCAATGCCCCCCTGGCTCGCGCTTTTCGGCGCAAGCTCCGCTCCCTGGTCATCAAAAGCAATCCATGAGTAATGAGATCCCCTGTTGTTTATATCTTGATCCTTATAGACCCCGCTGTAAAATATCGTCGTATCAATGGGGGATAAAACCACTTTGTCGATGGTGAGCACCTGGTCCGGCAGATCAACCTTAACCTTTGGATTAAAAACCGTGCTGTTTTTGATCAGCTCATCTTTGGACACAGTAAAGGCAAAATCCCAATTGCCCGTTACCCCCAATATTTCTTTGACATTGATATCAACCTTCAGCTTATTAAAGAATGCGGAAGGAGCATAATCAAACTCACTGCTTCCGACGTAGGTAAAATCATCGATAAACTCCCCTCTGGCACCGCCCCCCCCTAAATTACTGCCGTTAACCTTCGTAGCCTCAAACAAATCTGCCAACCATAAATCTTTAGCCTCAATTTTGACGCCGCTTTTAATGGTATAACCTAAAGTAATCTTTGTGTCGTCAGCCAGGGCCTCATTGATGGTCACCGTGATGCCCTGATCGGTCACACTTTTGTCCACCAGCTGGGAATAGGCCGCATAGTCTCCCTGATAGCCGAATTTATCGTTAAACATCTGAAGAACGGAATTAACCAGAGGAAGGTTCCTGGCCCAAACGGGAGATGTTGTTTCCAGGGCAATGACTGCTGCCAGCAAGATAACGGCCGCTATGGAACCGAGGCGCAGGATTTTCCAAGACCGGATGCTTCTGATTTTTCCCTTGAGCTTTTTCTTGATTCTTTCTCTTTGCCATTCCGGCACTTCATATCCTGCGGAATCCAACTCTTCCTCATCCAGCCGGAAATAATTTAACAGCTTTAAAATATCTTTTTCTTCCAGCGGCAGATCCTTATCAGACATCAGAGCATTTCTCCTTTCCCAAATACCAGCTTTTCCTTCAAATACTGACGGCCCCTGGAAAGCCGTTTATCCACCACATTCCTGTCCACGGAAAAAGCCCTTGCTATATTCTCTATTCCTTCACCCAGAAAGTAACGCCGGATAAAAATTTCCCTGTCTTCATCCTTCATGTCATTGATGGCATTCATAAGTTCTTTTCTGTTTTCCTTTGTCACAACGATTTCTTCCGTTGAGATCTCTTTATACATAGTTCCATCGCTGAAACTTACCCATTGACTCTGTTTGTACAGCTTTCTCCTGCAATCAATCGCCTTATACTTTGCAATGGCTGCGATCCATGATTTAAAATCCCCTTTTGTTTCATCAAAACTATCGATATTACACCACACCAGCCAAAAGACATCGTTCATACACTCTTCGCTTATTGCTTCACAGTCACTGGCCGGAAGCACGCCGCGTATCACTTTGTAAACCAGGCTGCTGTAATGATCCACTACAAATTCCAGTGCCCGTTTATTTTTCCTTTTTATATTCGCTATAAAATTCAGGTTATCCATTCTTTGTTCCGCCACCCTCTTCAATCCCCCAAAAACTCTTCATAAATTAATACGAGCAAAGACTGCTTTTCTGACAAGATTTTAGCCCTAATGAAAAATAAAGGAGTCCTACCATACTTTAGCAAAAGCAATCTTTCTGTCATTGGCTTGGATGGAGAACTCCCCTATGCTCTGCTCGATAATCTCGATCAGATTAGCATCGTTTTTCCGGAGAGGGATTCCCCCGCTTTCCGGCTTACTTGACTTTGCCCTGGCGATTTTTACGTACTTTCCCTCTCCGGCAGTGAGGTTTTCAGATGGCCATTATGTTTAGTCTGGTTGCAGGGAAAAAGGGCTCCTAAGGAGAAGAGCTGAGGAAGGAGTTTATCTAATGGTATAATTCAGTTAGCTCTTGTGATTTAAATTCCAATTTGTTGTACAGCATAGGTTTCAGATTATTTATAAAAAAAGGAGCATACGATAAAATGAAAAAACGCCGTAAATTATATCTTCCTGACAACAATTGCTCCAATCTATCCGAAGAAACAGAAGTCGTAGGAAATGCACCTTGCCCATGCTGCGAATTTTTCACGATTCCGAACGATGGGGATGCTCTCGCTTACATCTGCCCTGTCTGCTTTTGGGAAATTGATTTTTTTATTCAGTCGGAAAAGGAGACAAGCGACCAAAATCATGGATTGTCTTTATCCGGGGCAAGAAATAACTATATAAAATACGGTGCTGTAATGCCTGAACTAAAGATTTATTGCAGAAGCCCCAAAGAGTCTGAATTCCCAAGAAAATGAGATTTACACACTGACTATTATTCAATAGTTAACTCGACTTAGACAAAACAAAAACCCATGAAATATCGTTGGTTTTTGTTTTTAGAGTCGGAAGGCATATGGAGCAATCCTAAGAATCCGTTAGAAAAGCTAACTCCGGAGGGTGCGTTTTATCAAGAAAAGGTCAGTCTCAATGGTTTTGATTTTAACTGACAGGACATGAAAGCGGTTTGTGACCTGTGCCGCTCTTTCCCAAGCTTGTTGGAAAGAAAAATTTCCGCGTCGGCGGGTACATAACGATAGCTCAAAAGCCAACAATCAGGTATTGACTTTTTATCCTTCATCAGGTAGCCTTAATAAGCTGGATATTAATAACTATCCAGCTTATTTTTATCATTAAGGAAGTGAGACAATGGACGGCGATCCCCGAAGTCCGCTAAGAGGCTTCAAACCCCAATGTGATGACATAGACCAAGTAGTCGGCTGCGTTTTTCGCGGGCTGTTGTTCACTGTGCATTTGTACTGATGGGTTAATTTGCCTGCGCATATACTGCCGTCTATCTGGACGGCTTTTTTTGTTGGCTTTTTGTGTTTTCACTGGGGAATATTTCAAGAAAGAAAGGAATGATTCCAGTGAACTTCATGAACGGAAAAAGCCTGGGCAGGCAGATTCAAAAAAACAAGCATGACACCGAAGTAAAGCTCCACTCCTATGCTTTCCTGACGGCAGAGGAACTTTTTTCACACCTGTCTACCACACAGGCGGGTCTCACAAGTGAAGAAGCCGAAAACAGGCAGGCTGAATTTGGGAAAAACGTAATCACTGTAGGAAATAAAAATACGCTGCTGCATAGATTGAGGGAAGCAGTCGTCAACCCTTTTAACCTCATTTTGCTTCTTATTGCCATTATCACGTATTTTACGGATGTCGTCGCGTCGTCAAGACCCGACTATCTCACCGTTATCATCATTTTATCCCTGGTCCTTTTGTCCAGCTTGGTTGCCTTCATACAGAGCCAGCGCTCCAACGCCGCCGCTGAAAAGCTGTCAAAAATGATTTCCAACAAAGCAGATGCCTGGCGGGATGGAAAGCTGACTGAAATTCCCATGGATGAGATCGTTCCCGGGGATATTGTCCGTCTTTCGGCAGGCGACATGCTCCCGGCGGACGTACGTTTTCTGACAACCAAGGACACCTTTGTCGCCCAGGCGGCTTTGACCGGCGAATCCAATCCCGTAGAGAAATTCAGCGACATACGCAACAACCAGTATGACGGACTGACGGATTTAGGAAACATCGGTTTCATGGGGTCCAATATTGTGAGCGGCAGCGCGACGGCCATGGTGCTGGCGACCGGCAACAGCACGTATTTCGGATCAATGGCAAAATCCCTGTCCGGCGACAGGGCCAAAACCAGTTTTGAGCGCGGTGTAGATTCAGTCAGCGGCCTTCTGGTCCGAATGATGCTAGTCATGGTTCCCATCGTATTTTTGATTAACGGATTGGCTAAAAGTGACTGGGCGGGTGCGCTGCTTTTTGCCATCAGTATTGCAGTGGGGCTTACACCGGAAATGCTGCCCGTCATTATGACCTCAACACTGGCCAAAGGCGCGGTCTCCATGTCAAAGCATAAGGTTATTGTCCGCACCCTCGGCGCAATCCAAACCTTTGGCGAAATGGATGTGCTTTGCACCGATAAAACCGGAACGCTGACTGAGGATAAGATCGTACTGGAAAAGTACATGAACCTCCACGGCGAGGATGATACCCGCATACTCCGCCACGCTTACCTCAACAGCTATTTCCAAACAGGCCTCAAAAATCTCATTGACCTGGCCATTATCAACCGGGCTGTGCAGAACGGGCTGCAAACTATGCCGGCCGCTTATAACCTGGTGGATGAAATCCCCTTTGATTTTTCCCGGCGCAGGATGAGCGTGGTTTTAACGGACAAAAGCGGGAAACGGCAGCTTATTACCAAAGGCGCGGTGGAAGAGATCATCGCCATCTCCTCCTTTGTGGAAATGAGCGGACGCGTTATGCCAATGGATGAAGAAAGCAGACGCCTGGCCTTGGCAACCTACGAAAAGTACAATGCCGACGGACTGCGGATGATTGCCGTAGCGCAGAAAAATGAAGTTCCCGGCAGCGGGGCTTTTAGTGTGGCCGATGAACGGGATATGGTTTTAATCGGCTTTGTAGGCTTTCTTGACCCGCCTAAAGAGAGCGCCAGGGCAGCGATAACAGCACTCCGTGAACACGGCATGCGAACGGTTGTACTCACCGGAGACAGCGAAGGCGTAGCCGTGAAGGTTTGCGGTAAGGTAGGTGTGAATACTTCCCGTCTGTTGACAGGCCGCGACATAGAGCAGATGGATGACGCCGCATTACTGGATGCGATAACCAGCTGCGACTTGTTTGCGAAGTTGTCGCCATCTCAAAAAGAACGGGTGGTGAGAGCTTTTCAAACGGCAGGTCATACGGTTGGCTATATGGGTGACGGCATCAACGACGCACCTCCGCTGCGCCAGGCGGATGTGGGAATTTCGGTGGACAGCGCCGTGGATATTGCCAAAGAGACCGCCGACATCATCCTGCTGAAAAAAGATTTGATGGTGCTTGAAGAGGGCGTCATCGAAGGCCGCCGCACCTTCGGGAATATCATCAAATATATCAAGATGGCGGCAAGCGGCAATTTTGGCAACATGATCTCGGTTATTGCGGCCAGCATCTTCCTGCCCTTTTTACCAATGCTGCCGGTGCAGATATTGACGCAAAACCTGCTGTGCGATTTATCTCAAATGGGCATACCCTTTGACAGCGTGGATAAGGAATACATCAGAAAGCCGCGCAAATGGGAAACACAGTCCATTAAGTCGTTTATGGCGTTTTTGGGGCCGCTAAGCTCCGTTTTTGATATCGTCTGCTTTGCTGTTATGTGGTGGGCTATCGGTGCCAATACGGTAGAGCTGTCGCCGTTGTTTCAATGCGGATGGTTTGTCTTCGGGACGGTATCTCAGGTGCTGGTTATCCACATGATTCGCACGGCTAAATTGCCGTTCCTGCAAAGCACGCCATCCATACCGCTTTTCTTGTCCACCTTTGTTGTAGCAGTGGTCGCGCTTGCAACCGGTTTTACAGACTTTGCAATCGGTCTTGATATGCATCGCCTGCCGCTCGTGTTAATCCCGTGGCTGGCTATTATTCTGGCCGGATATCTTCTGTGCGTACAGCTTGCCAAAAAGGTGTATGTGCGTCGGTATGGGGAATGGATGTAATACAAAATACAAACGTCATGAAGGTCATGGAAAGTCAGGTCAAAAAGATGCCAATATTCAACTTTCTATCATGCTCATAACCAGTGTTTGCTCAACAACAACGAGATCCTTCTCCCAGGCTCGTACCAAGAATCTTACGCGCGTAAGATTCTTGGTACGAGCCTATTTGGTGAATCCCCTCCTTATCATTGACAATATCCACGCCGCCGTGGGTTCGAAGAAGGTCACAAGAGAGCAGCCTTTGACACCGATAAGTACAGAAAAATAGCCTCTGCAGAAGCAAAGACTATTTATTCAACAGGAAGAGGATCTTCTCAAACTTTTTTTCTGACAATATCTCATTTGTTAGAAATTCACCCTTGTAAAACAGACTATACGTGGTAAACGGAGCCGGCGCATTTTGTGCTTGCTCTGCTGTTTCAATATGGATACTTTTGAACTCTACCCCTTTTTGCTTTGCCTCTTTTTCAATAAGCGGAACATATTTAGCAGTAAAAGGACATTGATTCGTATAGTACAAAACGAAGCCTTGCTCACTGATTTTTGGTGTTTTCACATGGTCTTTAAATCCTGGCTTTGGTGCATTTCCCTCAAAGGGCAAATATAAAAGCTCATAAGAAGGCTCCGCTGTGTCAGCTAATACAAACCCTTTGTATCTTAAAAACTTAGGATCAGAAAGAAAAGGCAATTTCTTTTTTGATGATAATGCAACCAATCCTTTTTTACCCTTTTCCTTGCTGTCCCTGATGCATTCATCTAAAAGCAAACCGGCGTTCCCTTGCCCCTTAAACTGTCCGGACACCCAAAGACAGTTAATATACATATACCCATCAGCTTCAATGGGTGACCACGCTTTTTCTGCAGGGATATATTCTATAAAACATTTACCACGCACGTCACACTTTTTGAAAACCAGTCCATCGGCAAATCTTTTAGAAAGCCACTGCTTTTTCGATGCGACTTGACAGTCTTTGTTATTTGAAATTGCACAACAGATATGCTCTTTCTCAAGATTATCCTTTGTTAAAGTTATAATTTTAATGTTGCAATGGGTTAATTCCACAATTAGCTTCCTTTTCCTTCCTGCCGGGCATTGCCATGGACAGAATCAAGGATAAGCCGGAGATGATGACAAAGGCAATAAACAGAACATGCATAGAACTATTCAAGGCTAAGCTTATCTGTTCGGAAGTAAGGGCAAGATCAGACGGCGAAGGCTGATAAAGGTTGCTTGAGTTGACTCCCTCAATCCCTTGGTTGATAAAATAGCCGGTGATATGGGAGTTGAAGATATTTCCGAAAACACTGATGCCAATGGTCTGTCCCAGGGTTCTGAGCAATGAATTGGCGCCAACCGCACTTCCTCTTTGGTGGTAATCGACAGAATCCTGGATAATGATGGTTAAAACTGTCGACGCTCCGCCAAAACCTATACCCAGGACGAAGCAATAGATTAATACTAATAGGATCGGAGAAGCGGTTCCCAGTGTGGTCAGCAATAATGCGCCTATGAGTATAACGACATTAGCCGTCACTGTTACAGCTTTTCCGCCATACTTAACCAGCAATTTCCCAAGGATGATCGAAACGATCAGCCAGGAAACCGACATCGGCAGCATTGCCAGTCCTGATATTGTCGGACGGTATCCCAAAACATTCTGTAAGTATAAGGGTATATAAACATCAATACCCATCAATACGGCGAAAATCAGGAAGGATAACAGATTCACGATGGTACTTGTTTTGGTAAAAATGCCAAAAGGTAAAATCGGTTCTTTTGCCTTTTTTTCAATTTTGTAAAATAGCAGCATCATCAGAATAGCGATTGTGACTGCAGTTCCGGCAAAGAGGGGATAAGCCTGGGAATTCGAGTTTTGATCAAATATAAAAATACTCAAAAGTGCAATTACCGCCAAGGATAAAGTAATAATTCCCCCATAATCAATGCTCTGTTTTTTCTTTTCAAAGGTTTCCTGCAGGGATCTTTGCAGTAGAACAACCGCTACCAGTCCAAAAGGAATATTGATGAAAAATATCCAGTGCCAGGAAAGCAAGTCAATTAAAAATCCTCCCAGGAACGGGCCCACAAGAGTCGCGACTCCCCACACCGTGCTTAACCCGCCTTGGATCTTTGAGCGTTCCTCCAGCGGGAATTCATCTCCGATGATAGTGTAGGAGACTGTGAATATACCGCCGGCGCCCAGCCCTTGAACAGCGCGAAAAGCGATCAGCATAACCATACTCTGAGATAAACCGCATAAAAAGCTGCCGGCTAAAAACAGCAGGATACTGATCGAAAGCACATATTTCCTGCCATATAAGTCTGCCAGCTTACCGTAAATAGGAGTCGATATGGCTGAGGTCAATAGATAAACCGAAAAAACCAGGCTGATCAGTTCAAATCCCTGCAATTCCTTGGCAATGGTAGGCATTGCCATAGTAATAATTGTTCCTTCAACTGCTGCTAAAAACATGACCAACATGATTGCTGTAACTAAATTTGTTCTTTTCCAATTCATATTATTAAGGTACTCCCCTTTCTTGTAAAAAGAAGTTCCGCCAAACCATCCTGAACGTAAAAATGCCGAACAAAATACCGGGCGCACCCGACATCTTATCCAGCATTGTAATTACGATTACAAGCCCTCCGATGACCTCTCTCAAGTTAGCATGCTTCTTGAGTTCGACTCATTATAGCATTAAATTTTTAAAAAAGTCAATTTACAAATTTTATTAATTAATATTTGTATCATCTTGAGCTCTCCATAATCTTTCATCCATTATTCTCTCAGGCTGAACCATTAACTTTTATTCTGTAAAAGCACTTTCTGGTGCATTATCAAAATAATCAAAGACGGTTTTTCCGTTTTCATCCTCAGCGTACACAATGAGTGGCTTTGACACTTTAATATATTCCTGCACGCTCTGCTCAAAACCCATGATCTTCTCCCTGTTTCCAGCACGATCCTTCTCGCCGGCAACGAAGCTGACCTTATTTTCATCGAAAATAACCGGTTTCCCTTTTTCAGAAAAATAATATAAGCTGTAGCTATAGTGGGAAGAACCTCCCATGGTATATGGATTGAAATTCAATAAATAAGCCCTGTTATAGTTGGCGTTATCTTTATATAAATAGATTTGTCCCCAATTGCTATGCTGAGAAGCAATATAGGTTTTCGATAATTCACTTATCCGGTTATCAGGTTTTGCCCGTAAAACTATGAGTTCAGCGGCCTTAAAGTCTTCAGCAGTAACGGCAGGATCGCGAATGTTTTTAGGCGTTGAGTCTTCCTCCAGCATTTGCAGTATAATCATTTCGTCATTGCCATCATGGGTTAAGTCAGAGAATATTACGGAGCAGCTATTATCCTGGTAATGATTATAGAAGTAATCTTTGTATATTGCATGAGAATCAACTGGATTTTGTCTTTCAGCATGGACATTAACAGCAAGTAATCTCATGCTTGAGAAAATTAGAACCAACGCAATAAAACAAATCATGCCATTTCTGAACATTGCACTTTTCAAAACAGTTATCAAACGATTCAATCGATTCACCTCCTTATTATAAGGCAACTTCTAAATTATAAGGTAACTACGAACAGCCTAGAAAATTTGTATAAAAACCCTAAGCAGAAAAAGCCTTTTGAGAGTCAATAAACCGTAAGGACGAACCTGCTCATTTAAGCTGCTGATGATTCCGGAAAAACCCTTGCCAAGGATCATTGCCGCCGATCCTCCGGAACGCTTCTGCCATATTGACGCCGTCGGGTGCCACTGTGTCCAATTCATCCCACCCAATGGGCATGGACACCCCGGCCCCTTTTCGCGCTCTGACAGAATAAGGGGCAATGCTGGTAGCGCCTCTGCCGTTGCGAATCCAGTCGATAAAGATCTTATTGGTGCGCTTGGCCTTTCTTACATTGCTTGTGTAGCGGTCAGGCCACTTCTGCTCCATCACTTGGGCAACGCGCTTGGCAAAATCGTAAAACCCATCCCATGAGACAGCCGGTTTTAAAGGGACGACCACATGGTACCCTTTACCGCCGCTGGTTTTGAGATAGGAATTCAGGGAAAGTTCGCTGAGAATATTCTTCATA
This sequence comes from Desulfosporosinus youngiae DSM 17734, assembly GCF_000244895.1. Lineage (NCBI taxonomy): Bacteria > Bacillati > Bacillota > Clostridia > Eubacteriales > Desulfitobacteriaceae > Desulfosporosinus > Desulfosporosinus youngiae. Next base: position 3,672,438 of record NZ_CM001441.1, read on the forward strand.
TCCCGCACACCCTGGCGCACCCTGCTCAGATCCATTCCCTCATCCGGGTCCAGATCAAAGACCATCAGATCAGGCTTTTCCAGCTCATCTACCCGGCTTCCCCAGATATGAAATTCCAGGGTGCCCATTTGCGCTTCGGCAATCAGACCGGTTGAGTTCTCAATATAGAAGTAGTCATCCGTTTCTCCGTTACTGGAGGAAACAGGAATTGTGACAATTCCCTGGCTGCCCGGACCGGGATGTTTCTTATAGAAACAGGTCTGGGAGATGCCTTTGGGACAGCGCACAATGCTGAGGACCCTGTGGCTCACATAGGGCAGCATGCGCTCCGCTACCTGAGCGTAATACCGGATCACATCCCCCTTGGTGACTTCAGGGTCGGCAAAGATCACCTTGTCCGGGTTGCTGATCTTGATTCCTTCGATAATGAGGCTGTTGGCGTCGGCTTTCATAGGTCTCCCCGCTTCTTTAGCGGACGATATTTCATCGTCCGCTTTTTCCCTTTTTATATCCTTAGGATTTTTATCCCTCCGCAGGCCTTTGAAGCTCGCCTGCCTTAGCAGATTATCTTCGGTCCACTCAGCAAATTTAATTTCCGCCACTAATTCAGGTTCAAGCCAGGTGATCTTTTCATTGGACCTGGGCTTGGGCGCGAGTTGGAAAGGGGGCTCCGTTCTCTTTAAACCCGCAAATTTTTTCTCCAGCTCTTTCATGTCGGCTTCCTTCAGGCCGGTACCGGCCCGGCCGGCATAGACTAATTCCCCGCTTTCATAGACACCCAGGAGCAGGGAACTTACTCCGCCGGTCTTTTTATGGGAAAGGGTATAGCCTCCGATCACAAATTCCTGCCTTTGATCGCATTTAAGTTTGATCCAGTCGGCGTTTCTTGTTCCGCTGTAGACGGAATCGGCTTTTTTACCAATGATCCCTTCCAGGCCCGCCTTGCAGGCCGCAACGAAACTTTCCTTGCCTTTTCCTCTGATATGCCGGCTGTAATGGAGATTTTTGGGAGCATCCTGCATCAAGGCTGCCAGGGTCTCTTTCCTGTCAATCAGACGGTGTCCCCGGAGGTCCGCTCCATCCAGGGCCAGAAGATCAAAGAGGATATAAGTCAGGTTTTGAGCCTGGGGGTTTCTCATATAGTTCTGGAGAGCCTGAAAATCCGTCTTGCCCGCTGGGTTCGTGATGGCCATTTCGCCGTCCAGAATCATCGCCCTTCCCTCAGCCCAATCCCTGAGGGAAGAGGCCACATCCGGAAACCGCGTTGTATAATCATGGCCGTTCCTGGTAACCAGCCGGACGCTGTTGCCTTCAAGATACGCCAGTATCCTGTAGCCGTCGTATTTCAGCTCATAGAGCCAATCCTCACCCACAGGAACCCTATGGACTAGTTTAGCCAGCTGCACAAGCGTACTGCTGAAGGGGTTCCGCACGATCTTTTCGTCTTCCCCTTCTTCAATTTCCCTCATAGTGCGTCCGGTTCTGATGCTGGTGTTAAACCCGGAAATCCCATCGTCAGTTTTAGTATACTCATCTTTTTCTTTAAGCAACAGCCAGTTTTCCTGCTTCTCCCCCGCTTTTCTTTTCAAGCGCACCAGAGCCCACTTTCCCTTAAGCCGTCCTCCTTTCAGAACAAACTTCAGCATCCCTGCACGGAGTCCCTCAGCCACATCCCCAGAGGGTTCCCAGCAGCCTTCATCCCAGAGCATGACCACACCGCCGCCGTATTCCCCTTTGGGAATCGTCCCCTCAAAGTTCCTGTATTCCAGGGGATGCTCTTCTACCTGTATGGCGAGCCTCTTGTCCCGGGTATTATAGGAAGGGCCCTTGGGCACTGCCCAGCTCAAGAGAGCCCCATCCCATTCCAGGCGGAAATCGTAGTGATCTCTGCGGGCTATATGGTGCTGGACGACAAACCTTAGATCCGCTTCGGCTATTTCTGTTATGCCTTCCGGTTCTAAGGTTCTGGCAAAGTTTCTTTTCTGGTTGTACTCGTTGAGTTTTGCGGTCATAAAATTACTCCGGTTCTTTCTCTTTTTTGGCCTTTTCGATGCCGGCTTTGAGGGCCTCCATGAGACCGGTCACTTTGACTTTAGTAAAAACAATTCTGGGCTTATTGTTTCCAATTGAATTATATGTATCCGATATCCGCTTTTCAAAATTACATATCTGTAGTTAGACTATCTTTAGCAGCAAGGCGGAAAAGCTCACCTTTTGCGGAATGTCTTGCCAATAATTAATATTTCCATGTTATGAAGGATTTTCCTCTCTTCTGTCGAAAATTAAGTTGGTGGAATGGGGGAGTTATCTTGGATGAAGAAAAACTCATTGAAGTTGGAGTGTTTTATCAAGAGTTAAATAATATAATAGGATCAAATATCCCATTGAAAAAGATATATCGTTCAAAAGGTTTACTAGCACATTTAATAAGGAGAAGTCACTTTAATTGCTTAAAACATATAGATGATATTCCTGCTATTATTAATAATCCTGATTATATTGGAATTAATCCTAATGAGCAGGGCTTTACCATTGAATTAATAAAAGTGTTCAATAAAAATATATTGATAGGAATAAAATTAGACCCTGATAAAAATTATTTATATGTTTCTACAATGCATGAAATTCAAAAATCCAAACTCAACAGAAGACTATATAGTGGAAGAATTATAAAAATCACTGACTACTAAATATCAATATTGACGATATACATCAACTGATGTATTATAATTATAGGAAGTGAATACAATGATTGTATAGGATTATCGAGGTCGGAAATGGTTCCCGACACACTCGAAAGAGTACCTGAGATGATGGATACACCGCCCATCCGATAATCCTTAGCATGTTTTTAAAAGACCTCTCTTGAAGGGGTCTTTTCTCATTCCCAAAATTAACACGAAGAACAAAACAGACCTACATATCTATATCCAAACCGTTATTAAAACAAGATTAGAGTACGTGAGCATCTTCAGAAACTACGATTATGCCCTTTGGACTCTTCAGCATCCCTGCACGGAGTCCTTCAGCCACATCTCCGGAGGGTTCCCAGCGGCCTTCATCCCAGAGCATGACCACACCACCGCCGTATTCCCCTTTGGGAATCGTCCCCTCAAAGTTCCTGTATTCCAGGGGATGCTCCTCTACCCTCCACAAAGCCATAGGACATGAATCCCCTCCCCTGGCTTGGATTCATGCCCTATAATTCAGAACGCTCTATAAAATTACTGAGCGAATCAGCCAACAGCCGGGGCAGCCGATCTCTGTTTTCCCGGGTTACGGTAAGCAGAGCCACCTTGGCGTGCTCTCTGATTTGGTCCGTCCAGCCGCTGCTGGCCAGCTTAATGACACCGAGTATGGGCTTGGCACCATCCAGGGCAGCCAAAATCTCCTGCTGAAATACCAGAGCTCTGCTCTCCAGACTGCCGCATTCATCCATTAAAATCAAGGGCGAATCCAAGTCAGCCCTGGCCCCACGAATCAGCTGGGCCCCATACCTGTCGAACCTTTCGATTATAACCTCCGGCGGACGCCCTGCCCGAAAACGCACAACAGCCTTTGCTTCATTAAACGTCTGGGGCTGAGCTGCAGAATTCAGGTAAAGCAGCCTATCCGAATTAGCCCGGTCAGGTCCGAAGTAAGTCCGAAAACCCTGAGGGGTAATCTTTAATAAATCCAAGGTCTTGTTAATGACTGTGCTTTTGCCGATCTGGATTTCGCCGGTCAGAAAAATATGCACTCCTCACAGACCCCCTTTAATCTCGAACACCCCAAAGGATTTCAAGCGGGGAATGACCCAGGGTAACTGAGAGTCCCCGGTTGCTTTGAGGGACTCCTCCAGAAAACTGCTCAAGTCCTCGGGACTGATTGCCGGGCAATGGGTCCTGACAAAATCTTCAGCATCAGCCTGGGAATGAAAGGGCTGACCAAATTCAAAGGCGGCTTCCCTGAGAACATAGTCCATCCCTTTCTCCTTGAGAACCTCCTCAACCTTTTCAGCGGTATTCTTAGAAAATTTCCGGTATTTTTCCGGGTACAGCTCTGATTGCTGCTGTTTCCCCACCACAGCAATCAGCTCACGGCAGTATGGGAGGAAATTTTCAATCTCTCTGCTGCCGAAAAAACTAATACAGATGACATCCCACTCCCCCTCCAAGTCCCGGCAGTCCATAAGGCGAGGCTCAAGGTTGCCAATCTGCCTGGCCTCTATATTTTTCTGTAAAGCCGCCAGCGCATTCGGGTTAATATCCAGACAGGTGATGCTGCCGATGCTTGAGCTGAGCTCCAGATCCAAGAGACCCAGGCCGCAGCCGATGTCGCAGAGAGTGGAATAACCTTGCAGCATAGGAGCAATCAGTCCCGCCACCTTCCCGAAAAACCCTGAATAGGCGTTGGCCTCCTCATACCAGCGGATGGTTTGGGAATTCCATTCAAAATTCATGATCCTGCTGCCTTTCCGCTTTGAAAGCCACCTTTTGCCCCGCCCTGAAGATCTTCACCTGTTCTGCCCCGGCGGCCACTCTGAAGGCTTGAGCATTGTCTTTAATGATAAATCCGGACAGCTCATCAATCCCATAATCAAACAGCTCCGAGGCTAAAGGGGTCCCAGGCCCCACCAGGCTGACCCGGGCAGCCTTTCTCGTCAGTTCCAGAAGCCGGGGCAGAGTCTTGTCTACCAGGGCTGTGCAGGTAAGGTAGGCATAATCCGCTTCGGGAAGCAGGTATTCACAGGCCGGCATCGGGTAGTCCCCGGCTAAGGGCTCCCATTCAATGATGGAAAAGTCGCAGACCGGTTCAAGAAGATTCTCCAGGTAAGGAAAATGGCCAACCACCACAACCCTTTTTCCTTTGACTTCATTCTGAGACATGATAAAGGGATCATAGCGCCGGTCTTCCACGCGTCTGGCATCGGAAAATTCCACACCCTTGGCTCTGGCCACCTGAGGATTGTTATAGTAAGCGTTCAGGGCTGCAGCACCCAGAGCGGCCTCCATCAGGTTCCATGATTTTACACAGGCCGCCACCTCACGCAGGGGCGATCCCAAGAGATTTTTGTTGAACATGGGCATCCGCTGATCATAAGGCCGTCCCGCAGCCACCCCGGAACCTTCTCCGCTGCGGACATAGGTATAGTGGTACCCGCAAACCAGCTCATCCACCCGATAATCTTCGGGTATCCCTCGGATTAAGGCGTCATATAACTCCCACATCTGTTTACCTCCTTTATCAATATTTTTCATCCTCTGGTGCTGCGTCAGCGGCATGGGACGGCTACTATATAATGGCGTCTCTCTGAAAGTTCCTCTATATAGCTTTGTAAATGCGGTTTAAGTCATTATGAAATTGATTCAGCCACTTACTAAGTTACTCAGAAAAATCACGCCCCAGGTGACTCGCTGAGATCCTTCTTATAGATTACTTCCCCGGCCCGCAGAGCATTGCGCAGCTTTTGCATGGTATTATCGAGATTTTCAATGATTCCCAAACTCTCCTTTTCCTCATCGGAAATCTCGATGACCTTGGCGATCCCCCCGTTTTTAATAATGATCCGCTTATGAGCGCTCAGGGCCAAAAGCGGGTCATGGGTGGAAACAAAAATGATCTTTTCCCGTTTGGCCAGCAGAGCAATGGCCTGCCGCCGGTTGATTCCGGCATTTTCAATCTCGTCGATCAAGATAATGGGAGAGTCACTCATATAAGCGGTGTCCGCGATCATCAGGGCCCGGGATTGGCCTCCGCTGAGCTGGGTTACCAACGTATCTTCGGAGAATTTTTCCCCGGCCAGCTGATTGGCACACTGAAAACAGATTTCCACCACTTCCCTGACATTGGGAGTAAGCCGGCATTTGGCATGCATTTCCAGAAATTCACGAACCGTCAGGTCCATGACGAAATTCATATTCTGGGAAAGCTGGGCCACCAGCTTCCCTTCCATCTCGAAGCGCTGAAGATCCTCCAGTTCGGCCCCATTGACCAGGATTCTCCGGCCGGTGAGGGTATCTCCCTGGGCCAGGCACTCGATGTCATTAAGCAGCCGGCTTTTCCCTGAGCCGGTGGGCCCCACAATGCTGATGATTTCCCCGGCTGAGATGGTAAGACTGACCGTTTCCGGTGCCTTGGCTTTATTCCAGCCGCCGATGATTGTCAGGGACTTTACCCCTTCCAGCACATTCTCTTTGGGGGTAAACTGCTCAAGAAATACACAAAAATCCTGTAAGGCCCCAAACCGGTCCAAGCCGAATTCAGCCAGGACTTCGTCGTCCACCTCCAGCAAGGCCTGGGAGAAAGTCAGCTCTTTCGCTAAATTATTCAGCCGGAAATTCGCCAGGAAGTCCCGGCCGATGGGGTATTCCTGCAAAACCTCCTGCAGGGATTTACTGTCGAGGAGGGTCATAAAATCTTGTGCCGTCATACTTCTTTAAACTCCATCTTCTTCATCATTCCCATCTGATAAGGGGTTCCGATTTTAATTTCCCCGGTGCAATAAGAGCAGATGGCGGCAGGGGTGGTGAAGCGCAGCTTCATATCCCTGAGACTCCGGATCTCTCCGGCCTCCTGCAGATATTTCGCCAGAATAAAGGCCCCCTGCCCGGTTATCCCATTGACAAAAATCACCTTAGCCCCTGAATTCACCTGCCGGATATTGAAGGCAAAGACCTCCCGTTCTGCCTGAGAAACAATATCCCCTTTGGTCACAACCACAATATCCGCATATTTGAGCATTGGACCGATTTTGCGGGGAGTATTGACTCCGGACAAATTATCAATCACACAGACCGCCGGAATCCTTTGAATATAAGGGGAACAGCGGTTGCAAAGACCTGCGCTCTCCGTAATGAGAAGCTCAAAACCAGACTGGACTCCCCATTGTACCGCATCTTCAATATTGCTTACGAAATAATGATCCGGACATACCTTTCCGGAAAACCCGGTTTGCACAGGGACTCCTGCCTCTTCATAGCTGAGATTGTCAAAGGAAGTCAGGCAGTCAAATTTCACCACCCCGATGCTGCCTCGGGCACGGTTCATACATTGGATCAGCTTAAGTATGACGGATGTCTTGCCTGAAGAAGGCGGACCCGCAACTGTGATCAGCTTCATAACAACCTCCTGCCGTTTCCGTCAATTTAGTTATGTTTGTTTTTATTATGTCGTTATTCATTATATTTAATTTATACATTTATCAGCCCCATGTCCAGTTTATTTATATTTGTTTTTATTTGTTTATTTTTGTTTATATTTACTTATGTTGGTTGACAAAGTTTTCCTCCCCTTGTATAATTTTTAACAAATCAGACGATCCCTTATCTTCAGCCGTCTTTCTTCTATAAGGACCCAATCCCTGCATGTTACTTTTGCATGTGCATTTTTAGAACAGATTTTTGAGAAGGCGGTAAACATATGGGGAAACTAAATCGGAATAACGTAGTGGTCTTGAGTCTGGGCATTCTGCTTATTTTCTCAATCATCATCTCCATTCGGCTTGGCCGCTACCCTATCCCTGTCCAGGAACTCCTGGGAATCCTGCTTTCGAAATTTTACCCCATAGAGAAATTTTGGCCCGAACAAGTTGAAATTGTTTTGCTCAACATCAGGCTGCCGCGCATCCTTTTAGCCTGCCTGGTAGGCTGCTGTCTGTCCGCTGCGGGCGCAGCCTATCAAGGGGTTTTTCAAAACCCTATGGCGGCTCCGGATGTCTTGGGCGCCTCTCAGGGAGCTGCCTTTGGAGCTGCTTTGGCGATCCTCTGTTACGGCAACAGCACCCTTATTACCCTTAGCGCCTTTTTCTTCTCACTTTTGACGGTGGCTTTAGTGTATCTGATCAGTCAGCGTACCAGAGGAAAAACCATTCTGGCTTTAGTTCTGTCGGGGATCATGATCAGTTCACTCTTCTCCGCAGGTACATCCTTTATCAAATTGGTGGCTGATCCTACCGATCAGCTTCCCGCCATCACCTATTGGCTGATGGGAAGCCTGGCAGGGGCAAAGTTCAGGGATGTTTTATTCTCCATAATCCCCATGAGTCTGGGGCTTATCCCTTTGCTTCTCTTGCGCTGGCGGCTGAATGTTCTCACTTTAGGGGACGATGATGCCAGGACCATAGGCGTCAATGCCCGGAAAATCCGCCTGTTGATTATCATCTGCGCCACCTTTGTCACGGCAGCCAGCGTATCCGTAAGCGGCGTAATCGGCTGGGTAGGCCTGGTCATCCCTCATTTGGCCAGAAAGCTGGTGGGAAACAATTTTAACCATCTTATGCCGGCCACCATGTTATTCGGCGCCATCTTCCTCTTGCTTGTGGATAATTTCTCAAGAAATCTCTTTACAACCGAAATTCCTCTGGGAATACTCACTGCTTTTATCGGGGCGCCCTTTTTCATCTATTTGATTACCCGAAAGGGGGAAAGCTTTTGAGTATTGAAGTTGCCAATCTAAGTTTCAGCTACGGGGACCGGCTTATTCTCGATGGGATCAGCTTTGTTGCCAGGGACAAGGAATTATTATCTATCCTGGGGCCGAATGGTACAGGAAAAAGCACCCTGTTTCGTTGTATCCTCGGGTTGCTTAGCAAGTATCAAGGGCAAGCCCTTTTGAACGGCATTGATCTTCGCAGTTTTGGAATCAAGGAAATGGCCAAGGTCATTGCCTATATCCCCCAATCCCACTATCCTTCCTTTAACTATACGGTCCTGGATATGGTTCTCATGGGCACCACCGTTCAGGTATCCGCTATTTCCAGCCCCGGCAGCAAGCAGCGCAAACTTGCGGAGTCTGCCTTGGAACGCCTTGGCATCGCTCATTTAAAGGAGCGGGGCTACACCCGGATCAGCGGTGGAGAACGGCAGCTGGTTTTAATGGCCCGGGCCTTGGTCCAGGAAGCCAGAATTCTGATCCTGGATGAACCTACTGCCAATCTGGACTTCGGCAACCAAATCCGGGTCCTCACTCAGATAAAATCCTTGACTAAAGAAGGGTATACCATTATCCAATCCACTCATAATCCGGATCAGACCTTTTTATTTTCGGACAGAGTCATGGCGATGAAGGATGGCAGGATTCTGGCTCTGGGCCCCCCCTGCCAGGTGTTTACCCAGGAGCTGATTCAGCGGCTCTACGGAATAGAAGTTGAGCTGCAGAGCCTCTACGAAGACAAAGCCAGAGTCTGTATTCCCAAGAGCATTATCGCAGAGGATGATCAGCAGCGGTTTTGCTCTTAACCTAAAAAAGTGAAGATTAAGGAGGACTTCCCATGAAAAAGAAACTTGTCGCAATGCTTCTGGCTGTTTGTCTGACCCTGACCATGACAACCGCCTGCGGCAAACTCACCGGCGGGCCCAGCCAGCCAGCCTCCGCGCCCGTCAATGACGCTGAGGCTGATAAAGCAACGGTCATTTTTACGGATTCAGCCGGGCGGGTCGTTGAGATCCCTAAGAATATTACCCGCGTTGTCCCTTCCGGCTCTATGGCTCAAATCGTCCTTTTTGCCTTAGCCCCGGATATGTTTGTCGGGCTTTCCGGGAAATGGGCCCCGGCAGCCGAGCCCTATCTTGATACTCAATACTACAATCTTCCCGTTCTGGGCCAGCTGTACGGAAGCGAGGATCTGAATCTTGAGGAAATCGCCAAGGTTAATCCTCAGGTTATTATCGACGTGGGGGATCCCAAATCCACCATCGTGAAAGATATGGATGCTCTCACGAAACAGGTGGGCATTCCCGCCGTCCATATCACCGCAACTACAGAAACCATGGGCGATGCTTACCGGATGCTGGGCAAGCTGCTGGGCAGGGAGAAAGAAGCCGAAGTTCTTGCTCAGTACTGCGAAGAAATCAAGAAAAATACCGCTGATATTATGAAAAAGGTCGGGGAAGACGGCAAAGCCAATCTCATCTATTGTTTGGGTGACAAAGGACTTAATGTCCTGGCCAAAGACTCATTCCACGCCGAGATCCTTGATCAGATCAGCAACAATGTGGCAGTGGTAAACGATATTTCCAGCAAAGGGACAGGAAATCCGGTGGATCTGGAACAGATCATCCTGTGGAACCCGGATGTGATCATCTTTGCTCCCGACAGCATTTACAGCACTGTTGCCCAGGAAAAGTCCTGGCAGACATTAAAGGCAATCCAGAATGGCAAGTATTACGAAGTGCCCCTTGGACCTTATAACTGGATGGGCTTTCCTCCCTCAGTCAACCGCTATATGGGCATGATTTGGATTACTCAGCTGCTCTATCCCGAACAAGCCCAATATGATCTCTATAAAGAAGCGGCCCGTTATTATGAGTTATTCTATCACTCCAAATTGACGGAGGCTCAATACAAGGCTTTGGTGGCCAATTCGATTTTGGCTGCAAAATAAGCCCTCCGGCTATGAAAGGCAAAGTTCGTTTTATAAAAACGTTATCGTTCCATAACCACAGCATCACAAAAATAGAGACATCACCGGCAACCTGAGCAATTGCCCGCATGCAATAATAACAGTTTGAGATGCCTTTACTCTTAATCTCTTCTTAAGTTGATGGTTGCGTTACCCCCTTCCCTAAATCGAATGGCCAAGTGCTTAGCACTTGGCCACTTTTGTACTTTGTTCCCAGGTTTTAATCATTGATTTGATCGTATCAATAAACCGAATTCTGCATTCCGTATCTTGGACGATTCTTTTTCTCAAGGCAAAACTAATTTCTAATTGTACACCTTTACCGGTACATCCTCTGTTACATATATTAGTGGCTCGTACACCACTATATTTTTGCTCACTTTCTTTTACCTGAAAACTGCTGCGTTGAAGTGCAATTCGCAATTCGTTACCTAATGTTAAATCTAAGCCGCCAATCATTATGAATTCGTCAATAGAATTTTTTAAGCCGTGAATAGTCAACACTATTTGGGCTCGCCGCAAACCTTTTAGCAGCGAAGGTTCATCAAAGTTATGACTTGTAATGTGAAGTTTCCGAACACCTGCATCCTTAATGCCTTCAAAAGCATACCACGCGAAATCATCCCCTGCTATCCATTGTGCAATTTCAGATGTATAGGGTTCAATGTTCCCGCCATGGGGAGCAATGATCAAGACTGAATGCCAATTATCGCTGGTTTTTATCTGATAATCCCGTCCTTCTTGCTCATGCAAGTTCAACTCCTGAAAATTCAAATAGGTATCAGGCATTTATAGTCCTCCTAAAACTTGTTGGTCCCTAGTCTTGTAATTCGTAAACCCCCACTCGTTACAAGTAGTTTGCCGTAATGGACTCCCGGCAGTTTCTCAAGTCTCCCGGCGGTCCTTCAAACAGAATCTGTCCGCCTTTGCTGCCGCCCTCAACCCCTACGTCAATAATCCAATCGGCATTGCGAATGACATCCAGGTTATGTTCTATGACAATCACGGTGTTGCCCTTGTCAACCAGACGGTCAATAATGGTCAAAATGCCGGTAATGTCGGACATATGCAGACCTGTTGTCGGCTCGTCCAGAATATAGATCCTGCCCTTTTTGCTTAACTCCTTGGCCAGCTTTAAGCGCTGGCACTCTCCGCCGGAAAGGGTGTCCAAAGGCTGCCCCAGGGTCATATAATGCAAGCCCACATCCACGATATACTTCAGCTTGTTTTTGATTTCTTTTTGGCTAAAAAACTCAACGGCTTCGGCAATGGTCATTGCCAGCACTTCAACAATAGACCCGTTATTGTACTTATACGCTGAAACCTCCTGCTTAAACCGTTTGCCGCCGCATTCCTCACAGGTGGTTGCGACTGAATCCATAAAGGAAAGATCGGTTTCTATATAACCCCGCCCTTTACAGGCCTCACAGGCACCCTCCGAATTATAACTGAATAATCCGGCGCTGACCTTGTTTTCATCCGCAAATAATTTACGGATTTGATCCATGATTCCCGTATAGGTCGCCGGATTGGAACGCAAATTGGCGCTGACCGCGGACTGGTCAACAATAACGGCCTCAGGATATTCTTTGGCAAAGACACCGTTGACGAGGGTCGACTTGCCTGAACCGGCAACCCCTGTCACAACCGTGAAAATCCCTTTCGGTATTCTTAAACTGACGTTTTTCAAGTTGTGTAAAGTACTCTTTTGCGTTTCAAAGAAATCCTGGCTTCTCCTTGGCTTACTCTTAACCGGCAGGCTCCTGCCCATATATTCGCCTGTCAGGGTCTGGGATTTCAGCAAGTCGCTATAGCTGCCCTCAAACATGATCCTCCCGCCGTTTGTACCCGCTTTAGGCCCAACATCGACAATATAATCGGCAACCTTGATCACATCAGGGTCATGCTCAACCACAATCACCGTATTGCCCTTATCCCGCAATTTGACCAGCAGTTCGTTAAGCCTGTGCACATCTCTGGGGTGTAAGCCGATGCTTGGCTCATCAAAAATATACATAACATCCGTCAAGCTGCTGGTCAGATGCTTGACCATTTTAACCCGTTGGGATTCCCCGCCGGATAAGGTGGATGTTTCCCTATCCAGGCTGACATAATCAAGTCCGATTTGAATTAAATCATTCAGCCGCTCCGTTAGATTTTTGATAATCGGTTTTACCTTATGATCATTGATCGTTCGGATTAATTCCAGCAGCTCATCTACCTGCAGAGCTGTCAAATCGGCAATGGAATATCCCATGATTTTCGACGCTAACGTACTTTCGTTATAGCGTTTGCCCCCGCAGTCATGGCATTGTTTTTCCGTTGTAAACGGTGCAATTTTCTTCTGTGATGCCTCGGATTTTTCATACTGGGTTTTGATATTCTGCCTGATAAACCGCTCGACCAGACCTTCATAAGTGGTGTTCATTCCTTCAACGATGGCCGATTTGATTTTTTCCGGTTGATGATAGACCAGCTTGTGGTATTCCTCCGGCGAATAATCCTTAATTTTTTTATCGCCATCAAAAAAGCCGGTTTCGGCATACATTTTCCACAGCCATGTACCGGGGGTAAAGCCCGGCAGCAAAATCGCTCCCTCGTTTAACGACTTTTCTTGATCCAAGGCTTTGTCAAGATCCAGGGTAACCATCCTGCCGATACCCTCACAGGTCTTGCACATTCCATTGGGATCATTAAAGGAAAAATAATGGGAAGGCCCTATCTGGGGCTCCCCGATTCGTGAAAACAGCAGCCTGAGCAAGGGATTAATATCCGTTATTGTGCCAAGGGTTGAGCGGGAGTTGCCGCCTATTCTCTTTTGATCCACAATAATCGCTAAGGATAGGTTTTCAATGGCATCAACATCGGGATGACCATACTTCGGCAAAAAACCCTGAATAAATTTGCTGAAGGTTTCATTCAATTGCCGGCCGGCTTCCTGGGCGATGGTTTCAAAGACAATGGATGACTTGCCCGAGCCTGACACGCCGGTAAAAATGCTTATCTTCTTTTTGGGAATTTTTAAACTGATATTCTTTAAGTTATTGGCACGAGCCCCGATGATTTCGATACACTCATGTTCCATATTCAGTCTCCTTAGATAGAATTGGGAATCCTCTAATATTATGCCATATTTCAGGCAAAAAAACAGAAGGAATACCTCTGGATTATGCAAGAACAGGCATCCTTCATGCTGTGAAGGATGCCTGTTTTCGTCACCCGGTGATTTCAATGTTTCGGTGGTTGTCAGCTGAGCAGGAAGAGAGCCTGGGTGTAAGTCAAATTCGACACTGGTGACGAATTTAAAGCTTATAAACCTCTTTTGCCATACGAAGAGCCACCCAGCATCAAGGTTTGAATACCAAACTCCATGGCGAGGGCCTAATCCAGAGAATCCTCACCATCACTTCCAGCTTCGTCCATTCATTGATAAATTGGATTTGTTAGCTTCATGTGTTCTGTATGAGAACAATTCTTTAATATCTTATTGTTCAGCTGACTCATGACCATCTCATAGTAGCGGCCCCGTTCCCTCATCAGGCTCTGATGATTGCCGGATTCAAGAATCTGTCCGTCCCCAATCACCAGGATGCGATCCGCATCCCGGATCGTCGAGAGACGATGGGCGATCAGAAAACTGGTCCGGTTCTGCATGAGACTGACCAGAGCTTTCTGGATAGCTTTTTCCGTCTTGGTATCCACGCTGCTGGTGGCCTCATCCAGAATCAAGATCGGACTGTCACAGAGAACCGCCCGGGCAATGGCGATCAGCTGCCGCTGCCCCTGGCTTAAATTATCCGTGGCTGCCGAGATTTTAGTCTCATACCCTTGGGGGAGTTTAGCGATAAAATCATGGGCATGGGCAATTTTCGCCGCCTTAATCGCCTCTTCCTCTGTGGCGTCATCGTTTGAGTAACGGATATTGTCCATAATCGTTCCGCTGAACAGGCTGGTATCCTGAAGCACAACGGAGAAGAAGCTGCGCAGGCTGGCCCGTTTGATCCAGGTAATCGGCACCCCGTCAATCTTGATCTCCCCACTGTCCGCATCATAAAAGCGGGTTAACAGATTGACAATCGTGGTCTTTCCGGCGCCGGTCTCTCCCACCAAGGCAATGACCTCACCGGGCTTGACCTGAAAGCTGACATTTTTCAGAATCGGTTGGGTCTTATCATAAGAAAAACTAACCTGGTGAAACTCAACCCCTCCGGCAGGATCTTTCATTGCCAGAGAATCTTCCTGATCCGCTGTTTCTTCTTCATAATCCAGAATTTCAAAAACCCGCTCAGCTCCCGCCAGAGCAGATTGGATGGTATTAAACATACTGGCCACGGAATTGAGGGGCTGAGCGAAATGCTTGGCATAACTTAAAAAACTGACCACGGTCCCTACGGTCAAGCCATTGCTGAGGGACAAGACCCCGCCGACGATGGCCACCACAGCAAAGATGAAATTATTGATGACATTCATCAACGGCATCATATAGCCGGACCATACCTGAGCTTTTTGGCTGCTTTCAGCTAAACCTCCGTTGATTTCCCCGAACTGCCGGATGACATCCTCTTGCCGGTTAAAGGCTTTCACCATTTTCAGACCCAAAATAGTCTCTTCAATGACCCCATTCAGGGCCCCGAGGCTTCTCTGCTGGGCCAAAAAGTAAGCCCGGCTTCGGGAGGCAATGGTTTTGCTTAATAAGGAAACCAGGGGCACACACAGCAAAACCACGAAAGTCAGGGGCAGATTCAGATGGATCATCACTGCCAGCGAACCCGCCAGAGTTAAGATACTGGAGATGAGCTGGGTGGTGGTCTGGGCGATGGTGGAACTGATATTATCCACGTCATTGGTAATTCTGCTCATAGTATCCCCATGGGAGCGGGTATCATAAAAGCCCAGGGGCAGCTTCTGCATCTTGGCGAAG
The DNA here is from genome assembly GCF_000244895.1 of Desulfosporosinus youngiae DSM 17734. Classification (NCBI taxonomy): domain Bacteria; kingdom Bacillati; phylum Bacillota; class Clostridia; order Eubacteriales; family Desulfitobacteriaceae; genus Desulfosporosinus; species Desulfosporosinus youngiae. The sequence goes on from NZ_CM001441.1 coordinate 3,687,740, forward strand.
AATTCCTGGCGCAGGGTATAAACCAGCTTCTGGGAGACCCGCAGCATCATGGCCCCGTTGATCAGATTGAGGAGCCAATTGCTCAGATACAAACCCAGGATAATCAGCAGCAGGGAAACCAGTCTGTCCGTATCCACAGTTCTGGCTGAGATGTGGAAGGTATCGAAGGTTTTACCCACATAATAGGGAATCGCCACGACGACCAAGGAAGAGACGGCCGTGAGAAAAACCGCCGCGAAGATGGTTTTAGCCCAGCGCAGATAGATTTTAACAATCCGCAGCAGGGTTCTTTTGGCATTCTTGGGTTTGGCAGTCGGAGCGAAACGACTGCCTCCCGCTCCCGGCCGGTTAATCAGGGCCGGAGCTTTGGGCTGCCGACTGCGAAATTGCTCTGCCATAGCTTATCCCTCCCTGCTGCTTTCGATCTGGGTATGATAAATATCCTGATAAACTTCGCAGGACCTCAGCAATTCTTCGTGAGTTCCCCAGCCCACCTTCCGGCCATTCTCCATGACCAGAATCTGATCTGCGGACATGGCTGTTCCGCAGCGCTGGGTGATGATAATGACGGTCTGCTGATCCTCTTGATGCTTCAGGTTTTCCCGCACTTTGGCTTCGGTTACGGCATCCAAAGCACTGGTGGCATCATCTAAAATCAGGACCGGAGCTTTTTTCAAGATAGCCCTGGCCAGGGAAATCCGCTGTTTCTGGCCTCCCGATAAATTGACCCCTGCGCTGCCCAGCAGACTGTCATACCCCTCCGCCATCTCCACGATAAAGTCAGCCTGGGCTTTTTCTGCGGCCTGCTTAAGCTGATCCGGAGAGGCATGCTGATTCCCCCAGCGGAGATTTTCCGCCACAGAGCCGGAAAACAGCATGGGTTTCTGAGGAACTATGGCTATATTGCTGCGGATTACGTCGCTGCCCAGCTCTTTGAGATTAGAATTGTCCAGGATGATTGCACCGCTGTCCACATCGTAGAAGCGGAGCAGCAGCCAGGCAATGGTTGATTTGCCGCTTCCCGTCGGGCCGATAATCGCCAGGCTTTCTCCGGGATTCACCGTGAAGGAAAGCTCCCGGATTGCCGGAACTCCGCTGCCCTTGGGGTAAGCAAAGGTCACCTGATCAAAGGTGATCCGGCCCTGCAGTTTTCCGGTTGCCTGGCTGGGGGCGAAATCTTCCCCACTGTCCAGGACTTCCCTGATGCGGGCCGTCGAAGCCTTGGTACGCACGAACATGGTAAAAACATTGGTGATCATAATCAGGGAGATCAGGATCTGAGCCATATAGATGGTAAAGGCCGTCATATCCCCAACATTGGCCAGGTCCCTCATAAACAATCTGCTGCCCAGATAGATCACTGCCGTGGTTCCGACCCCGACGACCAGGGTTAAAAAAGGCGTGATAAGGGTAATCACCATTTGAGAGGATATTCCCCGCTGCCTTAAGTTCCGATTCTCCTCGTCAAACTTTTCGATCTCCTTACCGTAAGTACCAAAGGCCTTGACCAGCCGGACCCCGATTAAATATTCCTGCACCTTCAAATTGACCTGATCCATAGCCATTTGCAGTTGATAAAATCTGGGATAGCTGAGTTTCATACTGATATAAATCAAGAGGGTAACCACAGCTACCACCCCATAGATAATCAGACTGAGCCGGAAGTTCAGCAAACTGGCCAGGATAATACTGCCCAAGCCGGTCAGGGGGGCCTTCAGAAAAATACGCATAATGCCATTGACGAACTGGACGATTTGGGCAGTGTCATTGGTCATTCTGGTGATCAGGGAACCCGCTTCGATTTTATCCGCACTGTCTTCTGAAAAAGAGATGATTTTCTTGAATAAGTCTGACCGTAAATTCGCCCCCATTCTTTGGGAAACATGGCTGGCTAGAATATTTCTGGTCACGGCAAAACAAGCCCCGATCAAGGTTACAGCCAGCATCAGGGTGCCCCAGTGATAAACCCCGCTCAGAGAGCCTTGTTCAATTCCGTTGTTTACGATATGGGCCATCAGGGTAGGGCCCAGCAAATCGCAGACTGCTTCCAGGGTTACACACAAAACCCCTGCCAAAAAGGGCACTTTGTACCTTCTGAAATAATTACGGTATAACTTCATTAGTTTGACCTGCTTCCGTCATGTCCTCAAAGGAAGTAGCTTTTCAATCCTCTTCTTTTATTATATAGGAAATGAATACTGAAATCATGACTATTCCAAGGGTCCTGATTTCAGTATTGTAACCTAGCTTAAACAAAACAAAAACCTTCCCTAACAATAACGTTTCGGAAAGGTTATAAGTTTTTGCTTTGTATCTTGCCAACTCAAGGGTTTTGATTCTCCGGATTTTCTCATTCCGCTGTCCCCGGATTCTCAATTCTTTGTGAAAAACAAACACTCTTCCCTTCTTCAGCATAATATAGACTATCAAAACAGAAGGGTAATTCTTAAAATGATTGCTTTAAACGATAGAACCGCTATCAATAAATTTGAGTTGGATTTAAGCTTGGTCAAAGATGAACGAATAAGCGATATTCTTTTTGTTATTGCTTCAATAATAGCCTTAATCTCAACTTACCAAGCTGAGAAGGAAATAATTGCTAAGGAATTTAATAAAGAATCCATAGCGGATAATTCTGCCTATACTATTGCTGCCTCAAGCTGGACATTCTTTATAGGAAGCATCATTTTTACTTATGTGTCGGTCGCCAGGTACTGCCAAATTGCAACTGATGATCCTGATGTTTCTCCTTTAACATTAAAGGGCGGAAAATATTCTGTAGTTGGAAATATCATTAGCGTTATTGGCTTTTGCTTAGTCGCCATTGGCGACCAATTAAAGGCAAATGCTTCTTCTTCCAGTGGGCCGGCAACAATATCTCGATAATTTCGGAATATTGGGGGTCGTCAAGCTACGGTGAATCTTTTTACCTTATTTTTAAGATCTTCCGCCGCATTATTCATCTGCCGGGCGTTGGCAGCTATTTCTTCCAGCGAGGATGTTTGCTCTTGTGTAGCTGCTGAAGCCTCTTGGGTAGAAGCGGCGCTCTCTTCCGCTACTTCGGCAACGCTGTTCATCGTCTGTACCACGTTTTTAACTTCCCGGCCAAGCCCAATCGCGGCCAAAGAGATGCTGCCCGTTTCCGTCATAATCTTTTCGACGGCTCCTTGGATATCGCGAAGGGAATCTTGGGTTTCATTAATCGCTGATTCCTGAGCGCTCACAGCTTGACTTGCCAGCAACACTTCCTGCTCGGTTTCAAAAATCCCTTTCAAGATTTCCTGGATCAGACCGGCAATTTCCTGGGTAGCAACCGTGGACTTTTCCGCCAGTTTGCGCACTTCTTCGGCGACGACTGCGAAACCCCTTCCTTGCTCCCCTGCTCTGGCCGCCTCAATAGCCGCATTCAAGGCCAACAGATTAGTTTGAGAAGCAATATCGTTAATAACATTGACGATCTGTCCGATTTCATCGGATTTATTGGCCAAAGCATTAATTTTATTAACCACGCCCGTCGAAGCTTTTTTGTTTTCTTCCATGGCATCAAATTGGGTAGCAATGGCCTGGAATCCTGTTTCCATGGTTTTATGGGTTTCCCCGCTGACCTTAACCAGATGGCCCGTACTATTTTTTATCGCTATAATTGCCTTATTGATTGCTTCAATCATATCTGTTCCTTGTTTTACGGACAAGGCCTGGGTATTGGCACCTTCGGCCAAACGAGAGATGGTTACAGCAATCTCTTCAGCAGCCCTGCTGGTTTGATCAGCATTAGCCGCCATCTGCTCTGTAAAAGCGCTTACTTGGCCTGTGGAGCTGCCAATGCTCTTAACCAATCCTTGCATTTCTCCTACAAACAGGTTAAAATATTTGCCCAATTCACCAAGTTCGTCTTTGGATTGCTCCTGAACTCTTATGGTAAGATCTCCTTTTCCTTCGGCTGCCCCTTTCAGAACAGCCAGTATCCCCCCGAGCGGCTTGATAACCACTCTCCTGACAATCAAAGCCAGGGCAAGAATAAGGAAAACAGCTAAAACTAGAGAAGCCAGTCCTATTTTTTGGGTTGTCTCCCCTACCAGGCTATTGATCAATCCGGTATTATCACCAATGAACATCATGCCGGCAATTTTATTGTCTACATCGACCACGGGCAGGTAAAGAGCACTATATTCGATGTCTCCGATATTGGATTGACCATAATATATTTGTCCTTTCTTCAGCACCTGATCTGTTATTTGCTGGCTTTGCAGTCTGGTTCCAATAATCCGCTCCCCTTTTTCATCCAGCAATGTCGTCATTAACCTCTCATCACCACTGAAAACAGTAATTTCCGAATTAAACAATTTCTTGAACCTGTCGACAAAGGCTTCGCTGGCAAATACATAGCCGGTGGAAATAACTCCGGTAATGTCACCGTTGGCATTTCTAAGTGGACAACCCGCCCGGATAGAAAGCCCGACCTCTTTTCCTTCTTCGATCCCAACATTTTTTTCTCCCCGGACGGCCTTCTGAATATTGATTTGACCGGCAATACTATCCCCGAATTTCTCCGGTTCATGAGCCCTGACAAAAACGTTGCCTTCTAAGTCCGTAATCAGAAAATAGTCCAGTCCGAAAGACTCCATTGCCAATTGTCCGAGTTCAATAGCCGTCTGGCGATCGTTCGCCTGATAGGCCTGGAGCAGATCGGCGGAACTTTCAAACCAGTCCGCACCATTCAAGGCCTTTGTTTTCATTGTGTCTATTTCTGATTGAAAAGCATCTGCTTTTTTGTTTAAATTCTCCTGATAAAACCCGGAAAGGTTTCCATTAATACTTCCGTGAATGCTGTATCCTAGAAGAAAAACCACTGCAGCTACCACGGCAACCACGGGGATAATTATTTTTTTACTTAAACTCATGTCACAACTCCTTATCTGCACTCCAATACTTCAAAGCCTGAAAAGCCGCCTGAAGGATTGTTCCCTTCAGGCGGCTATGCCTTTCTAAGTGACCATGTTATTCCAGCAAGTCAACTCTTCTTTCATTCTTGTCTCCTCCCCATCGTTTCGATTACCTGAAATACTGTCCACGTTGATCTTTCCAGACGGCTAGATGCCGTTTAAAGCAAACGACTATGTATAGTACTTGATTATGATTATCAATATCATTTAATAAGTAAATATTACCACTAGGTTTTTGTTCTTGTCAATATGTTTTTTCCTAATTTCAGGCAAACCAGGGGTGTCGCAAATCACTATCTAATAGCTTTGCGACACCCCTTTTAATTGTAAGCTATGCTGGGTGTAGCTCAAATTCGGAATCGATTCCGAATTTGAGCTGTAATCAAGCAGTGATCCTCTATCATCAGTTGATGATAGGCTGAGCTTTTTCATTTTTTACAGCATACAACAAATGGTCTGCCGCAATCAGGGCCTCTGTTTCTGATTCAAAGTCGCTGAAGGAAACAATACTGGTACTGACTCCCGCAGATTCTTCATAGCGTTTGACATAAGTATAAAATAAAGCGCTGACATTATCTAAAAGGCCAACCAATTCATCTTTTGGACCAGAGTAAATAATTGCAAATTCATCCCCTCCCCAACGGCTGACCACCTGCCGGTTCAGATCAAAATGTTGTTTTAAAAGTCCGGACAATTCTACCAGCACTTCATCTCCTCTATGATGGCCATGATTGTCGTTGATTATTTTAAAGTGATCGAGATCCAGCAGTACCAGGTAAGTGGGCTGGTCTCTGCATTCCATAGCCTTCTCCATCGCTTTATTGAACATTCTGCGATTGCATAAACCCGTCAGTTCGTCATAGTTGGCGAAAAAAACGAGTTTTTGGTTAACCCGTTCATATTCCTTGGCAAATCGAAGCAGAATCAAGAAGGAGGCAGAAATCAACAGGGGGATCTGAAACATGCTGTCAATTAATTGACTTGAGTCGGCGTACACGGGAATCAAATCAGGAAAACAAAATTCCAGCATGTAAAGGCTTATAAATACTGTGATCAGCATAATTACCAGAAAAATACGTTTCCATCCCGAGAAAAGATAGGTGATGGAAATCAGCAGCAAAAAAATATAGCCAACAGCATTATTCTTGCTGCCGCCTGAATCTATAAAGGCAAAAGGCAGGAAACAGCCAATTATAAATATGAACACTCCGAACATATGGCTCGTGTATTTTGGGCTCTTTGAAAATAAAAAAGCAATGGTACAGATCAAAAAAAGAAATACCCATTTATAATTGATGATCGCTGGGAAGCCCCCTATATAATTCCCAACAATACTAAAAATAGCTAAACCTGCACCTGCGGCAATAATCGTTCTATATAGACTCAGACGGATATCCAATGGTTGGGAGCCTCCTGCTTCGCTGTGCATATTTTCTTTAAGCAATCGTTTTACCTCCTAACCAAAATCCTCTTGACGAAAAGCGGCAGGCTTCCCAGCTGCTCGTTCGCGAAAAAAGTGAAAATCTTTTGGGCTCCCCTGTGGGGAAGGGGCAGCAAGAACTGTTTCATGGCATACCCCGAAAAACGAATATTATTATTAGTTCGACATGATTTGATAAGTCCCCTTTGAAACATTGGGAAATATTTAGCTGCCCTTCATCCTCGACTTCAATGTTAATTTGCCTTGCAACCTCAGTGATATCTGGATAAAAGGTAAAGCTCTTTCTCTTATTCCTTTAGTGCTGATTTGCTGTGAAAAGTTACACGTGTACTCTTCTTTCTGCCATAAAAGAGAAAATTTTTATCCTCCCACTATTGTTTATTAAACAGTAGTTCTATATACTAAACCTAATTCTATACTATTTAATAATCCGTAGAGGAGGGATTCACCATGAAACAATCCGAATACCTGCGGGAGCTGAAGGAAAACCTTGAGGGGAAACTGGCACCGGAAACAGTAAAGGACATTTTGGCTGATTACGAAAGTTTTTTCCTCGCCGGCAGAGAAGAGGGAAAAACGGATGATGAAATATCCGATGGACTTGGATCGCCTGCTTTTTTGGCGAAATCATTACTTGAGGGGCAAGCGGCAACTGAAAATGGACTGACGGTTAAGCCTGATAAACACATTGCCCATCCGGGCCGCCGCTTGTGTGCTTACTTGATTGATGCTGCCATCGCCTTCCTGCCGGTTCTGGTTCTCACATCTTTCTTAGGAAGCGCCATTATGTCCTTTTATATGTTTATTTTCTATCCCGCTCCCCTCTCCGGAGCCTCCGTTTTTTTGAGCTATGCCGCCTATGGCGAATATAAAACGACTGAGAGCTATCCTGTTGAAGTCCAAGTGCAACCGGAAACCAACCGGGAAATCGTCCGGGAAGGCGGCTCTAATCCTGAAAGGGTCCAAAAGGACTTCCCCAAACCTACTGCGGTTAAAATTGCCGCCGCCTGGTTTGCCCTGGCCTTTTATTTGCTTTATTCTTTGGTGGCCACTCTTCTCTTCCGAGGACAAACTGTCGGCAAAAAACTGCTGCGCCTTAAAGTACGCCGTTCGGATACCGGTCCGGTAAGCAGCGGCAGTATTTTTCTCCGCGAACTATTGATGAAAACTGTGATCAATTCCATTCCTCTGGTACCGCTGATCTCGCTGGTGACGATTTTATATAGCGAAGAGCATAAAACGCTCCACGACATGCTGGCCGATACCATTGTCGTCAATGTCTAGGAGGTCTGCACTATGGATACCCAAATGAAAAAAGGGATACTGGAAATGTGCATCCTGTACCGGCTGAAAGATAAGGAGCTTTACGGGTACGAGCTGATGAAATCGATCCGTCAGGTTTTTCCTGATGTTTATGAGGGATCAATCTATACCATTCTCCGCCGCTTAAACGCCACAGGCCATACCCAAATTACCCCCAAAAAATCAGTAACCGGCCCGGACCGCAAATACTACAGCCTCACCCCGGCGGGTTTGGAATATTTAGGCCAGATGCTGGCCGAGTGGAAAGAGATCCTGGACAGTGTATCTGCCTTGGGAATTCAGATTTGAAATGAGGTTATCGCAGGTGCAAAAAAGTACCGGTTATATAGAAAAACAAAGGAAATTAAACGATATTATAGGGAGGCTGGGGAATTGGAAAACAAGCGAGCTTCGATAGTTTTTGTTCTATTGGGATGGGTGGGAATTCTAGATACGATTTTCGTTCTTGGATTTAATGGAGGTATCAATCTTGGAACCCTTTTGCCTGGTATCCTTGGCGCTGCCATGCTCTTGTGGAGATTTAAAGGAAACTATTTAAAGCGACATTTTCTTAAAGATCGCTTTATATGGCTTCGCCGGTTCGTTCGTTTGGGTATCTTGACTCTCCTTGCTTCGTTTCTTCTTATTGAGAGTTTGCTTCTGTATAATACCCAAGACCCGGTACCCAATCAAGTGGATTACCTAATTATTCTTGGGGCGGGGCTAAATGGAGATAAACTCTCTTGGACTCTTTGGGAACGGGTTGATAGGGGTTTGAAAATTCTGCAGGATAATCGGGATATGAGAGTTGTGGTTTCTGGCGGGAAGGGACCAGGAGAGTGGATAACAGAAGCCGAAGCTATGCAGCGCTACCTGGTTGAGCAGGGCATCGCCAAGGAACGAATTATCAAGGAAGAACGGGCGACAAGCACGATGGAAAATTTCCGTTATTCGCGGGAGCTTCTTGGGCAACAGCCAGGTTATGAACCTGCTGAGCCTGTGCTGGTCATCACGAATGATTTCCATATGTTTCGTTCGAAGATTCTGGCCAAGCGCAATGGACTGAATCCCGTAGGCGTTCCTTCAGCGACTCCTTGGTATTTAAGACCAAATGTTTACTTAAGGGAGTATTTTGCCGTTGTAAAGTCTTTGATCTTTGATCGGTAATAGGTGTCCAGTGGACAAACCTTCTGGTGATTATTACCGAACCCAATCCCATGAAACACAGCACCACCTATCCAGTCAAAACCGGATAGATGGTGCTGTAATAAAAGGATTTAAGGGAAAACCATAGCCCCTGCAATTTCCAAATCAGGAAACCAATACGACCGAACTGTTTCCTGCTTCCTGTAGATCCTAAAATGATCAATATCCAGATCTTTAAAACCATAAACCAGTATAATCTCCTGATCAGGATCGACAATCCAAAACTCACTGACCCCGGAAATCATAAAGGTATTCAGCTTATCCACCATATCTTTGGACCTGGTGCTTGGCGATAAGATCTCAACAACCAAAACCGGCGTGCCCATATACCGGCCTTTTTCATCGGTAGTCTCAGCCACATCACAAGCAACAAGCAGATCGGGCTGCATTACATCAGGGTCTGGGAAGCCTTCTTTCCGGAAATGTACATCGAAAGGGGCATAAAATACCTTACATCCTTTCCCTTTGAGATACTCCTTGAATCCGACATATAAGTTTCCCGAGATTTCTTGATGGATAATGCTTGGCGAGCTTAACAGCACAATTTCACCGTTGATGAATTCCATGCGCAAATCGCTTTTTTCGTAGATTTCCCTAAATTCCTCATAGGAAACTATCTGGCCTCTGTACTGGTACTCCAAGGCCTTCTCCTTCATGAGAAAATAGCGATCGCTGTCTGTAATGTAAGGTGTAAGCCTCACTGCTTTTTTACCGTTTTTGGTAATAACCACTTCATTATTATTGATGACATAATCCAAATATGTCCCGAGATTGCTTTTAAGCTCGGTGGCTGTAATTATATTGTCCGGTTTTTGATGTTCTTTATGGTTTATATCGTTCATAATTCCAATCACTCCGTACGATAATTATATTATATCGAACGATGATTAGCAATTCTTTTAGCACAATGGCCAGAATGGGAATCCAAGCGACTAATGGGAACACCTTATAATTCGTATCCAATTGTCTCAAGCCAATTTGCGACCTCTTCCGGTACAACAGCACCGTTTACAGCAATACCAGGTAGAATTATGGAATTGGAGCACTTTAACCCTCTGAATGCGGATTAAAATCGTACTGCAAACGGCCTGTTAATCCGAAGGATGTTCAGAGCGACGTACTAAAAATCACCTATTAAATAAAATCTGATTAAAGCTTTCCTGAATATGGACCCAAAGGTTTCGCAAAGGGAACTGCTCGGAAAAATAGGATTCAACTTTAGCCTCATAACTGCCATTGAAGACTGTCTCAATATGAAAAACAGGCCATTGCGCTAAATAACGCCGCTCCTCTTGGGAAAAGATTTTATCCGGCAGGGCCAGATGCAATATAAACATAGCAAGTATCAATAAAAACGGCAACAGACCCCAGACATTCCGGATAACAGCCCAATAGTTTTGGTTATTGATTCCCATATCAATCCTCCCCGTTAAAATCGAAAATAGATAAAGGGGTTGTAGGTTGAAGCAACCATATAGGCGGTTGATAAAATGATAATTGCACAATAGTACAAGTTTACTGCTAATCTGTAACTATAGCAGGCCATTCTCTTTAAGAATAATGGTGAAGCGGCAAGGATACAAACAACATATAAGTGAGCATAAGCTTGCAACTTCCCGATTCCTTGGTGATCCATAAGCATGTTCCCGCTCACTCCAAACATAATCCCTAAAAAACTCAGCCCATCCCATAGATTGGCAAATTCAAAAAACACCCAGCCTATAACAACCAGCAGCAATACGTATATATGGCGGAGAGCCTTTGTCCAGCGTGCCATGCTTTTCTGCAAAAACACTTTTTCTGCATAGATTAACGTTCCGAAATAAAGCCCCCATACAACAAAATTCCAGCTGGCACCATGCCAGAGCCCGGTGAGGAACCAGACGCCGAACAGGTTCCTCAGCAGTTTCCACTTGCCGGCCCGGCTCCCGCCCAAAGGTATATAGACATATTCCTTGAACCATGCACCCAGGGAGATATGCCACCGCCTCCAGAATTCCGAGATACTTTGAGAACTATAGGGATAGCGGAAGTTTTTCTTGAACCGGAAGCCAAACATTTTTCCCAAGCCGATGGCCATATCCGAATACCCGCTGAAATCGAAATAAATCTGCAAGGTAAAGGCCACAATCCCGGCCCAGGCCATGAGCACTGAAATTTCTGTCCCGGGCATGGCTTTGACTTCGGACCAGAGCAGGCCGATATTATTGGCAAGAAGCACTTTTTTCGCCAGACCGCACAGGAAACGCCTCAGCCCGGTGTAAAACTTTCTGAAAGTCATCCTCCGGTCCGCTAACTGGGATTCAATGTCTGCATAGTTGACAATCGGCCCGGCCACCAACTGGGGGAACATAGCAATATAAAGAGCAAAAAGAATCAGGCTTTTCTGCGCTTTTATGTTTCCCCGGTATACCTCAATCAGATAAGCCAGTGCCTGAAAAGTGTAAAAGGAAATTCCCAGGGGAAGGTCTGGTGTTCCCGCCTGCAAATTCCAGCCGCCCAGGGCTGCTATGGTAGTGATGATCATGCCCAAGTATTTAAAATAAGCGAGACAGCCTAAATTAAAAACCAGGCTTATGCTTAAAAGAAGCCGCCGGTTCCGTCTGCCGGCAGCATCCCTGCCTAAGAGAGTGCCCAGACAGTAATTAATCATGATAGAAACGCCCATCAATAACACATAAACAGGTTCTCCCCAGGCATAGAAAAACAGGCTGGCCGTAAGCAGGACAATATTCCTCAACTGCTTTCCTAAGCAATAATAGAGCATGACTGTGACCGGCAAAAAAGCAAAAGTAAAAAACAGGCTGCTGAAAACCATAGGTCCCTCCGCTAAAATGATTCAGAGAGTTTCTTCAGCCACAGCCGGTAAAATTCTTTCTTAAAATGAACACCATCTTCGGCAAATAAAGCAGGGTTTTCCTTGGCCAATACTCCAATGTCTGCATAATGAACGGATAATTTGCCCGCCAATTCCTGCAAAAGCTCGTTATATTTCTCTATTCCTGCATAGCGGGGTTCTCGTTGTAAGGCCTCCCGGGTTACAGGAGTTATGGATTGAAGATAGATTTCACAGCCAGGCAGCTCTTCCTTTATCTTGTTAATCAGTTTGGTTAAATCATGTCTGAATAATTCCTGAGGATCATCCACAGGCATGAGCATGTCATCTGATCCCAACATGATAAAGACCTTATCCGGTTTCTTGGCAGCCAAAGCACCAAGGTCATCATAGCTAAAACCAGCTGTGGCTCCCGCCCCAGCGATTACCCGTTCTTCCGGCAGGATTTCATGAACGGTAAAACCTCCGGTAATGGAATCTCCCATAAATACGCTGTTTTCAAACTTAAGTTTTACATCCTTTTCCGCGGTTGTATTCCCGCAGGCAGTCAGACCCACCAAAAGAATGCCGATCAGGAAACCCATCATTAATTTTTTCATCTAAACATGCCCCTTTTCTTGTTTGGATACACAGATATTACCCCAGCAAGATGCAGAACAGGTGCAGACGAGATAAAGTTCGGATATTTGTTTTTGCAAAATTAAAGCCATGAAGTAACATTCATGGCTGTTTCGCGGATAATTATTTAGGAAAAGAATACCATTTCACTTGTTTGGAACCTATAATTTATGACCAAGCCGAAGTTCCGATTGCTGTAGCTTTAATCTTGCATTCAATAAAAAGAGGATGATCCGGAGAATAATTGATATCAACGCAGATGTCTTCACGTTTTACCATAAGCTCGAAGTGACTGGCTCCGGCTTTTTCTGCTTCTCGCGCAGCCTGCTTCCGGGCTTCATTTTCAGCATAATCAACCGCTTCCTCAAATTCATCGAAATGTTGGTGTCCTTTTGAAGAATAAACCACAAACCCGCCAAAATTTGATTCCGGCCGAATCATTGACTCAACGTTTACAACAATTTTTCCAACGGCTGCTCCTACGGCATTTGCTACTTCAGCATGCTCGGGGACAAGCAATGGCGTATTTAAACGCTCAGCGACCTGGGGTAACCAGGCATGTGCCGGAGCACCAATTCCAATGATCGGCATACCCGCATGAAGCCGGCAATGAAGCAAACCATTCTCTTTAGGATGAAGGGCCTTATTTAAATAATACATAACCTGTTCATTGTTCAGAGGATTGCTGCTGTTGCCTTCATACATTTGGAGACTTTGGATTATTGTAAAACAAAGATTATCAATGATCTTTTCAGAGGCTTCCTCCAAAAAATCGTCTAAAGATTTCCCCATTTTTCGAGCTAAAAGCTCGCATCCCAGCCTTGCAGTTTTATCATTCCAAGCTGTAAACGTTCCGCGTACATGGAGGATGTCTGTAGGTGTCAGAGTGACACGGGCAATCAGCCCGAGATTTATAAGTTTCTTAAGGTAGGACTCCGTACTGAAAAGAAAGGGGTCTATTTCCATTTTCTCAGCTAAGTAGTAGAAAGAATGGGGACCCGCTTCCAGTAAGTCAAGCAATTTAAGCTCTGAAGGAGACAGCGTTTCACGGTTTTGACAAGGAAACGCTAAAAAGCAATCGACGGACTGAATTATTGAAGTGTTTTCTATTTTTGATGCATATTGAAGGAGCTCCCTTTCCAGATAAGGATATTGGGTAGCCACATAGCAAAGAGGAATGGCACGCCGGGGTCCCACGAGAAGCTTCCGGTCTTTAGTCATCTGAATCTGGCTATCCCCGCCTAGTCCATAAGTATTTATTTCTGCGGAATGGACACGAGTGAACCACCCGCCTACGACGGCCCCCTCTAGGGTTAAACGCGGAATACCTTCCTCGACAAGGGCGATATCGGTCGTTGTTCCCCCTATGTCAACGATTAAAGCATTATCCGCAGGCGTAAGATATGTGCCTCCAATAATACTTGAAGCCGGACCCGACAGAATTGTTTCGATGGGTTTCTCCCGAGCCACTTGTTCACCCATTAAACTGCCATCCCCTTTAACAATCATCACGGGAGCGTTTATCTCATATTCGGCAAGAACCTTTTTAACGGATTGAATAAGTTCTGCGATGACCGGGAGAAGCCGGGCATTTAGTACCGCGGTCACAGTACGCTCATATAGACCTAGGGTTGTGGTCAATTCATGGGCACACACAACAGGTATTTGAAGCACTTCTTGGACGAGTGCCCGAACTTGAAGTTCATGTTCGGGGTTACGTATACTAAGATATCCGGAAACCGCAACGGCTTCAACCTTACCCTCAAAGGAAAGAAGCTGCTCCCGCAATAAGTCCAGGTCCAAATCCTCCAGGGGCCATCCCTTAATATCATGTCCGCCGGGAGTCAGGATGACGTGCTCAGTCGGCAGAATTCCGTCAGGTTTGCTGCCAACCTGGATTAGTCCAACTTCACAACCGCGGCCTTCAACAATTGTATTCGTAGCAAGAGTTGTTGAAAGAGAAACCATTGACAATGTCTTCAGGGCAGCTGCGCCTAAATTAGCCAGACAGTTGCGAATTCCAATGGTTAAGTCCTCACGTGTTGTAAGAGCTTTTGATTTAGCTATAATTTCCTTTGAAGCCGGATCGATAATAACTCCATCGGTATATGTTCCGCCAGTATCTATCCCTAAAATCCACCCCAATTTAATCCCTCCAATTAAAGTTGCCCTTATGCTTTCTGACAGTACAAAAAATCTTACTGATACTTTGCCTTAAGCTCCGGGTTATAAGGGGATTTTCGCCCGGGGCATTTTTCCCGTGGACAGAGCTGGCAATTTTCAAAGGTTCCTTCCTTAGGAAAACGAATCCCGGAAATGGATTTCACCGGCAGCAAAAGAAAACTTTCTGTGAGTTCCACACCGATTTGTTCTTTAACTTGACCGAGCAATTGGAAAAGAGGTTTTTGCTCGGTGATGGGCCAATCGGGCAACGAACCGGGATTCATATTCGAAGCTGACGCTAATCCGCATTCCTGATCAAGGATGCCCTTGAAATTTTCTGAAGCCGATTCAAGAATTATTTCCTGGATTGTATCAGCACAGAAGTTTTCAAACATATCTGTAATTCCCTTTCCCCATGCTTCTAATTCCACACCACTAGTTACCACAAAGGGAAAGACCCGATGAATAGCTTCCAGGTTAACACTTAAAATCCGGCTTTTGAAGGTTATTCCATCGATAATAACCTTATGTTCATCATTTGAATCCACATAGGCATGCTTATAAATCACCTTAGGTGCAGCAATCTTTCTTGCTTCTTCTGCTAATTCCAGGACCCGATTCCGATAGGGATGACCTTCCTTTAAGCGAAGCTTTTCCATTAATTCTTCCTCTGAGAGTTCAAAAGGAAGATGAAGGATTACAGGTTCCATTTCATACAGACTCCTTTCCGCTTGGGATATTAAGTAACCCGTTAATGACAGCCTTACATTTCTTACATTATACCTTAAGTTTATCAGAGGGTAATGGTGTTTTAAGAGACACATCATCAATATCTTGCGGAACAGGATATTTAATTGCCGAATAAATGATGACCAGATTAAGGACAGCAATTCCTATAATAAAGGTCCAGGCAATAGAAGCCGGTACCGAAGGCAAGAGCCATGCTTTAAAAAAGCCATAGGAAGCAAAAACTATAAATCCCGGAGCAATATACTTAACCAGGACATTCCACCACCGGCCAACCGGAATCACCGCTCCATAATTCAAGACATTCCTTCTGACCCTATCAGCTCCCCAGGCCCAACCTACAAAGATTAAGATAAATAATCCGCCAAGGTCAATGCCATAAGTACCTATCGTCTGATCAAGCCAATCCAGTGTATTCTTGCTCAGACAGGAAGGGATGGCTGCCAAATTCCATAAGACAAAAACTGCTGAAATCACCTGCTTACGGCTGAATCCCCACTCTTCAATCAAGGGGGTGAGGATGGCTTCCAGGCAACCGATAGCCGCTCCCAGCCCCGACAAGGCTAATGCGCCGTAAAACAAAACCATATAGATTTGTCCATAGGCCATAGTCTTAAACATCTCCGGCAGAACCAAAAAGGAAAGACTGCTGCCCGAATTCAAAGGCACATTGAAAACCACAGTGGCAGGAATAATTGCCAGTCCGACCAGCCATGAGATGGCTCCATCCAATAAACCGGCCTGGGTTATTGTCGAAAAAGTATCTTCGCCTTTCTTCATATAACTGCCCATAGCGGTCATTATCCCCCAGCCAAAACAGCCCGACCAAAGTGCCTGGCCAATGGCCTGCATCCAGGTATCATATCTGAACAAATAGCTCCAATCCGGAACCAGATAATATTCCAGGCCTTTCCCGACACCTGGCAGAGTTAAGGTCTTCATTACCAGGGCCAGAATAACTAAAAATAAGACGGGTCCCATGACTTTAGCCGCCTTTTCAACTCCGTTGACAATACCAAACCAGCATACTCCGAAGGCAATGGCATTTACCAAAACGGCCCAAAAAATAACCTGGGGTGAATCAATAAACACATCGAAAAAAGCCTGGGGTGAGGCCGCCTGCCAAACTGCTCCGGAAAAACTGGTGAAGAAATAGCGGACAACCCAGGATATGATGACATTGTAATAAACGAGCACAACTACATTCAGGCATAGGATAATAATACCGCAAATCCGCCAGATCCGGCGCCGGCCAATGGCGGTGAAGGCACCAATAACTCCCCGCCGGGAAAATTTACCCATACAGATTTCACACTGATTTCCAATGTTAACCACAAATACAATAGCCAGCAGATAAACGACAACAAAGGCAGCGCCTCCGTATTCAGCGCAGAGATAGGGAAAACGCCAGATGTTTCCTAATCCCAGACTGGTCATGATTACCACCATTAGGCCGCCAATGCGGGAAGTAAATGCCTCCCGCTCATGTTTATTGTCTATGGTAATCCCCCCCTTTCATATCCTGCAGATAGTACAGAAAGTAATGAAAGCAAGTTTCGAATTATTTCCAAGCCAATAGTCCTGCCTTGACACAGAACCAAATAACCCAGCTGGTCAATACACAGACTGAAGCAATGCTTAAGATTTCTTTCCGCTTTCCAAATTTTAAATGCTCATAGGGAACGCCTTGCCATTCCTCTTGACCAACGGGGTCCCGTTTTGGTTGGTAAAGAAATAGAGCAATAGGTACTACCCATAAGACAAGAATTACGACGAGCAACCAAAACCACGCACTGCCGGACATCGAATCACCCCATTCAAAAATTTTAAGGAAGCAATACTAAACCACCAAAGAACCGCTCGATTTCTTTGGTGGTTTTTTCAATTTTAGATTGAGGTCTAGAATTCCATTAATCCCGCACGATGGGCCTTTAGATAGCTCATACAATAATCATCCCGGCCGTTCAAAGTTTCCGCAGTAATAAGGCTGGCCATCATTCGCTTATCCAAAGGATTAATAATCAGTCCATCGAGGCCCTTGGCAACAGCCATAATAGCAAAGGCCTGGTTAATAAATTTACGATTGGGCAATCCATAAGAGATGTTCGATAATCCACACATGGTATGGACCCCTTTAAATTGAGTAGAAATTGCTTCAATGGCATTGAGGAATTCAATTCCGAAATCTTTGTTAGTGGCAACGGGCTGAACTAGGGGATCAACGTAGATATTGCCGATGGGAACATTGTTTTGCACTAATCCGTTAATAAGGCGGTCTGCAATCTTAAGCCGCTGATCCGCCGTTTCAGGCATTCCCTCATCACTCATACAAAGGGCAATAACTTTAAGATCAGTTCCTGCGATAACAGGAAGCAACACATCGTAGCGAGCTTTTTCTAACGAAATGGAGTTAATCATTGCTGTGCCTTTGTGCACAGAAAGCGCGGCTTGAATCGCCGCCGGGTCCGGACTATCTAAGCAACAGGGAGCATCCGTAGCTTCTTGGACCGTTTGGACGAGCCACTGAAGGTATTCCGATTCTTTACCTACAAAAATACCGGCATTGACATCAATGAAATGTGCTCCGGCTTCGTGTTGGTCGATAGCGACTTTTTTAACAGCCTCAGCATCTTGAACGCGTATAGCTTCTCCGATAGCCTTACGGCTTGCATTAATGAGTTCTCCAACAATTAACATAATTTTCCTCCTCACAATTATGCATCCTATTAGTTTTTGCGGTAAGTTTTACGCACTAAGTAATTCCTTGCAAAGGTCCACAGCCGAGGCGGCATCCGGTGCAAATCCATCGGCACCTATTTGGTTTGCATAATCTTTAGAGATAGGAGCACCGCCAACAATGCATTTGACGTTTAATCCTTCTTCTTTCATGAGTTCGATCGTATCCTTCATTCCCGTCATGGTTGTGGTGAGCAGGGCTGACATCGCTACGATATCGGCTTTATGTTCTTTAACCGCTTGAACAAATCCTTCAGGAGCAATGTCAATTCCTAAATTTACAACCTTAAAACCGCCGCTTTCCAAGAGCATGCCCACTAAGTTCTTACCGATATCATGAAGGTCGCCTTTTACTGTCCCCAGCACAATCGTACCCATAGCAGGCAGATCAGTATCCGTCATGAGAGGTTTTACAAGGGCAATGCCTGACGCCATTGCTTTAGCAGACATTAATACTTCCGGAACAAACATGTCTCCCGCTTTAAAGCGCGGACCAACGATATTCATTCCGGCAATTAATCCTTGGTTGATAATATCCAAAGGTTCCGTGCCAGCCTTAATAAATTCTTGTACCTGTTCCTTAACTTGTGCCTCTTTTCCCGCAACAACATTTTGGGCCAGGGACTCAAAATTTGCCATGGTTTCTTCCCCCTATAAATTAGTTTAATTCTCCGCTCACATAGTTACATTTTAGTATCGACATTCGTAGTAACGTTCGCAGTAATATTTGAAAACGCTGTCTTTTTTAATTTTAGAATTCCCAAGGCAGCCGCCAGACCAACAACGGAAATAGCAATCAGGAAGGCAAACATGAAATTGTAGCCGTTATTGCCGTAAGTATCTAACCAATAACCAAATAAAGGTCCTAAAACGATGTCCGCTAAATAGCCGATGATGGAGGCTGTGCCGATGGCCAAACCGGTGTAATATCGCGGAACTTTGGACTCCTCAACAGTGGACCACATAATACCCTTCATCCCGGCACCGACAAATGCTACCAATAGCATCAGGACGATTACTACACCTAAAGAAGGTTTTGCGGGTAAATTGAGAAAGATGAATAACATGACAATAATAAAAATATAACCTATGGTTAAGACTCTGCAGGGTGATTTCCATTTGTCAGCAATGAACCCGCCGACCGGGCCGCCCAGCAGTTTTACTCCGTAGGTTCTGATAATCGCCAGTGCCCCGGAGAAAGTAACTGTAATTCCCACAACGGCAGTTAAATACGGGGTCAGATAGGTTTGCCCGACATATAAGCCATAGGTAGTCA
Organism: Desulfosporosinus youngiae DSM 17734; assembly: GCF_000244895.1. Classification (NCBI taxonomy): domain Bacteria; kingdom Bacillati; phylum Bacillota; class Clostridia; order Eubacteriales; family Desulfitobacteriaceae; genus Desulfosporosinus; species Desulfosporosinus youngiae. The sequence goes on from NZ_CM001441.1 coordinate 3,707,008, forward strand.
TAATAACAAGAGCGATTAACCAAACGATGGGCTGTTTTAAGACAAAGATCACGTCTTTCAGACCAACAACCGGTTTGTCTTCATTGGTTTCTACCATATATTCTTCATATAATAACCAGGTTAGAATACCCGCTAAGATACTAAAGCCCGAATAGATGAAAACAACCATTCTGAAGCCGGCTACGGGATCCATATATCGTCCGAAGATTCCCAAAGCAATAAAACTAATGACCACTGTGGACAGGCCATACCCGGCTTCAAAGAAGCCATACATTTTTCCCTGGTCATTCTTATCGCCTAAGAGCCTGACACCCTTTAATGCTGCTGCCCAATATGCAAAACAATTGGTAAAAGCAAACGCAACCCAGACGATCCAGCCTACTTTCATCGTCATATTTATACCGAACCAGGTCGTTAGGAGTCCCTGCGCTACCAAAGAAACAGAGATGGTCGTCCGGGCCGGAAACCTGTCCGCTACCCAGCCTCCGGGAATGAAGGTAAAAATACCGATTGTTACATAGACGGAGACCATGGCACCCAGCTCGAAGTTCGTACACTGCAAGGCTGTCATCATTGGATCATAAAACACATATTTTGCATACGGAAGAGTAAACATTGATGCATACCCAAAGGACAGAACAAATAAGGCCAGCCACTTTTTAAATGCGTTCATAGACATCCTCCCTAATTTTAGGCATTTGATCCTGCTTGACAAGATCCACTGTCGAGGCAGCATCCGGGGTGAACCCGTCAGCGCTGATGTCATTTGTTAAGGGTTGAAGCAAGTTTTTTAAGCATAGCAGATTCTATGCCGCTGTGCGGCACCACTGATGAGTGAAAATAGGTCTCTCGGGTCGGGCAGCTTCTCCCACATCCGTTCACTCAGCACTCCGAGGCTCACCCACTCGCCGGCGCGGGACTCCGCCAAACCTCTGGGTAATACCTGATGTGAACCCGTGGCTCCGTTTCCCCGCACCGGCTTGTGGGCTTTTATCGCCTCTCCATGCGATGAGTTCACTTCTGTGGGATAAGCTGCCTTCCTTTGAGGTCTACAGATTCTTTGAATGTTTTGGGGTTTTTTCAGAGATGAAAGTATAAGTCTGGGGGTGCATAAGGGCAGCCGACGGCTTCGCCTCATTTGAGAGTATGCGTTTAAGGCATGGCGAAGCCGGTTTTTCTCTTTTGCCTGCTGCCTGATTGTTTTGGAGACTTATTTTAAGCCATAGTCTGCTTCGGCGTTTGCTACAATTTCTTCCAGCGCTGCTTCCACTCCATTCGCTAGAGGATCGGGTTGGTACGTATTATAGAGATGCTGGGCTTCTTCATAAGCCCTCTCAGTAAAGTCCTTCGCACCTTTGTCCAGCCAGGATTGTCTCATAGAGCGATCGATTAACTTGTTTTGAGATTGTGCAGTTTTGAAATGACGGAATGTATGTTCCTGGGTTAAGAATTCACCAGCGGCACCTACCGACTGGATAATATCCACAGCCATAGTTTCATCATTCACATCAATTCCACCAACTGCTTTTTTAATCATCCGGACCATTTCGTTATCCATTAATAACTTGGCATAATCAAAAGTAATACCTAACTCAAGCATGCCGAGCCCATAGATAATATTTGCTCCGGATAAAGAGGTAAGCAAAGCACTCAGAGTTGATTCATGAGCAGCCTGCCCATCAGGAAGTTTGCTGTCTGCCTATCCGCCGGCTACCCAGCTGGGCAGCAAGTAATATTGAGCAAGTTTTGCCACAGCGCCATTGATCATTCCCAGCTCCGGAGCTCCAACAGCTGCCGTAGTGCTTTTCATATCCATGATGGTCGTCGAACTGCCATAAATGACGGGTGAACCTTTACAAGTCAATTGACTAAGGATGATTCCGCTCAGAACTTCCGCATTATGAGTAATCAGGGTTCCTGCCAAAGTTACGGGTGACGATCCGCCGGATAAGGCCATTGATAAAATGTTGCAGGTAATCCCGGCTCGTGCACTTTCAATAATGACTTCACAACATTCGGGAACTAACTGTAACGGACTTGTAGGACACACAATTGAGCTATAGATAGGGCGCTTTTTGAAGTTTTCCTTTCCAACCACTGCTTCTCCCATTTTGACCAGTGTCCGCAGGTTCTTTCCGTTGCCGCATCCCATGAAAAGGTGCTTTGAGGTATTTTTAAAGGCAACCTGGGCCTCATGAAGGGGAGCTACAAGGGGCGGAACGTCTTGTGCTGAAACCGCTCTCTCATAGACATCAATCTCACTCATGGCATCACACATACGTGCAGTGTCAGCGACGTCCTGCTTATTCGACGGCCGGTATTTTTTTGTAAAGAGGTCTATTATATTGATTCCTTCACCGAAATTCGTAAATCCGGTTCGATTACTCTCAATCACAAAATCATTCTTTGGGTTTCTGGCCGCTAATAATACGGTACTTGGCGCCGACTTAATAGCATCCTCAGCCACATAGGGCGGAATCCGAACCGTGTTGGTACTCCGTTCAACTATGGCACCGCCGGCATCAAAAATATCCTGAGCTTCTTTGCTGGTTATGCGGACTCCGGTATGCCATAAGACATCAAGGGTCGCACAATGAATGGCATAGAGTTCATCGTCTGATAACACATTGAGTCCAAATCCGCCGTACTGTCGAAATCCCGCACGCAAATTTCTCTTCACCTGTATCCCCCCTTATCAAGCTTGTTTATACACTTGTTCGATAATACGCTCAAATTCAGCGTTTACCTCTTGGCTTACGGGTTCGACTTGATGAGTTGATAACAGTTCTTTAGCAATACGTTTTGCTTTCTCTTCAACCTTCTCACCCTTTAGTTCCCATTTTTCAAAAGGCTGTCTGTCACAAAGGGGCGGGACCCATAACTCTCCTGCTCTAAGAGCATTTCGTGTATGTTTGTGTTCAAGGAAATTACTTTTGCTTCGAATAACTTCATCAACAACAGCTACGGCTAGTTTTTCTTCCGTAATCTCGTTCTTTTTAATGGTTCTTTTTATCACAGACGATAATTCATTATCCATTACCAGCATTGCGAAACACGAGGTCAGACAATTATCCAATGACCCGGCAGCTGCCAGAATATCGGTTCCAATGAGGGCCGGCATGAGAGCATTATAGAGATGCTCATACCCACTTTGTCCATCGGCAATTTTAGAAGCTCCGGAAAAACCGGTAGCTGTCGAGGGTATTCCATAATGCCTTGCCAATTGAGTTGAAGCCGCTGCAGCCAAACCCATTTCAGGCATAGCCCATAACCCGAGTCCGGACCGCATATCCATGAAGGTCACCCGTGGAGACATGATAACTGGGTGTCCCGGCCGAATCATTTGACTGGCAACCACTCCGGCCAGGATTTCCGCATTATGCATTGCGACACAGCCGACTAAGGTCATCGGCCCCGTTGAGCCCATCATGGGGCAAGGAATAACTCCTAAAGGTAACCCGGCTTCTACAATATCCACCAGGGCTTCTGCCGGATGCAATCCATATTCCAGCGGGCTGATGGAAGATACCTCGATATAGGCCAGGGGCTGCTCCTGCAGTTTTTCTTTCCCGCCTGCTGCTGTAACCAGAACCTCAATAATCGATTTCATCTCATGGCTTGACTCAGCACAAATCCTTAAAGGTTTTGTCGAATTGCGAAGCATGGTGATGGTTTCTATGGTTACGATTCCTTCCTGGGGAACATCTCTTGGGAAGACGGGAGATATAAGATCAATATTCTCTAAAGCATCAGCCAGGCGGCAAAAGTCTTCAAGGTCTTTAAGCAGGCAATCCCGTTTTTTCCCGGTATCGAGATCCATAATGGAGGGGGTTCCTACACAGGTTTGGGCATAAGCTTGGCGCGAACCCATCTCAACGACGTAACGGGGATCTCTTCCATAGATTTTGAACTGTTTTGGAACCGTCTTCAGCGCTTTCTCGATAACGTCCTGAGTAAATAGAATCCGGTCATTTTCTTCCTGGCATCCGTTGTCCAAAAGGACTTTTTTGAAGCGCTCAGAGATTGTATGAATCCCCGTGCGTTTTAACAGTTCCAGACTTGCTTCATGGACCTGAATCAGTTCTTCTTCTGAAAAATAATCCGAACGCATTTTTCTATCCCTCTTTCTCTAAACCAATTAAATCAGCAGATCAGACTTTTAGCGACTTTAACAGCGGTAATCGCATCTTCCGCGTATCCATCAGCCCCTATCTTATCTGCCCACGCTTGATTGATAGGAGCACCTCCAATGATGACCTTAATTTGATTTCTTAAGCCTTCTTCTTGGAGAATCTCAATAATTTCTTTTTGTTTGTCTACGGTCGTTGTCAATAAGGCTGAAATACCGAGTATATTGGGTTTGAGTTCTTTGACCTTCTCAATGAATATTGCTGAAGGGACATCCACTCCCAGATCAACAACCTCAAAGCCCGATGTTTTAAGCATCATGCCAACGATGTTTTTACCTATCTCATGTAAATCCCCTTGCACGGTTCCAATCAGCACTTTTCCGCTGGACTCTTGTTGGACTCCATCAAGCAGGGGTTCTAAGATCTTAATTCCCGCATCCATAGCCTTAGCCCCTAAGAGAAGATCAGGAAGGAAAAACGTCCCTGCCCCAAAATTGTCACCTACGATTTGAATTCCCCGGGTAAGTCCTTCATTAATAATTACTAAGGGCTCTAATCCCTCCCCGACAGCCTGTTGAGTCAGCTCTTGTACCAGAACATTATCTCCCTCTACGACTGCTTCAGAAATCCTGGCTAAAATTCCCGTTTCCATGGTTGAACCTCCTTACATTTATGCCCTGCGGCCTATCTTTAGATTAAGCAAGATTAATGCCAGGATCTATCTGACTATCCGAAGACACTAAGTCGAAATTGTTTGGAATCATAAGATTTTTTGTAGAAACATGTAGAAATAAAAAGAAATTCTTCTAAGTAAAAAGGCCATAATCCCTGGTTGATTTGGCCTTGTAAAAATTTTTTAACATTGTAAAAAGATAATGGATTGGCCTTCCTTTATGGTTTAAGACCTAACTTGATTATGTAAAAAATTTTTAACAACCACAACGAATACTCAATCTATTCTGACTTATTATTAGTTAACAAAGAAGGAATTTGACGTTTGATGTGGAAAATTTCTTTATCTGGGCGAAAGGAGGCGGCGTTTCTGTGAATAATTTTGATCAGCATGATCTTAAAAGTCTAATGGAAGAAAATAAGTTATTGAAAAACGCCTTAAATAGTTTAGAGGACTATATAGAAATCATCGATACGACCGGAACGATTATTATTTCTTCCACCGGATTCGAAAAAATAGATGGTTTCGACCGAAAATTCATCGTCGGCAGGGATATTCGTGAAGTATATGACTTAAATGATCAGAATTGCCAGATGTTAGCCTCCATTCGGGAAAAGGTCCCTAAGAAAAACTACTATATGAAATACTTTTCACGCAATGGAAAACATGTTCATGTCATGATGGATATTTTTCCAGTGTTTCCAGAGGGGAATTCAAATAAAGAGCCCATCGGTTCTATCGCAATATCACGAGATAATTCCAAAATTCAAGAACTCTCCAGCAAATTAATTGACCTGCAGCGGGAATTACTAACTGTGAAAAGTAAAAAGAAAAGCGGAACCCGCTATACTTTTGACGATATTTTAGGGCAAAGCAGATCCATTAACTCCCTGCGGGCAGCCGCACGTAAAATTTCATATTCGGATTCACGGGTGCTTATCCTCGGGGAAACAGGTACAGGCAAGGAAATGATAGCCCAAAGTATTCACAATCAGAGTATAAGAGCCAACGATCCCTTTGTGGCAATTAACTGCAGTGCTATACCCGAAACATTATTGGAAAGCATTTTCTTCGGTACGGCAAAAGGTTCTTATACCGGGGCAGAAGATAAATCGGGATTATTTGAAGAGGCCGGAAATGGAACTCTTTTTCTGGATGAAATCAACTCCATGAGTCTCCCCCTCCAGGCAAAAATCTTACGGGTTTTAGAAGATCAAACCTTTCGCCGAACCGGCAGTAATAAAGCAACCCCTTTCAAAGCACGAGTAATCAGTGCGATGAATCTTAGTCCTGATGAAGCCATCGAAAAAGGTCAGCTTCGAAGTGATCTCTTTTACCGCTTAGCCGCGGTAACTTTAGAATGTCCCCCACTTCGCGAACGTGAAAACGATCTGGACCTGCTGCTGATGTCATTTATCGATCAATACAACAAATTATTGGGTAAGAACATCAGAACATTATCTTTGGAAGCTTCAGATATTTTACATAACCACTCCTGGCCGGGTAATATTCGAGAATTCAGGCATACCATTGAACATGCCATGAATCTTGCCGAAGCGACTGATACTGAATTATCGGCAATGTATCTCCCTCAACACTTAAAAAAACAGAACAATAAAATGATTCCTCAAATTACCCATAATACAGATTTAAAAATGCTGCTTACTCAATATGAAAAAGAAATTGTTATCCAAAGCCTTAAAAAGAATAATGGGAATATTAATAAGGCGGCAAAGCACCTTAATGTTTCCCGCCAGAATCTTTTTTATAGAATTAAGCGTTTAAATATTAATATCTATCACCCTAATCCTGATATTACTTAAGAACCTCAAAACGAATCATAGGGATTAAATCCCCCGCCTATTAAGAAACAAAGTATTATCCCGCTAGCTTCGATACACTAACGGGATAATACTTTGTTTTGTGTATGGTGATGCACGTTGCTTTACCTGTTTTTTTCCGAGCGGGCAAAAAGAAACGTACCAACGATCAGACAAATCACCGTTAAGGCGGCGACGGCAATAAAGTTCACCGCCGGATTGAACAATACGACGCTGCTGTATTCCGGCGTTCCGGCGTAGACCACCGCCCGCGCCAGGTCAAGAGAGTATGTCATCGGCATGGCATGGCTTAAGACATAGAGAACACCGCTGGAGTTGTTGATTGGAATGATCGCCCCGGAAAGAAACATCTGGGGCATGGTGATAAGCATCATGGCAATATTGGCAGTCTTGTTGCTTTTGACAAGCCCGATAATGATCATGGCCAGCGCGCCCCCCGAAAGACACATGAGCGGCGACAGCGCGAGAATCATCAAGAGCTGCCCGGGACTTAGGGTAATTCCCATGATGAGCCCGACAATTAATGTGCCTGCCATACTGACAATCGCTCCAAAGGATGAACCGAAAATTTTGCCGATCACGATGGAATAGCGGGAGACGGGAGATACGAGCATCTCCTGGGTAAAGTCCGTGGTATGATCTTCAACCAGTGACGTCATCCCCATGGTCGTCACCATAAAGAGCATATTGACCAACATGCCGACCAGCATAAATTTGCTGTAATCAAAACCGAGCCCGCCCGCCATATTCTGGGATAAGCTGCCGCCCAGCATCCCCATCATGATCAGGGGCATGGCAAAGCTCATGATGATTGATGCGGGCGACCGGAGGGAAATGGTAATGTCCCTTAGGGCTATGGTGATAACGGCGTTGATTTCACGCCAAACTCTTGATTTTCCCTTTCCGGTTGACAATGCGATTTCACTCATGCCGCCGCGCCTCCCGTCTTGTTCAGGTATTCTACATAAGCGTCCTCCAGCGACGGCTGATTGATTTCCAGTACCGTCAGTTTAGTTTTAAGCCCGGCGATAATTTCCTGCGCCGTTCTGTCCTGATAAGGAACGATGATACGAGCCTCCTTTTTATGGAACAATCCCAGCTCCGAAAGTTCGCTCGTCAGGCCCTCCCGGTCTTCGGCATCCAGGATAAGTTCCTGGCCCAGCAGGTTTTTTTTCATTTCTTCCGGCGGGCAGCAGCTGGCAATCCGCCCCTGATTGATAATGCATACCTTGTCCACATGCTCGGCCTCGTCGATATAGTGGGTGGTCAAAAACACCGTTGTGCCGTGTTCTTTGCGGACATTATTAATGTATTCCCACAGGCTTCTGCGGCTCACAGCGTCCAGTCCCTGGGTCGGTTCGTCCAGAAACAAAACGGACGGCATGTGCATCAGGCTGCGGATAATCTCCAGCTTGCGCTGCATGCCGCCCGACATTTTTTTGACCGGCTTGAATAGGACATCCTGGATACCGACAATCTCAGCAAGCTCCATGACCCGGTTTTTATAGTCCGCGGACATAAGGCGAAAGGTCGGGCGGTAGCTGAACATCCCGTACAAGCAGGCATGAAAACGGATATTTTCTTCCGCCGAGAGCTGCAAGTCGAGGCTGGGCTGCTGGAAGATAATCCCCACCTTCTCCCGCACCTGTTTTGCCTCCTTCTCAATGTCATAACCCGCGATCGTGACCATACCGGAAGTTTTGGCCAGCGTAGTGGTCAGTATGGAGATGGTGGTGGTTTTGCCGGCTCCGTTGGGGCCGAGGAAAGCAAAAAATTCTCCTTCGTTCACTGCAAAACTCACACCCTTGACGGAGGGAGTTTGGGCTTTGTCATATTGTTTTATCAGTTCTTCCACCTGAATGATCGGCATAATAATAACCTCCTGTTTGTTTACTGCAGAATTAGTTTAACGCTGCAATTTAAACGGAGGTTAAATGGAAGTTAAACACAATGTAAACGCCAACCACTGATTGCCTTCAAGTCGTTTTCCATTTGTTTTGTGAATAGTATTTTGTACTTCATATCCCGTAATTCTTGCGAATATCTGCGAAAACTTCTGATGCAGGCCTAACATTACCTTGTATGAAATCAGCGTATCCTTTTTCTATTTCCGCATTTAATTCTTCTTTACTCATATTTGCTATACTTGGGATTTTTGCCTCCGGCAGCTTTACATCAAACGGTAAACCTCGCTGCATAACTACCTGTTTTAAAAAAATATTCACCGCATTTGATACCGGGATACCTAATTGTGCCAGAATAGCTTCGGCCTCTTCTTTAAGGCCAGGCTCAAGCCTGACATAAATATTCGTTATTTTCGCCACAGTAATCCCTCCAATAGAATTATTATAGGGTTTTGAGTCCGAGGGATGCAAAGATATGGCAGGCAAGGTATTCACTGATACATCCGTTGGTGTAACTCATGGTTTTATTACGGCTTGGGACGGGCGGGAATTTAAGCATATAGCATCAATGCCTCTGGAATGAATATTTCCAAGAATGTTTGGTTACTGGTAGACATGCAAAATAGCTTCATATACAAATTCCGCAAGTCCCGGTGTCTTTTTATCCAAATCTTCTTTATACCTCAAATACGCCTGTCCGATTTTGCGGAAAGCTTTATCGTCGCATGGAATCCAACTATTTATAAATTCTTTATAAGAAGCAACCGCTTCTTTTGCCGCTAAGCTGTCCGGGCCATCCTGCATGGCCTCGCAAAACTTTTGTATGACCTCCCCGCTAAGAGCAATAAGCTTGCCAAAATCCAAGTTCATTATATTTGCGGCGTTTTTAACACTGGATACACCGCTCGGGAATATGCCGCTTTTCACTACCGGCAGAAAAAAATTGCTTTCCATTAACGCTCGGATTTCGTTTGCATATGTTTTCTTCATTGTTTCAATTCTATTTTTATCAAAATCTCTTAGCATTGAAATATCAAAATCGTCATTCAATATTCGGTCAACTGACAGTATCATTTTTTGTAATCCAGATTGTTTTTCCAAGAGAATTTGTTTATGCTGCCGCATGATCTCTTTTTCCATTTCCTTTGGATTTTCAAGCAGCAACCGAATGTCGTCAAGGGGAATGCCAAGCTCTTTATAAAATAAAATGCTCCACAATCGGCGCAAGCTCTCGTCGTCATATTGGCGGTAGCCCGATTTTTTTACCGCGCTGGGCGGCAATAAGCCGATTTCATCATAATATTGCAAGGTGCGGCGGCTTACGCCGGAGAGTTTGCTCACTTCATTTACACTTTTCAAGTTTCATCCCTTCTTTTTATCTTTTCAATAGGTCGATAAACTATTTTTAAATATTTTTCAAAAAATCCTTTACTCGAACGTAGCGTTATAGTTTATGCTTTTATTGTAAACGAAATGCGGCGCTTTATAAAATGAAAAACGATGGACACGAACGCTGCACATAATGAGGAGGATTTATTTATGATGAGTAAGAATGAAAAAGCTCCAGAACTGGAGCCGATTCCAAAGAGCATCATGAACATTGCTTGGATTTTAGTGCTTGGAGCAGTTATGCCACTACTTGATTCCACAATGGTTAACATTGCCATCAAGCACTTGAGTCATGATTTCAATATCGGACTTGACTTAATTCAATGGGTCATTACAGGTTATGTGTTAGCCATGGCAATTTCAGTGCCCCTTGCTGGTTGGATGGTTCAACGTTTCAACGGCAAATGGTTAATGATTGGCGCCAATATATTATTCTTAGCTGCTTCGATTGCTTCGGGATTTAGTTGGAGTATCAATTCATTGATTATTTTCCGGATTGTTCAAGGTTTCAGTGCCGGCTTTATTATGACATTGGTGACTACTTTGTGTGTTGAAGTCGCCGGAAGAGAGCGAATGGGACGTCTGATGTCGACCATTGGTATTCCAACAATCTTAGGTCCAATCCTTGGTCCGGTTATTGGGGCTGTGATTGTCCAATTCTTATCATGGCGTTACATTTTCTTTGTCAACATTCCAATTGGTATTCTTGCCATCGCTTTGATGATTTTGAAGCTGCCTAACTTCACGCCAGCTAACATTAAAGCCAAATTCGACTTCATTGGTATCATTTTATTAGGTGCCAGTTCAGCCGCCTTGATTTATGGGATTACTAAAGCAGCGAAAAATGCTACATTTAACAACAGCACAACTATTGGTTATATTGTTGCCGGGGTCGCAATTTTGGCCATCTACATGATTTACGCAGCTATCAAAAAGGAACAAGCAATTCTTCCATTACACTTGTTTAAGTCGAAAAATTTCAGCGCCGTCATGATTGGCTTGTTCCTTGCAGGGATAGCCACCAACGGTCCAATGTTGTTATTACCTTTGTTTTTCCAAAACATTAAGGGCTTCTCAGTTTTGAGCGCTGGATTGATCTTGATTCCACAAGGTATCGGTATGTTAGTTGCCCGTCCATTGATTGGTAGGCTAACTGATAAATTGGGTGCGCGTAATGTTGTCTTAGTAAGTTTGACATTAGCCATCGTTGGCACGATTCCATTTGTCTTCTTCAATGAGGCATCTTCACTCATTGTTGTGAGTGTTGCCTTGTTTGTTCGCGGTATAGGTATCGGTGGTGTCACCATTCCAATGATGACTGATGCATACACTGGTATGGTCAAACAAGAAATTGCGCAAGCCAGTGTCGGGACTCGTCTCATGCAAAATGTTGGTGGTGCGTTTGGTTCAGCAGTGCTTGCAACGGTTGTTAGCCTTTCAATCCAAGGTAAAGTACCAACGATTCCCCTCATGACCACTGCTTACCACGATGGTTTCATGTTAGCTTTAGTCCTTAGCTTAGTATTGCTCATTCCAGCTTTGTTCTTAACTAACAAGAAATCTAAGAAATAATATATTCAAATAAAATGTTTGCCTACCAAAGCTAAAGTAATAGTCCTGTTCGGCTCATACCCTCAAGCAACCCCGAAATGCCCTGCTGCTATAGAACGAGGGGGCACTGTTATGATAGACGAATACATGGCCGTAACGACGGTCAGCAAAGATGGCTCCGCCGAGTTTTTAATCGCCTCATTTGAGCTGCTGGTGATTCCCTAAAAAGATCTTTAAGCGTTCTCAAAAATAATACCGTATCGCGGCAAGGTAACCGTAAAGGTTGTGCCTTTACCGATCTCGCTTTGCGGGGTAATATGACCGTCATGCAATTCCACGATTTTCTTGGCCAAGGAAAGTCCGAGCCCGTTGCCGCCAAGAGCCCTGTCGCGGGATTTATCCACTTTATAAAAGCGCTCAAATATATGGATCTGATCTTCCGGCGCGATGCCGATACCGGTATCGGTGATCCGGCAGCACACATTGGTTTGATCTGATTTTAAACTAACACGGATCACGCCACCCTCCGGCGTGAATTTTACGGCATTATGGAGCAGATTCACCCAAACCTGGGACAGCAGCCCCTCATCCCCTTGGATCGTTAGTTTTTCTAAGTCCGCCTCCATTGCGATATGCTTGGTGCCCCATTGCGGTTCCAGCATCAGGGCAACTTCTTCCAGCTGTTTGTCGAGCCTGTATTCTTTGCAGGCTAACGGCTCGCCGCCGGTCTCCAACGCCGACAGCTTCAGCAGATTGTCGCTTAAAGCGGACAGCCGTTTGCTTTCGGTTTCAATAATGCCGAGATAATGATTCCTCCGGTCGGCTGTCAGAGCATCGTTTTTTAATAATGCGGCAAATCCGCTGATGGAAGTCAGGGGCGACTGGATCTCGTGGGATACATTGGATATAAAATCCTGCCGCAGCTGTTCCATCGAGCCAAGTTCTTGGGCGATTTTATTGATTCCCTTTGCAAAATCATCATGAAAAAAATCATCCTGCGTATCAATAAAGACATCGAAATCCCCTTTCGCAATTCGGGTCATGGCGTTCAGCAATTGACTGTGCATGCTTTGATGATGCCGGATACCTCTTGGATACCTGCTTGCGATTAATCTGGAGATCATGGCAGCACATAGGATTAAAAGCATCCCCATAAGGCTGGAAAAAATATGCGCCCAGAATTCCGGGGGAGTACCGGTCCGCCGGTAAATTACAGACATAATACCGTACCCTGCGGCAAAAAAGCAGCCAAAAGCAAGGATCGCCGCGAACAATACAATCACGGTATGAGGCCGTTCGCCCGGTTTCACCCAATCACCTCCAGCCTGTAACCAAGTCCGCGGACGGTTGTAATTTTAAAACCGGCCTGTTCCTCCGGAAAACGGTCGCGCAGCCTGTTCACATGGACGTCCAGCGTCCGTTCGTTTCCCTCAAAGCCAACACCCCATATATCCTCAATCAACTGGTTGCGCGAAAAAGTTTTGCCGGGAAAACCCGCCAGCTTAAAGAGCAGTTCAAATTCCTTCATCGGAATATCCTCGCGCCCGCCGCACAGCGTGATGCTGTAGCTGTTCCTGTCGATCAGGACATTGCCGATCTGAATCACCTGGGAAGCCTCAATTTTATAACGCCGCAGCAGCGCCTGGATACGGACGATCAGCTCGTCGCCTTCAAAAGGCTTGGTCAGATAATCGTCAGCGCCAAGTCCGAAGCCTCTCACCTTGCTCTTAAGTTCCCCTTTAGCCGTCAGCATTAAGACCGGCAGGTTTTCGTAATAACGCCGCAAATGACGACAGAGCTCAAAGCCGTCCATATTCGGCATCATAATGTCGATGATCACCAGATCAGGATGATCGTCTGTCATTTTTTGCAGCGCGTCGCGCCCGTCTGCCGCTTCGCAGGCTTCAAAGCCGTTGTTTTGAAGCAGGGCGAGCACAAGCTCACGGATGTTCGGGTCGTCGTCCACAATCATAATTTTACTCATTTTTCATCACCTATGCTAAATTGTACTATGCCAATGTAAACGGAGATTAAACAATTTACGTTTCAACATACATTATAATAGGTCACCGTGGTCACACTGATTACGCCGACTACGATGACCTATCATTATAAACTTGAAAGTGAGGATTATGACGGAGTCTAGAGATGGTGTCAATAAAATGTCATTAGCAATACCACATTTCAATATGAAACCGGAAAAGGGCTCAACTATCTATTTAGGATTAGCTGTAGCCACAGGTACCGCTAAATAATAGCTGCTTCCTTAAAATTCAATACTGTATTAGAAATGAAGGAATATACCGTTTATTTCATAGCGGTAAACATCCAATTAATACCGAACTTATCCCGCAAAGAGCCGTGCAAAGTTGCGAAAAATGATGGGGCAAGCTCCATATAGATTTCACCGTCCTGCTTAAGCACGTCCCACGCCTTTTGAACGAAAGCCGCATCCTTTGTCGTGATCGAAATATACATGTTATTGCCGCTCGTGCTTCTCTCTGAGCTGTCAGCACACATGATCTCCATACCATCCAGTTGCAGCCGTGCATGTAAAACGAGATCTTTGTCGCTGTCGGGAATGGTGAAGGCTGGATTCGGCGGCATTTCGCCGTACTTTTGAATTTCAATGGTTTTGGTGTCAAAAGCTTTTTCATAGGTCTTGATTGCTTCCACACAGTTTCTGTTGAACATCAAATAATGACCTAGCATATGAGATCCTCCTGTTTTTATTTTTGCATCAGGAAAAAAATATAATCTGACTTTGGTAGTGTTTCCATCTGAACCGTAATTTATGGTTATGAAACTTATCTTTATATCCCTCTCCTTCTAGATTAATAGGGAGTTCTTTTAAGTAATTCTTAATTCGTATTTTTATTTGGGATTGGCTAGATTCTGGTGTCTTATACATAAATATCTACTGCTCATTTAATAAAGTCATTTTTCAAATCAATAATTATCTGCCCCTTATTAAATTGAATAAACTTTGCTGCCGATACCCTAGCTTTATCTCTCACCAAATCGCCTGTGCGAAATACTGAAAGTAAAAACCCAATCAGGAACATATTGATAACAAGAGCTCGGCCTCCATAAGAGATCAGTGGTAACGGCATTGGATCAAGTCGCCAAAAGCCTAAATTTGCAGCAATATAAACGAGAAACTGTAATGCAAATGTTGAGATAATCGCCAGTGAAACCAAAAATCCAAGCACACTTTTTTGCTTCTTACAAAGAATAATCGCACGCATAATAAAAACTGAGAATATCGCAATTATTCCGATAAGCACAATCCACCCAAATCTGTAAATCAAGCAAGTCAAAAGAAAATCCGTATTGGCTCCGGGCAAAATCCTGAATACAGAATAATCTACGTCAGCTATCGGCAAACCCTGACCTATTAACAGTGAATGAGATAAAAGACGTTGTATCAGAGAACTGATATATCCATATCCATCTGGATCAAGGGATGGATTCAAGGCGGCTAATAATTTGTCCCAAATATACTGTTTTCCTGCCATCTTCAGAATAAATGGCGTACACAAAGCGGCGAGAATCTGGACAGCTAAAATAAGTGCGGCCAATAGTTTTCCTGCATTAAACCAGTTTTTCATAACAGCAGCCGTCAAAACAATAAAGCAGGAAGTTAAAAGCAAAACGAGAACCGTTAAATTATTAATGATCACCGTTAAGTATACCGGAATTATAAATGCCGCCCCACAAAGAATAAGTCCGCTGCACCCTTTATTTCTAATACTATATACAAATCCGGCAAATGCGGTTGGAAACAGCAACAGCAGATAAATGGTAGATGTACCTCTGCCTCCTCCTGTAAACAAATATGAAGCTAAGGTTATTGTACAGAGCGCCAAAAAAACAAACTTAGGATACTTTCCAATGATTGTGAAGTCTAAGAAGTATGCAGCAAACATCAAAAGAAGTGAAATACCTGCCCAGACGATCTGTCTTCCAAACATCCAGGCACCGAGAGGAATGTGTGATCCTATAAAAAATTGAATAGCAAGTCCCAAAAGAAGCATAGTTGCTGTCATGAACAGTAGCGGCCAATCGGGTTTAGGCCGGTGTGTTCGGTCAAGTTCTTCCCCGACAACGATAGGGTCGCCCATCTCGGCAATTGCCATATTAGTTGCTTTTTCTTCATCGTACCCAGCAGTTATAAAGGCGTTCTTTTGGTCGGTTATGTGATTCTCAATTTCCTCTAAAACAGAAGCTTGCGCCCTTTTCCACCGTATTTGTTGACCCACAGTTTCCAAATACTCGGTAACCTTATCAGGCTTTTGCAAAACCTGCACCTCCCAAAAGATCATTTACAGCTGTGGTATATGCTTTCCACTCCTTTTTTTTCTCGTGTAAATGCTTGCGTCCTTTTTTGGTGATCCTGTAGTACTTTCGTACCTTCCCATTATCAGCGACCTTTTCGTAAGAAGTGAGCATTTCTTTTTGCTCTAAGCTGTGGAGCAATGGATATAAGGTCCCTGCTTTTAACTCAAAGACGTTGTTTGACTTTTTGCTAAGTACTTCAATCATTTGATAACCGTACATATCCATTTCATCAAGGAGCCTTAAGATAAGCATGGTAGTGCTTCCCGTTAAAAGACTTTTATCAACCGGCATAGTTCAACCCCCAATTATATAGATTATCTATATACAATAGTATATTGATGATCTATATATGTCAATATGTAAGTATAAGCCTGTTTTAGCTCTTCTGCTCTACTTTCCGGAACAGGACAGCTCCTTTGTATGCTTTGGCAGCTAATGCGGTGTCCAATTTTCCCAGCTGGGCGTCAACGCCGGACAGCGGTGATACGGCACGCCGGGCTTCGCCGTTTCTCAATTCCATAATTCCATAGGAGACAGCTGAATCTACAGGTGCCAGCCCCTGAGCCCCTCCGCCGGTTCCAATGCTGACGATTTCATATTTGCCGCCGCCCAGCGCTTTGATCCGGAACTGTCTGCCAACCTCAGGGCAAATGCCGCCTTTGCTCAGATCTTCAGGATCATTGGGAATTCCTTCCCCAACCAGAAAACCGCCCCCGTCTGTTTGCAGATATGATGTGATCCAGACGGCAAACTCTTGCTCATCACCGGCCATCAGTCTGCCGGAAAGGGGTTCGTATTTGGTCAGATGCCAGCGCTGCGGAACCTCCTCCGTCATAAACTGAGTATAGTAAAATGTCGCCGCATCACGACCGAGCTGTTCAAGGCCGGTACTATCCGAAGCAAAGACCCTATCAACTACCGGGAAATCCTGTTCCGGCACATCCTGTATATCCTTGCCCGCCCCTGTAAATGTGCTGACTGCGCTGACCGTAATAAGCAGCAGGACGGCAGCCAGTGCGGGAACAACTGTTTTAGGTTTTTTGATAATCATATTCAGCCTTTCCTGAATCCTCCGCTTGCCGGAAGCCATTGTGGTCGCAGCATTTATCAGGCCGGAAGGAGTTTCCCTGACGGCAATCATATCTATGAGCGTATGTCCGTAAGCGAAGCGGTTTTCTTCACCGATCGTTTTGATCACCGCTTCGTCGCAAGCCAGCTCGCTGTCGGTACGGGACAGGATCGCCGCCGTCCAGACCAGAGGATTCCACCACCAAACGGCGAGGCACAACCCCCGCAGAACCGACCAGATATGGTCACCGTGACGGTAATGGCATAGTTCATGAGCGAGAACGTGGCAGGTGACACCTTCCCTGGCTGCAGCTTTCGGCGTCAAATAAACAGCCGGGTGAATCAGACCAAACAGGCAGGGTGAAGCTATCTGTTCAGTCACATAAACAGGCAGCGGGAAATGGTCAGTATCGGTACCCTCGGCACCGTATACCTGGCGCGTTTTTTGCATCTGCCTGGAAAATATCATGTTGGTAACCATAAACCATAACAAAAACGCAATGCTGCCGGTCAGCCAGATCAGGCTTAAGATCTCGCGGACGCTCATCTTCCCGGCATAACGGGTAATGGTTTCACCGTCACCGGATAATACTGGATAACCAAAGCTGTGGACATCCGCAACGATGCGGTTGCTGTTGACCACGATGCCGTAAGCTTCGCCCACGGACTGTCTGGAAATCGGCAGAACGTGCACCTGCCGTTCAGCAAAACTGCTGTTCGGCAGGGCATTCATCACGCTGAACGAGCTTTCCGACAGGGAAAAAGGCATCAACAGCCTGATCATCACCAATCCCCACAACGCATATTGCAGCCGACGACTGATTTTCCCCCGGAACAGAAAGCGCAGCGCGATCACAACCATAATCAAAACAGACGAAGTGATGATCCACTCGGTCATTGCCCTGCCTCCTTTTCCGCCTCCCGCAAAATGGCGTAAAGTTCATCAATATCCGTTTTGTTCAGTGCTTTCTGTCCGGCCATGGAGGCCACCATCAGCCCGACGCTGCCGCCGTAAACCTTATTGAGAAAGCTCTCCGTTTCAAAGGAGGCAGCTTCCTCCTTTTTCAGGGCAGGATAAAAAAGCTTGGAACGCCCGCCTTCCTCAAAGCGAACTGCCCCTTTATCTTCCATTCGTGAGAGCATCATAAAAACGGTTCCTTTGGTCCAGCCTGTATCGTCCTTCAGCGCGGCAACCAGCTGCGCAATCGTACGGGGTGCTTCCTTCCACAACAGGTTCATCAGTTTCCATTCGCCGTTCGACAGAGCTATATTACACTTCATGGCAAGTCCTCCTGAATTTGGTTAACATTTATCGCCTTTAATATAGCAGAAGAGGTTAACAAATGTCAACCTCTTCTGCAACGATTGTTTTTACAGTTTTCATTAGTTTTACCAAGTACCGAATACCCCAAACTACTCGTACTGAGGGCAAGTGATAATCTTCAGATGGAAAAAGAGAGGACTGCTAATTATCTAAAAGCCGCTAGGTACCGCTAAAATAAGTGGCACAGGCCACTTTTATTCAAAACACGACCGCTGTTCCGGCGGCTGCGTATACCCTACCTAAACTCGGCTGAATCCTGTCCCATCAATGGGGAGCGTCGCAGCAAATGCTTGATGGTCCACTCGTGCGTTAAAATGCCCTGTGCAAGATCCTTGCAGGCACCGCCAATGAGCCATGCCCACCATACTGGGGTGAGTAACTCCCATTCCTCAGGGTCAAGTGGTGAAACTTCATCGTACGCTCGGACAACCTCGTCATGCCTGCCCCGCCACGAAAGCGCAAAGTCGGCGACCCGATGATTCAAGTGCGCAAACTCGAAGTCAAGGATTCCTGAGAGACGCCCGTCTTTGAAGAGTAGATTCCACGGTGTGAAGTCGCCATGGATAACGATACTGGGGCGGGCCTGGGTCTTTAGTCCATCTACTCGCTGGCGAGCTCGTTCAAGGTGCCATCTCAGTATACGGGTTTCTTCCGGTTGCTTCCTCTCGTTCTTGGACAGCACACGTTCGAGGGTCGGGTCATTAAGGACCTTCTCACAGCGCTGCCAATCTCCACGCTGCCCGAACCCACTTAGTTTCTCGAGATCGGTGTGGAACTGAGCCAGAAGTCGTCCTCGAGCACGTTGTTCGGCAATCCGGTCAGCGACGGATGGCGGATCACCGGGAAGATAGGGAAACAAGCACCAAAATTGACCATCCAGATTGACCGGCCCCTCGACAGCGGGAGCAACGGGCCACCCCAGAACAGAGATGCTTGTCAGCAGGCGTAACTCGTAGTCCATATCTTCAGGCGACTTGGACCACCAAAGGCGCAGAACAAGCCGTTCCCCTCGAAGGTCTACAAGCCAGTGCTGATTGAGCCTTCCGCCCAGCGGAGCGACCACCCGGACTCCGAATTTCTCCAAAACTTCGTCACTCGGTGATATCGACCCAAGTTTATTATTTATAAGGCATCTCCCTCCACATAAGAATTTCTAAACGTGCCCCTTTAACACCTCAGAAAAGAGTTAAGCCATCCTGACTCTCCACGCTTGCTTAACAAAATTTCCAAATATGCTCTCTCCCAACAGCTTTATTAAGGTGCGGATGTTCCGGAATCCCCCACTTCAACGAAATAGGGGAGATAGTTCAATTCATTATCAAGACCTAATTCGTAAAAAGTCATCTAAACTAGTATAAAGAGGTTGATACATATTAGTCATGATGATGTACCGGCAGGGAAAAGAAAAAGCGGACGCCATCCCGGGTATTTTCCACACCATAAACCGCATGATGAAGCTCCAGTATTTCTCTGGATATGGCAAGTCCCAGACCTGTACCTGCTTTGGAGGTCCTGGCCTCGACACGGTAGAATTGGTCCCATATCTTTTTCCTGTCCTCCTCTGCTATAGGCTTCCCCTGGTTTACAACGCTGATTTCTGCGGTCTGCCCTTTGCCACTGACAGCAATGACGATGGCATCACCATTCTCCGTATGCCGGATTGCATTACTGAGAAAATTAGTGATCACTCGGCTGATCAGCCCTTTATGCCCCACGACCATCAGAGAGACAAGCCTCAAGCTAAAAGAGAGATTTTTCCCCTCTATTTCCCCTGCCAGGGACCTGCCTGCTTCTCTAATCACCTTGTCGATTTCAAAAGGAGCCATTTCAGGCTTATAGGTACCTGATTCAAATTTAGCCAGATCCAGCATGTTGACCACCAGCAGGTCCATCCGCTGTATTTCCTCTTCCATGGCCTGAAAGTAATGTTCCCTTTTTTCAGCGGCTATTCCGTCTTTTAAAATGGACAGACAACTTTTCATAACCGCCAGAGGGGTTTTCAATTCATGAGAGACCCCGGCAATAAATTCCTTCCGGGTCTCTTCCAGCTGCTTCTCTTGATCCAGATCCTGTTTCAGCCGACCGATATACCCTTCTATCTGGCTGGACAGGTCATTGATATTTGCGGACAACTGGCCTATTTCATCCTCGGAACCCATCGGCAGCTTTTCCGTAAAATCCAGGTTAGCTATTTTCCCGGTGATCCGGTTGATAGAGATCAGCGGTTTTGACAACCGCTTGGAAACAATAAAGGCTAAACCGATCACACACAGCAAGGCCAAGCCAAAAAAGTAAGGATAGAATTGCCGCATAACCGCTATGGCTTCATCCACCGGCTGGAGAGAAGTCATAGCAAAAATATATCCTCTTGACCCATTTTCCCTAACCGGTTTAATGATGATCTGGTACTGTGCAAAATTTTCTGTGGCCCTAAGTTCTTCTGTACTCTGAAGAGGTTTCTTATCAACCAGCAGACGGGCTTGGAATTCTTTGACCTGTTCCAAAAAATAAGTTTCCTGGTAAGGAAACACTATATCCTCCCCGCGTTCCGGAAATATAGTTTTCGTTATCCTTCCTCTATACAGGCCGGTTGCCAGCTGGCTATAGGCCGGGTCGGCCTGAGGACCATGCAGCTTGTTAGCAAGGTTTAGATTGATGACTCCCGTTGAATGAGTCTGGATATGATAAGGTATCCTTTCATCTGCGCTATTAACGGTATCAATAATCACCTCATCGCCAACCTTTAAGGAAGAGAGGACAGCGGAAGAAAATTCTCCTGCAAAAGAGTACATAGGTATGCGCCAATTCCCCTGGGCTTCATTTTCCAATGTCACTTCGATATAGTAATTTTCCACATCCAAGATCCGTCCACAGTCATCCAGTTTGGTCATCCAGACATGATTATTCTTATAGAGTTGGACTGATGCTGCTTCGGCTCCCTTTTTCGCCGCCAGGCTTAAGTACTCGTTCATATCCATTTTGAGAGCATCCGCTTTCTTATTGAGATAATATCTCTCAAAAAAGTAATTCTGCGTGATGCCAATCACTAAAAACATGGCGGAGAACAATAGAGCTGTCAGCATAAACCACTTGAAAACAATACTTTTTTTCATACCTGTTCCTCTATGAACTTATATCCTGAGCGGATCACTGTAACAATACAGCTGCCTTTACTACCCAGCTTGGCACGCAGGTTTCTGATATGGCTGTTCACGGTCTTTTCATCACCATAAAAATCATAGCCCCATAGTTTCGAGATTAATTGCTCTCTGGTAATGACAATCCCTTTATTTTGCATTAAGTAAGCGAGAATTTCCAGTTCCGTATGTGTCAGATTAATGGTATGGCCATCTGCAGAAACCAGTCTTGACCCCATATTTATAACAATACCACCGGCAGATATCAGCCTTCCCTCCGCAATACCCGGGTGTCTTTCCAGAAACCGTTTCACTTTGGCCATTAGAACCCGAGGACTATAGGGTTTGATCAGATAATCATCCGCACCCAGCTCATAGCCCAGCAGAGAATCATCCTCATCCGAACGGGCGGTTAAAATAATAATAGGGATACCGGAATGTTTCCGAATTCTGCGGCACACTGACCAGCCGTCAATCTTGGGCAGAACTATATCTAAGATCACTAAATCAACAGCATTTGCTTGAAACAGCTCTAAAGCTTGTTCTCCATCTGCCGCCTCTAATACCTGATATCCATCCTCGATCAGATAGTCCATAATTACTTCACGCAAAATATTTTCATCTTCGACAACCAGTATTTTCTTCAATCCCATACCTCCACTATATTCTCGCCGCTTCCCCCTCTTCGTCCCTGGATGTTCTACAGTTTTTTCTTCTTAGGTTGTGGAATTGGAATAACCGGCTCCAATAAAGCGATGACTTCTTTGCTGAATTTAGAATTGTCTATGTCTAATATATAATGTTCTTTTGCCCTGTCATAAGGAAAACCTCTCTCTGCCTCTTTCATCTTTTCACTGATACAGTCAAGTATTTTCACAAAGACCATATTATCACAGACGAGAAGTATAGGCTTCTCATTCACATAAACCATATACTCTCCGAACATTTTCTTATATCTAACAGCGCCAACACCGCTGATCTGTTCACAAACATAGTCTATATAATCTGCTGTTGTTGCCATACTATCACCTTTCTTCAGTCCCACAGTCCACTGTTTGCATTGCTCGATTCGTTAACATTGGAGATTCACGTACGTCTGCTTAGAAGACCAAAAGCAGCCCCGCAAATTTCTCCTAAAATATGAGCTATATGAGCGATTCCATCTTTTGATCCCACACTTATTATCTCGCCCCCCAGATAAATAATGATCACCAATATGAGAGTGAGGGGGATTTTCCCATCCTTCATGCCGGCAACGGATGAAAGGACAATCATCATAAATACAATTCCGCTTGCCCCCAGCAATACGGTACTGGGAAATAAAATGACATGGAATAATCCGGACACCACTGCCGTGATGGCAATCATAATTAAAAGAACTTGAGACTTATACTTTTCTTCCAGTATAGGACCCAACACCAAAAAAAGCACCATATTGCCGGAGTAATGGCTCCAATCCACATGGCCCAGCACATGGCCCAACAATCTGAAATATGCCAAAGGATCGCTCCAGGATGAACGGTATACCCCAAAAAGCAAATTCGTAGTTAATCCGCCCGTTAAATAACTTAACAGCAAGATAACTAAGGAAAGAAACGTAAAGGTCAGGGTAACCGGTGAATTATACTGGAGTTTTCCTAAAAATTCTTTCATGTAGTTCGTCCTCTCTTTAATCTATTGACGGTCATTTCCTATCATATCATATCTTCCTTGCAGCAAATTGCTTGAACTAAATTATCATTATATCTTTTCCTTTGCTTCTACTACAACGCAATACCTTGAATAGATAAAAAAGATGCCGCTTGAGGCTGATAGCCTCTTAGCGGCGGGGGGGTATTTCTTTAATTCCCGGTTAAGTGTGCTTAGGTTTTTGGATTATACTATAGACCAAAAACGTAATCAAATTTAAGGCAAGGGTGATGAATAGATAAACCGAGGACACAAATACCAGCGCATTCGTAGTATCCATAAGGGCTGACCAATCCTCTATATCTACCCGATGATCCAGAGATACTATTTGGATAAACAACGTGATAGCACAGGCACTGACGCTTATTATGGAAAAGGCGATCCAGCTTTTGTTTTCTGATTTTTTACGCCTTGCGAGATTTACTACGGGAAATACCCAGGCAACCAATGCCAAGCCAATGCTGCCAAGACCAAGGAATACATCCATACTAATGTCACTCCTCTAAGCTTAATTTTGCTTATGATTAACAATCCACTCTTTTAATTTCCACATTCCGCCTTCATATCCTCCCAAGATTGGAAATAATCCCTAAAAATTAAAATTAGCCAAAGGCCGGGAAATAACCTGTCAGGTTAAGTTCCCGGCCTTTGGCCGCTGCTAACTCATAAAAGAGCTTCTTTTTTAGATTAGGGAATGTCCCGTAAAGATGGATACTGCAGCACCGTAGAATACATAACGTCCTATGAACTCCCCGGCCAAAACAAGAACCAAGGCCGTCAAAACCTGATTCGGGGAAAGAGGCGCCTGCTTTTTCAGGCCCAGGAATAAGAGAACCACGCCGGCCAGGGACAAAAGAGCACGGATGACGATGGGTGCCAGATAGGTTCCGGAAAGCAATTGAGCAGAAGCTTGAGCCGCTGGAACTCCGGAACTCAAACCGGATATGAAGACCGGAAGATAAAGGAGAGGCACCACAATCGCGGCTCCCAATACCAGGACGACGGTTTTCAAGATCTTGCGGGCCTGCTCCGAAGGCTTACCCTGGGCCGCCAGGCTCACAAGGGTAAGGGCACCGGCACTGCCTAAGGCAAAGGTGGCGCCATAGAAAGCGATATAAGTGTTCAGGCTGGTCCAGGCCGGACGGATTGAGGATGAGTAAATGCTTGCCATACAGAATATGGCGGCCAGTCCGATCAGGGATGTCACAATCCCCAAGCCTTTTCCTGATTTTCCTTTTCGAAAAGCCTGATAAGAGATGAGCCAGAAGACCAGAAATCCGCCGGCAGTAATAATTTCCCGGCTTAACCAGGAGGACCCCAGGTTTAAAATCGAGCGGACCGCTCCCAAGGGAGTGCCCAAATGGAACAGCGAGAAAACTAAGGCTGCCGCCATAACCGGCCCGGTCAGCATGAGACCTGATTTGGTCAGTTGAGAGGCTGAAGAAGCATTATCCTTGGCCAGCATCAGACGGATAAGGAATAGCATAATATAGGTTCCAATCGCCAATTGACTGAGTAAAGTGAACATCATAAGCGGCCATTCTTCTGCAAACATCTTGTTCCCTCCTTTTCTGAAATTACTTCTTGGTGGTAATGGTCAGAGACGGATGCGTGATCCCTGAACTGGGCAGCCCTTCGCTATCTGCGGTATTTCCGTATTTCTTGCGCAGCTCATCGATCTCGCCCACATGAAGAGCTCTCATCACACAGGCAGACACGCAGGCCGGCTCTTCCCCCTTCTCCAGCAAGTCTGCACAAAGATCGCATTTTCCGACTTTACCTTCATGCTCTTTATACTGAGGTGCGCCGTAAGGGCAGGACCAGGTGCATAACCGGCAGCCAATACATTTCGCCTTGTCATGGAGAACGATTCCGTCTGCCTCCCGTTTATGAAGTGCTCCGGTAGGACAGTTCTGCACACATTTGGGTTCCTTGCAGTGATTGCATCCCAGAGAGATGTGATCCAGCCGCGGATTCGGGTAAACGCCCTTTTCCATATCAAAGACCCGGCGGTATAATACCCCGACTTCCAGATCATTCTTATCTTTGCAGGCGATCTGACAGACCCTGCAGCCAATACAGACTGACATATCATAATGAAAACCAAGTTGCGCCATTTCCGTTCACTCCTTCCTCTTTACAGCACAATTCTCTGAGGCCATTTAACATCC